>DUMT01000085.1 GCA_012839705.1 Clostridiales bacterium | reverse complement strand
CGGAAAAAATCTTGAGGAGGAGCAAGCCATGACTTCTCAAAAACTATCAAAAGCTAAAGTTTTGATAAACCCCACTAAGGAGGAGTATGTAAAATCCGTCCTGCTGGTTGAAAGGCAGATAGGATACCTGCGCCCATTGCCGATTGCGGTTATAGCCTCTGCAATATTGCCGTTTTTGGGGCTCAGCTCTTTCAATTGGTTCAGGGTTTCATATTCCTCGATATTCCTGCCCCTGATTTTGTGCTTTAGCTGCCCGGTGCTGCTTATCTACTTCTTTTATCTTCAGCCTTCCCTCCTTAAAGAAAGGGCAGCTGGATATTACAAAACCTATTCGGTGATTATGAAAGATTCAGTCATGGAATTTTTTGACGACAATATGGTTACAAAAACACAGTACCTGACTTTGAATGATTCCTATGCGCTAATGAGCCTTTGTATTGAAACACCGGAGCTTTTCGTCCTTGCAAAGGACAGCGAGAGGATTATAGTAATCCCAAAGCGCTGTATTCCAATGGAAACCAGGGAAGAATTAACCGCTTTCCTGAGGCAGGCCTTCGCGCCCCGGCGTAAAGTGATGAAAAGCTGGATTTTTTAAATAAGGATTTGATTTTATGGAACAGATGGATAAGTTCACCATAAGCGTTTTGGTCACCAAGGATGAATACAGCGGGGCACATGTTTTTGAAAGGCATAAAATCCGTTCAAGGTATTCTCCGTTTCTTACGATATCCGGGATTGCCCTGGTGGTGCTTGGAATAGCAGGATTGTTCTATGGCAGGCTTATAATGCTGTCCCCTGCGGCGGCAGGTTGCCTGGTTCTCCTTGGAATATTTTTGGGCCTGTATGACGGGGTTATTGCCCCTATTTTGGACAGGGGGGCAGCGTCACGGGATTATCTTGCAAGGGAAGAGCTTCAATTTGCCACCACCTATGTTTTCAGCAATAACAGCGTTAATGTGAGCAACGGCCGTGTACAAGGTGAGATACCTGTATCCCTTGTCACAAAATGGATTGAAACCCCCGCTTTGTTTAAAATGGACGTTGGAAGGGAACTTAGCGTGATTATTCCAAAACGGTTGCTAAGTGAAGGCCAGATTCAAACACTTCGCAGCATTTTAGAAAAAAATGCGCCAGATGCCGAGATAAAATAAAGATTTACAGGGAGTTAAAACATGAATGATTTCAACAATCAGGAATTCTTCGATGACAGCAACCTTGAAAAAGGGAGTTTTACTCAAGACCCGCAAGGTTACCCTGTCGAGTTCCCGGTTGACATAAGCCGTGAAGAGTATATCAGGTTTAATCTCATAGTGTCGAGGACAGGCGGGGTGCTGGGGTTTCAAAAAAGCCAGGTCGTCCTGATTTCAGTAGTAGCAGCCATCAGCCTTTTCATGATGGTTTCCGACTATGTCCTGTATAAAAGAATTGATACCGCTAATATACTCTTAATCCTGTTTTTTGCAGTTTCTTCGGCAATGTTGTTTTACGGTTTGTATTACCGGATTAGAAACGCTGCGGAAAATACTTATGATTTAACCAGGCAAAGCGGTCACAGTTTTTATGGGATCGTAACTATTTATACAGACAGGATAGAAAAAAGAAATAATACAACCAGAGTTACAATCAGGTTTTCTGAAGCCTCATATATTGAAACCCATGACATGATAATTATTTCAGCCTTTCAAAAGCCCCATATCGTGCTGACGGCCCGTTGTTTGACCATGGAGGATGCCGAGGCTGTAAGGCAGGCGGTGTTTGGGGCGGTGCCGGTTACAAGGCAGAAAATTGTCGGAAGGTTTCAGCCGTTGGCACAGGTGCATATAAGCCCGCCTGAGAATGAGGCTGAAGGTTTACAGGTTCACTCTGAAAATGTGATTTCGGTGGATGTAAATTACACAAAGGAAGAATTTATGAAGATGTCCACCGATTCTTCCTTTAGAAATTACCTTAAATTCCTGCCTTTTTACAGCATACTGTCTTTAATATCGTCGTTAATGCTTGCTTTACTGGTGGATTTTGTTGTAGGGATATTCTGCTATATCGTTTTTAATGCGGGGTTGATTGCGTTTAATCTGCTATCCGCAAAATCCCGTTCAGCCAGAATGTATGAGGCGCTGCCGCGCTCGCAGTTTACCGCCTGCTTTGCTGAAGAAGGGATTGTATTAAAATCCCCGGAGGGAGAAACGATTGTAAAACTTGGATGGGATTCAATACTGCGGGCGATTGAGAGGCAGGACTGCCTGGATTTTTACTCCAAGGCTTTGTTTATACGGATTCCGAAACGTTGTGTGGATGACCTGGATAGCCTGAAAGGTTTTGTTGACAGGCACTACACTAAATATAAAAAAAGCACTAAATGAAATTTTTATTTAGTCCCCGAAGAACAGAGAAAGGCAAGGTTCATAATATGGACGAGCTTAACAAAATGGAAAATACAGAACAGCAGGAAGCAAAAATAATTAATGTCGACCTCGAGAAGGAAATGAAAAAAAGCTTTCTTGAGTATTCAATGTCGGTTATTATTTCCCGTGCCCTTCCTGATGTGCGGGACGGGTTAAAGCCGGTTCACCGCAGAATACTGTATACGATGTATGAGAACAACCTGACCCCCGACAAGGCATACCGCAAGTGCGCGGATACGGTTGGCTCGGTTTTGGGCAGGTACCATCCCCACGGCGACTCGTCTGTTTATGACGCGTTAGTCCGAATGGCTCAGGATTTCTCCCTAAGATACCCGCTGATTGACGGGCACGGCAACTTCGGTTCTATCGACGGGCATCCCGCCGCTGCTTACCGTTACACAGAGGCAAGGCTCAGCAAGATGTCTCTGGACATGCTGGCGGATATAGAAAAGGAAACGGTGGATTTTCAGAATAACTATGACGACCGCCTGCAGGAGCCAAAGGTTTTGCCTTCCCGTTTTCCGAACCTGCTTGTTAATGGTTCCACCGGTATTGCGGTTGGTATGGCAACAAACATCCCGCCGCATAACCTGAGGGAAGTTGTTGACGCAATCTGCCTGCTGATTGACAACCCCGATGCAGGTTTAAATGAGATAATGGACCATATCAAAGGCCCCGATTTCCCCACCGGCGGCGTGATTATGGGATATGCTGGCATCCGTGCCGCCTATGCCACCGGCAAGGGCAAAATCACCGTCCGTGCCAAAACCGAAATCGAAGAGCTGCCAAACGGCAAACACAGGATTGTTATTACCGAAATCCCGTATCAGGTAAACAAGCTGAATTTGGTAAAATCCATTATCGAATTGTCAGATGAAAAGAAAATTGACGGGATTACCGACGTTGTTGACCACTCAAGCCGCGAAGGCATGAGGGTGGTAATTGACCTAAGAAAAGACGTCAATCCCCAGGTGGTGTTAAACCAGCTCTTCTCCTTCACTCAGATGCAGACCACCTTCGGCGTTATCATGCTTTCCCTTGTGGACGGGGTGCCCCGGATTCTCAACTTAAAGCAGATGCTGGAGGAATATATCAAGTTCCAGTGTGAGGTTATAACCCGCCGCACAAGCTTTGATTTGAGGAAAGCCAAAGAAAAGGCACATATCTGGGAAGCTTTGAAAATTGCCTGCGATTTCATTGATGAAGTAATCAATATCATCCGTTCCTCGGCGGATGTACCGATGGCGAAATCCCGCCTTATGGAGAGGTTCTCATTTGACGAAATTCAGGCGGACGCAATTGTAAAAATGCGGTTAGGGCAGTTGTCAGGCCTGGAACGGGAAAAAATTGAAAATGAGCTTAATGAGCTGCTTGCCCGTATCGCTGAGCTGGAAGCCATCCTGGCTGATGAGAATAAAATTAAAGAAATTGTAAAAGATGAATGTATAAAGATGAAGGACAAATACGGGGATGACAGAAGGACCGAGATATCCCCGGTAACCGGCGAGGTGGATATAGAAGACCTGATTCCTCAGGAGGAATGCGTTATTACAATGACCCGGTTCGGGTATATCAAACGCCAGTCCCTTGATGTATATAAGCTGCAACGCCGCGGCGGACGCGGTATTGTGGGCATGACAACACGGGAAGAGGATTTGGCGGAGAACATGTTTATCTGCTCAAGCCACGATTATGTGATGTTCTTCACCTCAAAAGGCAAGGCTTACAGGATCAAATGCTTTGAAGTCCCTGAAGGAAGCCGTACATCCAAGGGAACCCATATAGTCAACCTTCTGCCTTTGGAAGCGGAGGAAAGGATTACAGCCATGCTGCGGGTTTCCGAGTTTGACGAGGACAAGTATGTCTGCATGGTAACCCGGAAGGGAATTATCAAGCGGACCTGGCTTAATTCCTTCTCCAATGTCAGGAAGAGCGGCATTATTGCCGTGGACCTTGACGAGGGCGATGAGCTTGCCTGGGTACAGATGACAGATGGTTATCAGACCCTGGTAGTAGCCACCAGAAAGGGCATGGCTATAAGATTTGACGAAAATGACGTCAGGGTAATGGGCAGAACCGCCAGAGGAGTTAAGGCTATAGACCTGGCGGAAGGGGATGAAGTTGTCGGCATGTCCGTTTGCGAGGCCGGCAAGTACCTTCTGACTGTTTCCGAAACCGGTTTGGGGCGCCTTAGCGAGTTTGATGACTACCGCATCCAGACAAGGGGCGGCAAGGGATTAATCAACTACCATACCGATGAATTCGGAGATGTTGCCGCCATTAAGACGGTGGACCTTGCTGACGATGTAATACTGATTGCTTCCGACGGCGTAATTATCAGAATCCCAGCCAATGAAATCAGGCTTTGCCGCCGTCCCTCCAAGGGCGTTATAGTAATGCGGCTGGATGAGGGGGCTAAGGTGGTTTCCCTTGTTACCGTCCCGAAGGAGGATGAGGAGCAGGATGGAACTCTTAAGCCTCTGGAATGTGATGACACAGAAGATGGTGAGATAGCAGAATCCCCGGCAGAAGAGGAAGATGAAATTTAAGGCAAAACCGAATGTTTTTTAGAAAGGGGCAATTTTGT
The DNA here is from genome assembly GCA_012839705.1 of Clostridiales bacterium. Taxonomy (GTDB): domain Bacteria; phylum Bacillota; class Clostridia; order Oscillospirales; family Acutalibacteraceae; genus Avimonas. Next base: position 596 of record DUMT01000085.1, on the reverse strand, counting down.
GCGTACCCTGTCAACTGTATCAAAGGTTTTTATGTGGATGTTCATGGTTGTTTATTTCGGGTTTCAGTCCCTTGCGGTTTTGGGAATAATGAGCAGCAATGCCAGTGCCGGGGAAGGAGGCAAAACCTTCAGCCCAGTGCCCCTGATAGTCGCAACCCTTTTAATGCTGGCTGCGGTTATCCTGTTTACAGTTTTGCCAAAGCGCAAATGGATTGGGGTAATAATTTCGGTTGTCGCTGCGGGAGTTATGCTGATGGTGGCTTTGGAGCTGGGAAGGATGTTCCCGCCATCCGTCAGCACCACCGGGACAGTGGGGCTTACAACATGGAAGCTGATATGGCGCCATATAGGGATTTCCATGGTAGCCGTATTCATGATTGTGGCATGGCTTGCCGACAGGCAATTAGAAAAAGAATACTATGCTTCAAGGCAAAAAAGCGGATACAATTTGTCCGGAGACCCGTTATTCAAAGGTCTGGATGACCCGGAAGAAATGCCTGTTAAGATGAAACGGTCTATAAAAGACCGGATTCGCAAACAAAAAGAGTTGCAATAATAAAGGGAAGCATGCCTGGCTAAGTTCCGGCATGCTTCCT
>DUMT01000084.1 GCA_012839705.1 Clostridiales bacterium | reverse complement strand
TGCTGGTCGGCGGCATAGAATTTACGCCCGCTTGCAAACCTTTTTTGCTTTTGCCGGTAGAGGGTTTTTATTAATTTCAGAATCTCTTTTCTGTCCCCTGATTTAATGATCTGGTAGTATTTCTCCCTGCGCTGAGTGTCATTGCTTATCCAGGGGATTTCCTCGTTGGACACCGAATCGAGAAGTGTGTAAACTTCCTCGGCAGTCAAAACAGGCTGCATTTTCCCGGTTGCAACTTTGTTGTCGGCTGGCACGTAAATTGAGGAGTTCTTAAAATGGACAGGTTCCAGAATATAATAATTTTTTTCTGCTGAACTGCCGAATCTCTCTTTTTTAAAGTCGACTATCCTGCAAATCCCGACTGTGCCGTAAACCACATATTCATTGACAGAAAACATTCTAATCCTCCGACCCCTCAAGCCACGGCATTTTTCCGCCGTAATACATTCTTGAAATCCGTTCCTGCTTTTCCTCGTCAAGGCTTGAAAGCCTGGCTTCCCAATACCTGGCGATGTTTTTAAGCTCGTTTTTCGACCTCATGAAGGGGCAGTTGATTCCCTGGCATATTTTAAGTTTTAATAACGAGCATCCTCCGTTTTCGGATAACGAAATGCAGTCCGGAAGGCTTAATAAAAATAAACCTTCCTGTTTTTTTGCACTGCTGCTTAGTTTTCTGCCCATAAAAATTTCTCCCAAGGTTCGCGTATGGTTTAATAATAAACCCACGCACAATAATATCGGCATTATTTAAAGTTTTGGAAAAGTGGCAATATTTTCTTTCTATATATTTGGTGTTTTATTAGTATTTTATTCATTTTTGGAATATTTTAAGGATTTTAATTCAAACCATATTTAAGCCTGGCTAATAACTCTACTGAATTCCCAGGCTGTATCTTGATTAATTAGATTTTTCCTTTTGGGGGGTTGTGTTGAAATACTTTTTATATAATCTGTAAAATGAGGAGTAATCCCTGAACCCGCAAGCCTGGCAGACCTCGGATGCTGGTTTTCCCGACTTTAGCATCTGGCGGGCTGCCATCATTCTTTTTATGAGGACATAATTCCAGACAGTGGAGCCTGTCGCGTTTTTGAAAATACGGTTAAGGTGGCATTTGCTGACAAGAAAATGCTCGCATAAAGAATCCAGTGAAAGGTCCGGGGACATAAGGTTGTAGTTTACGTAATATACCAGTTCCCTGGAGATATTCTGGTACGGTTTTGATTCGGTTTCATCCTGCCTTGCAATAAAAGCGGCATTTACTTCTGAAAGTATGGGAAAGAGATGCGATATGATGGACAATCTGCGGCTGTAATCATCATCGGTATCGGATTTCATTGAATTGAGGCATTCCAGGACAAACCCGCTCCTGTACGAGCCACGATGATAGAAATTGCGCTGCCCCAAAGGGCGGTTTTTAAAAGCCGCCAGCAGTTTGCCCTCCGGGTCAATCTGTTGGATGATTGAGGGCGAAAAATGCAACGCAATCCGCTCGTAGGTGCAGTCAGGCCGTATTTGGACCTTATGGGCTTCGCTTTGCCTCATCAGCATAAGGCTTCCGGGTTCAATCGTATATTCGCTGCCTTCAACTATGTATTTTCCGCTGCCAGATAAAAAATAAAGTATTTCACACATTTTATGGGCATGCATAGTAAACTTATCCGGGTCGGGATTTTTTGATAAACTATGGTGAAATATAATCTGGTTATCCTGATAGTAATAATTATAATCCATTCTGCACCTCCAAGCCTTTATACAAGTAATAATCTACCATGTTGTGTTTATAAATGCAATATATCTCGCCTAGTTAAGCAATTGAATTGTATATATAATTCTTATATAATGCCGGTAAGCAGGAAACGCATCAGATTAAAGGAGGTTAAGATATGAAATTAACATTCAGGTGGTACGGTTACAGTGACCCTGTGACTCTGGATAAAATCCGCCAGATTCCGACAGTTGAGGGGATTGTATCTGCAGTTTACGATGTGCCTGCCGGTGAAGTGTGGAGCAGGGAAAGCATCGCAGCCCTTAAAAACAAAGCAAACGCCGCAGGCTTGAGTTTTGAGGTTGTGGAGAGCGTTCCGGTTCATGAGGATATAAAGCTTGGCAATTCCAACGCGAAAAGGCTGATTGAAAACTACTGCGAAAATATCCGCAGGCTTGGAGAAGCCGGGGTAAAAGTAATATGCTACAATTTTATGCCGGTGTTTGACTGGCTGAGAAGCGAATTAAGGCGTGAACATTCAGATGGCTCAAATTCCCTGGCTTATGATGAGGAAACCGTGTTATCCATGAACCCGCTGACAAGCGATTTGTCACTCCCCGGCTGGGATGAAAGCTATACAAAAGAACAGCTGAAAGACCTGCTAAACCAGTATAAAGAGGTGGATGAGGAAAGGCTTTGGGAAAACCTGCATACTTTCCTTAAAGTTATTATTCCCGTCGCCGAGAAGAGCGGGGTTAAAATGGCAATCCACCCCGACGACCCGCCATGGAGTTTGTTCGGGCTTCCGCGCATAATTACAAATGAGGAGAACCTGGAACGTTTTCTCAAACTGGTTGACAGCCCTGCCAACGGCCTGACATTTTGCACAGGTTCCCTGGGGGCAAGCCCGGATAACGATTTGCCTGCAATGATACGCCGGTTTGGCAGACGGATACATTTTGCGCACCTTCGCAATATCAGGTGGACAGGGGAGAAATGCTTTGAGGAAGTGGCCCATCCTTCCTGCTGCGGCTCCCTGGATATGTATGAAATTGTAAAAGCCCTGGTTGATTCCGGGTTTGATGGATATGTGCGCCCTGACCACGGAAGGATGATTTGGGGCGAAACCGGGCGGTATGGTTACGGGCTCTATGATAGGGCATTAGGCGCTACATATATCGCCGGTTTGTTTGAAGCAATTGAAAAGGGCAGGCTTTCAGCAAAAGAATAATCAGAAAGGAAAGGGTTCATTATGGACAAAACGGTTGTCATTACGGGAGCGGGCGGCGTCCTTTGCTCAACCTTTGCAAAGGCTCTGGCTGCAAACGGTTATGCCGTTGCCCTGCTGGATATAAACGAGGATGCTGCAAGGAAGGTTGCGGAAGAGATAAGGGCATCCGGCGGTGTTGCCAGGGCATATAAATGCAACGTGCTGGACAGGGCAAATATTGAAGAGGTACATAACCGGATTGTGGAGGAGCTTGGCAAATGCACCATATTAATCAACGGTGCTGGCGGGAACAGCCCGAAATGTACCACTGCTCATGAGATATTTGAAGAAGGCGACGAAAACAGGGATGATATTCTGACTTTCTTCAATCTTGATAAAAGCGGGTTTGATTTTGTGTTCAACCTCAATATCTTGGGAACTTTGCTGCCTACGCAGGTTTTTGCCAAAGATATGCTGGGCAGGGAAGGCTGCTCAATTATAAATATTTCCTCGATGAATGCTTTCCGCCCTCTCACCAAGATTCCTGCATACAGCGCGGCTAAATCTGCGGTGTCCAATTTCACCCAGTGGCTGGCTGTACATTTTGCCAAAGAAGGTATCCGAGTTAACGCGATAGCCCCGGGATTCTTTGTGACCAATCAAAACTACTCGCTGCTTTTTGATGAAAACAATAACCCGACGCCAAGAACCGAAAAAATCTTAAGGGCTACGCCGATGGGCAGGTTTGGAAAGCCCGAAGAGCTGCTTGGCACTCTTATGTGGCTGGTTGACTACAATGCATCAAGCTTTGTGACAGGCATTGTAGTACCGGTTGACGGCGGCTTTTCCGCCTACTCAGGTGTTTAAATTATTTTAGGATTTGGGAAAAACGTCCCAATCTGGACAGTGCCAATTTCTACTTTATGTTTTAAATATGGCTCATTAATGATTTAATCACAAACCCGGCAGCTCTTTAGCTGACGGGTTTGTGATTTTTTATGCTCCTTTTGCTTTCTACGCGTATAAGCTGCCTGGCTATAAACCGGAAATTTAGTAATAATACATTAACAATTTTTAAAATATTGCTTTGATTTATAAGGGTTCAAATTTTAATTTTTTAGTTTCATATTAATGATTATTGTTTTGAAATATTGAAATTATTTTAAATACAGGTATAATATTTAACAAAGACAAAGTTGTGAAATTAAGGGAGTTAATAAGTTTGAATAACAGTAATGCTACTGTAAAATCATTGCTTAAAGCCTTAAAAGTCCTTGAGTATTTTTTAAATGATTATGAGCCTAAAAGTGTCACTGAGATTGCAAATGCGCTGGGATACCCCAAGAGCACGGTTTCCAATATCCTTTCCACCTTTCATCAGGAAGGGTTTGTGGAGGTTGACAGGCAAAGCGGCAAGTATAAGCTTGGTATCCGCTCGTTGGAATTAAGCAGCCATACATATCAGGGCAACAGTGTGCGGCGGATATTGCATCCCTATATGGAGCAATTGGCTGAAAAGACCCGCGAAGAAGTTTTATTGGCAACGCCGAGCGGTTTCGATGTGGTATATATCGGGATGACATTATTTCAGGGCGGAGTCAGCCGCCGGTATGTTATTGGTTCCCGGGCCCCGATGTATTGTACAGCCATTGGCAAGGCAATGCTGTTTAAAACTGATGATGAAAAAATCCGCGAAATGTTCAATGACCGTATTATAAAATTTACCGAGAACACCATCACTGATTACGATAAGTTTATTGAGCATTTAAATATTTCACGTGCCAGGGGTTATGCAATTGACAATATGGAACATGAATATGGCATAAAATGCGTTGCGGTACCTTTGTATAACCAGATGGGGGAGATTGTAGCCGGTATAAGTATCAGCGGCCCATCGTTGCGCATGTCGGATGAAACACTGGAGATATATTCTACATATTTACTGGAAGTCGCATCAAATGTGAAACGGTTGTTAATCTAGTACTTATATTTAATAAAAAAGTGAAATCATTTTAACCTGCCAAATCTTTCAGGTGTATTAATCCAAAAAAACTGGGTGGAAAGGGTGGCAATATTTCGTGCCTCCCTGTTTTTTATTTTTGCGTAAGTAAATATGTATAAGAATGTATTTTTGTTATTTTGATTAGTAGCTATTTTTTACAAAACAGTATTGACAACTGGTTCTAAAATATATAATGAGATTAACAAGATTACTGAACGATGTTCATTATTGTTGAACAAGAAAGGGGCTTGATTAAAATTATAAACAATATCACCAGGGGGCCGGTCAGAAAGATTGTATCGGAGAGGCAGATGATATACCGGCCTGCTGAAGGCTGGAGCTATGCACATCATTCCTTTATCACTTTCTTTAAAGGCCGGTTTTATGCGATTTGGTCCTGCGGTACTGCGGATGAGGATTATTTCGGGCAAAGAGTGATGATAGCAGAATCGGATGATTTTGCGAACTGGTCTCAGCCGCGGGTATTGGCAGACCCTGCAGATACATCAGACCCCAACCAGGTATATACTGCATGCGGCCTGTATAGCCACAACGGCACGCTACATGCGTATATTGGGCATTATTCCTATGATATGTCCGATATCGAAGCAAACCCTTCAAAATCATACATAGAAGCCCATCATCTGGGAACAAGTGTCAGCGTTATGTCTACAACGGATGGAACCGAATGGAGCGAGCCCAGGGATTTGGGTATACCGATTATCCCAAACCACGGCCCGCAGCCGACACATACAGGACGCCTGATTATATCGGGCGGATTTTTATTTCCGTACAGCGATGACCCCAGCGGGGTAGGGCATTACGAGCTTTCAGGCATACATGGTAATGCCTTTGAAGGAAGAGACAGGATTTATGACGATGCCGAGTCAATCCATTTTGTCACAAAACAATAACTTGTCAGCGGATGGTTGGATAAGCCATTGACATTTCATTGAAAATGGGTATTTTTCCCTTATATAATTTGGCATGCCTAGCCCTAAAGCCTAAATTACAGGTTTTAGGGCTTCTTGCTTTGTTTCGGCTTTGCGGCGTTCAGTTTTGAAGATTTCAGGTATTGACATACCATTAATAAAAGCTGAAAATATTAATTAAGGAAAAGTGCGGTTCAATGTATGGAGGAATTTAATTGATTTTAAGCGTAAGCCGAAGGACGGACATACCAGCTTTTTATACCGAATGGTTTTTCAACCGCCTGAAGGAAGGCTATGCCCTTGTGCGCAATCCAATGAGCTATCACCAGGTAAGCAGGATAAAACTATCCCCGGATGTGATTGACTGCATTGTTTTCTGGACTAAAAACCCTGCAAAAATGCTTGATAAGCTGAATTTGTTGAAGGATTATAACTATTATTTTCAAATCACAGTTAATCCCTATGACAGGCAGATTGAAAGAAATGTCCCTGATAAGGAACAGGTTGTTGAATCATTTGTAAAACTTTCGCAACTGATAGGGAAGAAAAGGACAGTGTGGAGGTATGACCCGATATTTTTTACAAACAGGTTCGACTTAGAATATCACAGCAAATCCTTTAATAAACTGGCTTCAAAACTGAAGGGTCATACCGAGCGGTGCATTATCAGTTTTATTGATGTATACAAAAAATCTGAGAGAAATATTAAGCAATTAAATCTTGCGGCAGTAAGCGAGAGGCAAATGATTGAAACTGGAAAGGTATTCTCTGAAATAGCAGCGCGTTATGGCATGAAAGTTGCTACATGCTCGGAATATATTGACCTTTCCCCATTCGGGATAGAACACGCGAAGTGCATAGATGACAGGCTGATTTCGGAAATAACAGGCGAAAGTATAATTGTCAAAAAGGATAAAAACCAGCGGAATGTATGCGGTTGCGTGCAAAGCATAGATATCGGGGCATATAACACATGCCATCACGAATGCATTTACTGCTATGCCAATTTTAGCGGCAATTCGGTAGATAACAATGTTTTAAAGCATGACCCAAAATCCCCAATGCTTATTGGTAGTGTTGAACCTGATGATATAATTAGAGAAAGAAAAACGGAATCATACAGGGATATGGACTGTATCCGAAAAAAAGGGCAACGAAGAAAGAAACCTCCTGTTGTAGAATAAGAACTGAACTGCCCCAGAGCAAACGGACACAAAATAAAAAGCTCATGTGGAACAACTGAAATTTTCGCAGGCCGGCGTTGTTTATTAAAGCGGCGTCAGCTTGTTTTGATCTGATGCGTTCATTTTTATATGGTCATATCCCTTGTTATTCCTTCCTGACATAACGATACCCCCAATCGTGGCTTCTTATCCTACGATTGGGGGCTTTTGTCACTGTCCGTTTTCCGGTTCTGTTCCAACAATTGAACCTGTTTTTGTGTGCTTAATTTATTACTTTAATCCAATTAGTTCTTCTGAGTATTTTTCATAACCATTAAGCCATTTTTCGCCCAGTTTTGACCTGACAACCGATGCCGCCTTTTTATTTTGCGGAGGCCTGGTATCAATGTTATGGGAATCGCTGCCGAAGATAACGGGGATACCTCCCAAAATCCAGTTAAGCACCCTTTTCCGTATTGGGCGGTGAAAAAGGGCTTCGTGGTTTATCTGTATGATTTTATCGTCAAAATCGAGAATTTCCTGTATCGCTTCCCGGCTGTATAAATCAAGGTACCGGTCGAGATGGGCAAAGACAGGAGTCAGGCCGAAATCTATGCTAAGGTTATAAACTTCGTCCAGCACCCAGCTTTGGTAAAGATAGGGCAGTTCCACCAGAATCAGGCCGGTGCTGCCTAAGGTTAGCCCGGAAAGGTCCAGGTTGTGTACACCGCGCTCGATATGGACCTCGGTTCCAAGGATTATCGCCGGCAAATCATCGCTGAGATACGGTGCAAGGCGGTTCAGGGAATCCTGCCTTTTTACAAGGAAATCCTCCGGGGGCTGAAGGTGTGGGTAAAAGTGGGGAGTGGCAGCTACAACTTCAACACCCTGGCTTTTCATGCTTTTCAGCATTGCAAGGCTGGTTTCCACGTCTTTTGGCCCGTCATCGATACCGGGCAGTATATGGGAATGAAAATCGACAGTCAAATTATAATTGCCTCCTCATACTTTCTGCATGAGAAACAACAAAACTTACCCCTGTTTGGCGCCGCGGCCCGGGTTGGCGTAACCGTAGCCGTAGCTGTAATTATACCCATATCCGTAGTATGAAGCCGAGCTTTTCGCCTCATTCATAACTATTCCGAGGATATCCACATCAGCAAATCTACAGTTTTCAATAGTTTTTTGCAGATAGTCGTGGCGCGACTGGCCCTGCCTTGCTACCAGTACAATTCCGGCAGTCTGTTTTGCGACGATAATAGCATCGGAGACAACATTAATAGGCGGCGCGTCTATGATGATATAGTCATAGGCTTTTTGAACAATTGACAGCAGGTCAGACATCCTTTTTGAGCCCAGCAGTTCGGAGGGGTTAGGGGATACAGGCCCTGACGTTATTATGTCGAGGTTTGGAATAACGTTTTCATTCAAGGCTTCTTCTATTTTGTCAATTCCGCAGAGGATTGTGGTCAAACCTTTTTGGGTATTCAGCTTAAACAGGCGGTTTATTGTAGGTTTACGCAGATCACAGTCCATCAGCAAAACCTGTGCGCCTGTCTGGGCCAATACTATCGCTAGATTTGCGGAGGTAGTGGATTTTCCCTCGCGGGGCATGGAACTGGATATTACAACGGCCTTGCTTTCCCTTGTTGCAAGGGTAAATAGCAGGTTGGTCCTGATATTTTTAAAGGACTCTATAACATGAAACGGCGATGAGGCATTTACAAGTATTCCCTCCGACCGCTTGGATTTGCCGGGCGCAAAGCTTATTTGTTTTTGTTTGGTTTTTGTAGCTTTAGTAGCCATATTTGCCGTATCCTCCTTTGGACGGAGAGTCTAGTACAGGAATCGAGCCAAGAATGGGAACATCGTAGTAATTTTTTATGTCTTCTTCGCCTTTAATGGTAGTATCCATTATGTCTTTTAAAATGATATATATAAATGCCAATGCTGTGCCTGCCAGAATTCCCAACATGCAGTTGATCCGAACGTTGGGGGATGAAGGCACGGTGTTTGGCACGGCCTCGTCGATTACCGCAACATCGCCGGTTTTAGTTATATCCTTAATTTTCATTGGGGCGACTTGGGCGATTGCATTTGCTATATCAGCGGAAAGCTGGGGGTTTTCAGAGGTTACACGCAATTCGATAACCTCAGTGTTTGAAACGGCAGTGACCTTCATCATTTTCCTGATTTGGTCGCTTGAGAGCTGATACAGGTTGGATATGGAGATAGCCTCCGAAAGCAGGTTGTCGCTTTTCATTATGACTGAGTATGTATTGGCAAGTTTCTGCGCGGCGTTGATGTCGTTATAATCAATCTTGTTCTGCAAATGCTCAGTGTTGCTTACATAAAAGGAAACAGTGGAGGTGTATTTGGGTTTTATAAACAGTTTGGTAATTCCGAAAGAAATTAAAAATCCGATAAACGCTAGTAGAAATATCAGCCAAATCTTTTTCTTTAAAAGATTTATAATATTCTTTAGATATAAAGTGTCATTTAATCTGTACACTTAGTTGCCTCCTTAAAACGTACAAAAAGCGATGATTTTACTGATTACTCTAAAAATTATACCATATAAAATAGCCTAATCAATCAATTTTGATAAATTCTAAAAAAATAATAAAAAAGACTTCGAAAAAAGTCAAAGAATAGTTGAAAATAACTTATTAAATTTAAAATGGCGGCAAAATCATATGATATTAACAAATTATTCTATAATACTGATTTAAGATTTTATAAACATATTCCAAAAAAAAGGGTGTATTTTGCAAGAAATACGGGTAGATTTACAATTGTATTTTGACAATTGTTAAATTATAATCTATTGCGTGGAATATTGGTGGTTAGTACGCGTTAATACAGGAAGGAGTTACTTATGAAAAGAATCTTATCAATGGCCATTTGTGTAACCTTATTGGCATTTGCATGCATAACCGCGTCTGCGGCAGGTTTGGATGCCAATAAAAGCAAAATTTTAGACAGCCTTAAAACCGAGGTTTCTGTCGGAGGAAAAAAAGTGTCACTGCCTGCGGAACTTGTCGTCCAGGCTGAAAATTTCCTCAAGCGGGATGACGTTAATATTACTTCTGAGCAGGCAGATGAGATTATAGATAATATAAACAAAGCTATGAATACACTCAAGAGCTCCGGCATTACAAGCATTTCAAACCTTAGCCTAAAAGACAAAACCGCAATCCTCGACAATATTCGTGCTGCGGCAGAAGTTGTGGGCCTTACGGTATCGGTTAATTCAACAGCCAAAACAATTGTCGTTTTAAAGGATGGCGTACCGGTTGCAACCAATGAAGTAGCATTGAAAATTACTGGGCCTGATGTCACTGCGATTTATGTCTTCTCGGGCATGTTCCTTGTTCTGATTGCAGGCTGTATTGCGGTAGCACTGAAAGCCAGGTTATTTGTAAAATGAGCAAATCCTCGTTCTCGCTAAAAAGGCGTTTGGGGTATTTCCTTTTGACTATTATTCTTAGCCTGATTGGTTATATTGCAGTGATTGTCACGGTTTTGCCTTTAGTTTCCCCATTCATTTCGTCCATGGGGCTAGTGATGTCCGCCACAGACTCCACCGATGATTTAAAAACGGGTTCAATTTTCGAGCCGAAGGTTGACCTGGCGGAAAAGGATACTGTGAATGAAAAGGATATCGTAATGCCTGTTTACGGCACTCATTATGCAAAGCTCGAGATACCTGCGTTATCCGTTTCGGTTGGCCTTTATTTCGGCGACAGCAGCCAGGTTTTAAAAAAGGGCGTAGGGCAGTATATTGGAAGCTCATTGCCCGGCTATGGCCGCCCGATTCTTATCGGCGGCCATAACAACGGTGCCTTCAATGCTTTGCAGCGGGTGAAGGTGGGGGATACTGTGGCGATTACAACCAATTACGGCGTCTACCAATACAGGGTAACGGGCACAAGTGTTGCCGACCAGTCGGATAAAAGCGCTTATGATTTGTCACAGAACAAGGAACAGCTGATTTTATACACCTGTTATCCTTTCAATACCCTTGGCCTGACAAACAAAAGATTTTTTGTCTATGGGGATAAAATTTCCGGGCCTGAGATAGTAACAGATTAACTGGATGAAAGGCTTTGCGCAAATGAAAAAAAAACACCTATCCCAAGCAATCAGCGTGATTTTATCTTTTTTTATAATGGTATGCATAACGGTGATTGCCGTGTCCAGCTGCTTAGCTGCCACCGTTTTCAGGAAGGATTTTTTCAGCGGGCTTATGGACGATGAATACTGCCAATCTGTGATGGAGTCGCTGACCGACACCTTAAAGCAAAAGTTATCCGCCCCAAGCAATATCCCGGAAGAGGTTTTTGATAACCTGTTCAGTTTTTATTTTATTAAGGATGATATTAAATCCAACCTGAACGCAAAACTGGTCGGGATTGAAAGCGGATACAACAATGAGCGGGTTCGGGAGTATGTGGCTGAACAAATAAAAAGCTATGCAGCAAACAACAACATGGAGATTTCCGAAGACAGCCTGAACCCCCTTGTGGATTACTGCATGGAGGAATACGACAACCATATTTCCTTCATCTTTTTGGACACTTATTTATCTTTCAGGAATGTGTTCGACAAGGCGTTTACCTATATCCTAATAGGCTTTTCAGCGATTGCCATATTTCTTACTCTGTTTCTTTTCAGTATTCACAAATATAAGCACCGGGCAGTCAGGTTTTGCGCATGCAGCCTGTTCGCCTCGTCGCTGATGATTGTTCCGTTGCCGCTATTCCTGCTGATTCAGGGGGGGTATAAGAACTTAAACATTACCCCCGAACATGTGAAACTGCTTTTGGTGGAAGTGGCTGACCAGACTTTGTCAGGTTTATTGCTGACGGGCCTGTTGGCTGCCGCGGCGGGGGTGGCTGCAACCCTTATTACCAAACGGATGCGTGAAAGAGCTAAAAAAGGGCAGCACAATTATTAAATTTAAACGATCACACTGTAAAAACCCTGCCAACCTTTTAGTTGGCAGGGCTTTTATGTATTGTTAAAATTCTGAATTGTCTTTCTGAATTATTCTTCGGAGCCTGGCTGTTCGGCTTTTTGAGGATTGCGGAGAATTTGCCGCGCCTGCCTTACTTCTGCGAGCTTTTGAGCCAGGACTTCCTCGGTTCGGCGAAGCACATCGTCAGAAAAGTCGGTGGCGCCTTTCCTTATTTCCCTGGATTTCATCTGGGTCTGGGTTAAAATCTCATTCGCCTTCTGTTGCGCCTGTTTTACAATTTCCTCCTGCGATACCAGCCGTCTGGCGCGCTCCTCTGCGTTGCGGATAATGCTCTCAGCTTCGCGCTTAGCTGTTTCGACAATATCGCCGCGGTCGGCAACAATTGCTTTTGCCTGCCGTACTTCACTGGGCAGGTGGCCGCGGATATCGTCAACAATGGTTCTCAGTTGTTCTGCATCCACCACGCATTTCCCGCCGGATAACGGCAGACTCCACGCATTGTCAATCAGCTCGTCAATCTGGTCCAATAAATCTTCAACTGTCATTATAATCAGCCTGCCTTTCATATCTTATTAGAATTTATTTGCCTGACTTTGCGCAGGATATCATCAACTATGCATGCCGGCACAAAGTCCCTGATATCTCCGCCCAACATCGCAACCTGTTTTACCAGGCTTGAAGATAGGTACATGTAATCGGTGGAAGTTGTTAAGAATGCGGTTTCCGCCTGGGGGTTCAGCTTGCGGTTTGTAAGGGCCATCTGAAATTCGTATTCAAAATCCGAAAGGGCCCTTAGCCCCTTGACGATTACGCTTGCGTTTTTCATCTGGGTATAATCGGCAAGCAGCCCGCCGTATGAGTCGATTTCAACATTTGTCATACCTGCTGTTGCGCGCTTGAGAAAATCCACCCGTTCCTCCTGGGTGAACATGGCGGTTTTGGAAGTGTTGTTCATTACCACCACGATAACATGGTCGAAAATTGCCGCCGCGCGCCTTATAATATCAATATGCCCAAGTGTGACCGGGTCAAAGCTGCCCGGGCATACTGCAGTTTTCATTTTTTAATCATCCTTTCCCGCCGGGTCGGAGGTACTTAAGCCCCGTAGTTACTCATTCCCTGAACCGCTCGCCCAGCGGTAAATATATACCCTGGTTTTGCCGTATTTGTATACCTTGAATAAATCAAAATCTCCCTGTTTTTCGGGCATTTCGGTTTTATCGTCGGTTTCGCAGACGATTACCCCGCCAATATTCATGCAGGGTTCAACAAGTTCAAGCGCCTTAATTGCCAGCCCGGTAGAGTAGGGAGGGTCGATAAAAGCTATATCGTACCTGTCTCTCGCCCTGGCAAGGTAAGACAGGGCATCGGTGTTTATAATCTGGACGTTTTTCGGGATTGATCTATCCCTGTGGGAAACACTGTTCAGATTGCGTTTGATAACAGCTACCGCGTCAGGGTTGTTGTCCACAAAAACGCAGCCTGAAGCCCCGCGGCTCAATGCCTCAAGCCCCATCTGGCCGCTGCCGGCAAACAGGTCGATGACCTGCCGGCCTTCAATTTCAAACTGCAGGGCGCTGAAAATTCCTTCCTTTGTTTTGCTGGTGGTGGGGCGGGTTTCATCGCCCTGAAGGGTTTCCAACACGCAACCCCTGGCAGTGCCGGTTATTATACGCACAATAATTCGCTCCTTTGAATAAGGGATTATAGCCTTAAATCTTTTTCAAGGCTTGCCCGGACTGCGGCAAGCACCGCGTTTTCAAACCCATTTTCATGCAGGGCACAGACTCCCTCAATGGTAGTGCCGCCGGGGGAGCAGATCTGGTCAGCCAAAGCCCTCGGGTGTTCGCCGGTTTCCAACAGCATCCTGGCGGAGCCTGCCACCGACTGGGCGGCTATTTCCAAGGCAACGTTTTTTGGAATGCCATACCTTACCCCTGCCTGAGCAAGGGCGTCAATATACATCAGCGTAAATGCCGGGGAGCATGAGGCTATGGCTGTGAATGCAGGGAATAAATTTTCATTAAGCTCGATTATCCTGCCTACAGCTTCAAAAATCCCGATTACGGTTTCCTTGTGCTCCTCTGTGACCCGGGCGTTGCAGCAGAATGCAGCCATGCCTTCGCCAACTTTGGCGGCGATATTCGGCATAACCCTGACAACCGGCAGGTTTTCCCCAACCAGCTCCTCAATCCACTGAATGGTTTTGCCCGCTGCTATGGATATTACCAGAGGCTTGCGGCTGTTTAATATGTTCGCAAGTTCAGGCAGGACATTGGGCAGTATTTGGGGCTTAACAGCCAGTATTACAACATCGGATTCCTCGCAAACTTCAGCGGCGGAAGAGGCTGCGGTAATCCCGAAATCCCGGGAAAGCACAGACAGCTTGCAGCTATCGGCATCGAAAACCACGATATCCTTAGAATTAAAGCCCCTGGATACCATTCCCCGAAGGATTGAGCCTCCCATATTTCCCGCACCGATAAAACCGATTTTCAAACCAGCTCATCCTCTCATGAATTTGCCAAAAAGGGCTTAAAAAGCTTAATTGGCAAGAATAACAAAAATAAGAATTAAAACTATTGTACAATCTATACTCTTTCGTGTCAATAACGCGTTCCGGGGGAAATAATATGGAAAATAATTCCTATTATTCACTGTTTTTGCATTCTTTCTCGTGGGCGAAGGCGGTAGGCGCGGCTCCCCCGCAGCGGGATGGTGCATGGAAAACCCTCTCGTACCAGCGTTGGCGGACATGGTTGGCGGCGTTAAAATACATCCACACCACGCCCTGAAGCCCTGCGTCCTTTATGGATGCAAAACCGTAACCCGCGGAATCGTCAAGGGATAAAAGAACTTTAAGTTCTTCAAACCCATTGTCAGGGTCTTCCCTGGCTTTTTGAAAAGCGGCGGCAAGGTCCCGGATTTCAACATTCTTTCCGAGAACCGTCCGCCAGCGGATTGCCCGCCCCGGGAATTTAAGGATTTTGCCAAAGGTTTTGGTGCTAAAGGTGCTGAAAGTATCAAGCAAAACCCCTTCCCGGTATAGTTTTAATATAAACCCGTTCCTGCAACCGATTATGCCTACGGCGCTTGTGCCAAGTTTCAATGTCAGCCAGCGGGCAAGGCTGGTCAGGGCGCGGGAATCCTGGCGGTCTGCACAGTCGTCAAAAACTGCGTACCCGCCCTTTACCCGGGCGAAGGCTATGGTGCGTTCGGCACTTTCAAGCCTGCAGGGGGTATAGCCGAGCCCGTCCATATATGAAGTAATAGTATATATAATCCGTTCCTGGGCAGCTTCAAACTGGTCGTCAAGGAAAAGCTGCAGACTGGCATATTCATGCATATTCTCGCCTCCCGCAATTAGATTGGGCCATAACGGTTAGTGATTATTTTTTCCAGTTTATGATACCGCCATACACATAAAAATTCAAGAGGATAAGGTTTTATGCCGGATGTTTGAATAATCTTTGGATGGAATTTGAAAACAGCCCTTAAAAGGGTATTCCTTTCAGGGGCTGTTTTAAGTTGATTATTTTGTTTTATTGAAAATGAGATCAAAAAGCTTTGATAATTCGACTATTACAAAGGGTACCAGAGTGAGGGCAGCGACGATTCCCCACTGTCCCGCAGTCATGGTGGTAACATTGAAAACGCTCTGTAAAGGCGGCAGGAGCAGGACTATGAGCATTAGCAGAAGGGATGCGAAAAATGCCCCTACCATGTATTTGTTTGTGTGGAATCCTATTCTGAACAGCGAATGGGATGAACGGATGTTGAAAGCGTGTACCAGTTGGGATATTGCAAGGGTTGCAAAGGCCATGGTTTCCCCAAGGGGGATGTTGGTGTTTCCGTCAAGAGTAAAGACCCTGGAACCAATGAAGTAGGCGATTATGGTCAAGGCGCCGATAAGCAAGCTTTGAAGGGCAGATTTCAACCCGACACCGTGGGCGAAAATGCTCTCGTCCTTGGCGCGGGGCTTGCGCCGCATGACATCCTTTTCAACCGGCTCCATGCCCAGGGCTATTGCCGGCAGGCTGTCTGTCACAAGGTTTACCCAGAGGATTTGCAGGGGGATTAGGGGGGATTCCTTAAACAGCAGCATAGAAATGAAAACCGTCACAATCTCGCCGAGGTTGCAGGAGAGCAGGAACTGGACAGCTTTGCGTATGTTGTCGTAAATCCCTCTGCCTTCCCTGACGGCGGTTACAATTGTTGTAAAATTGTCATCCGTCAGAATCATATCGGCAGCGCCTTTTGCAACGTCAGTTCCGGTAATCCCCATAGCGCAGCCTATATCGGCGGCTTTAAGGGCAGGGGCGTCGTTTACGCCGTCGCCGGTCATGGCGACGATTTCGCCCGCCTGCTGCCACGCCTTTACTATGCGTATCTTATCGGCAGGGGTGACACGGGCGTAAACCCGGTATTTCCTGATGTTTTCATAAAGCTGTTCGTCGGTAAGTTTCGCAAGCTCTGCTCCAGATATCGCTTCGCTGTCATCGTGAAGTATGCCGAGTTCCCTGGCGATTGCAGCGGCGGTAATCACATGGTCGCCGGTAATCATAATGGTGCGGATCCCTGCCGTGTCGCATTCACGGATTGCGTCCTTGACCTCCGGGCGGGGCGGGTCAATCAAGCCCACAAGCCCTCCGAAAATCAGGCCGTTTTCAAGCTCTTCGGGATTAAGCTCCGCAGGCATGCCCTCAATTGTCTTGTATCCGATAGCCAGAACCCTGAGGGCGCCTTTAGCCATATCGTTATTTGCCTGTTCTGCCGCTTTCCTGGCATTTTCATTTTCCCAGACACAGCGTTCGAACAGAATATCCGGCGCGCCTTTGACTATTACAACCGTTTTACCTTCTATGAGGTTGATGGTTGTCATCAGTTTGCGGTCCGAATCAAAGGGGATTTCTCCTACCCTCGGGTGCTCGGCGGCAAGCTCATCCTTTGTCATGCCGTATTTTAAGGCGGCAGCGATAATAGCGGTTTCGGTGGGGTCGCCTATGTGCTTTTCAACTCCGTCCTCGATACGCACTGTGCCGTCGGTACATAATGTGGCAAGGCGGATTAGCGCCCGTGCGGTTTCAGGGATATTGTCGCTGCCAAGGCTTACAATCTGGCGCCTGTCGTAAAGCTGAACCATGGTCATCCTGTTTTGTGTCAGGGTTCCGGTTTTGTCAGAGCAAATGACCGATGCGCTGCCAAGGGTTTCCACAGCAGGCAGGCGGCGGATAATCGCATTTTTCGCCACTAACCTCTGAACGCCGATTGCCAGCACGATGGTGACTATGGCTGGAAGCCCCTCCGGTATGGCTGCAACTGCAAGGGATACAG
>DUMT01000083.1 GCA_012839705.1 Clostridiales bacterium | reverse complement strand
GTTTTTTGGAAGTTTGTGTAAAGAAAACCATAAAATTTCCTTCCGTCTTTTGCGTAGAAATGTGCAGAAACAACTAATACACTTCAATTCTCCGATTTATGACACAAATACACTGTATCCAGGCACGGCATTCTGGTAATTGAAATCATCAAAAACACAAAATTTACATTAGTTTGGTATTGACATTTAATCATCAAATGATTATAATGGACTATGCTGTCCAAAAGGCAGTGAAAAATGCGCTTGTAGCTCAGTGGATAGAGTACCCGGCTACGAACCGGTTGGTCGCAGGTTCGAATCCTGCCAGGCGCGCCAAACCTGCGGTGTAATCATGCCGCAGGTTTTTTTCTGCCCGTAAAACGGGTTTTTAAAGCAAAATCAACCTGCTGTTATGGCTTAGTAAGTTAATGGATTTTAATTAAATAAAAAATTCAGGGGCAGGAGAACCAGCCCCTGAATTTTTAATCAATTTTCGCTTATAAAGCGATTTGCGGCTAAATAAGCTAAATAATTAATAATTAATAATTTACGCAATGGAGCTCGAAATAAGCCTTGGGATGTTTGCAGGTGGGGCAAATTTCGGGAGCTGCTTTGCCAACATGCAGATGGCCGCAGTTGCGGCATTTCCATACAACTACTTCGTCACGGCTGAATACAATGCCTTTTTCAAGATTCTCTATAAGCTTGCGATAACGCTCTTCATGGGCCTTTTCAACACCGGCAACCATTTCGAACATGCGGGCAATTTCATCAAAACCTTCTTCACGGGCTTCCTTGGCGAAAGTAGCATACATATCTGTCCATTCATAATTTTCGCCGGATGCAGCATCCTTCAGGTTTGTCATGGTATCGGGAATCTGATTGTCATGCAGAAGCTTGAACCAGAGCTTGGCATGTTCCTTTTCGTTCAGGGCAGTCTCGTTAAAGATTGCAGCCATCTGCTCATAGCCTTCCTTCTTGGCCTTGGAAGAGTAATAGTCATACTTCATGCGGGCCATGCTTTCGCCCTGAAAAGCGGTCATAAGATTTTTTTCGGTTTTTGAACCTTTCAATTCCATTTAATACCAGCCTCCTTAGTAATTGTTTCAGATTTGGAATTATTTCAACAGTTATATTATGCCACAGTGATTGTGAAATTTCAAGGGTATTTTAATTTAATTTTCCCCAAAAATTAACCTTTAAAACGCATATTTTCAAAATAATTTTATATAATCCGCTATTTCGGTTTAAAATTTGAAGAATATTTATGATATTATAATTTTGGTATTGACAAAACCGCTTCTTTAATATATAATGAACAGCGCTGCACTTGAGATTCAGTAAGGCGGTATAGCTCAGTTGGCTAGAGCATGCGGTTCATACCCGCAGTGTCGTTGGTTCGAATCCGACTACCGCTACCAAGGTGCTCCCAACAGGGGGCGCATCAGCGGCCCGATGGTCAAGTGGTTAAGACACCGCCCTTTCACGGCGGTAACACGGGTTCGAATCCCGTTCGGGTCACCACAAAACCACTAAAACGGTATTACCGTTTTAGTGGTTTTTATTTTTCCCATATTTAATAACATTAACGGAATTAACGGCTGGGGAGGGTTAGGCTGCCATGAAAACCCGAAAGCCTTTTTTAGTTGCATTTATGGGCTATATATGCCACGTTTTTCCCATTTTAAATTTACGCAGGATGTTAATCGTGTTTTTTAATGATGCTATTATATATAATGTAATATAATATTGTAACCAACCTGAAACGCCTGTAACGTGGAACTAATAATATAGGAAAGGAAACACATAAAAAATCCTGAAAAAGCCTGGCAGGATGGCTTTTTCAGGATTTATCATTTCTGGGAATCCGCCGTTTCATCATCCACAAATTCAAGTATATCCCCCGGCTGGCAGTTAAGGGCTTTACAGATGGCATCCAGGGTTGAAAACCTGATTGCCCTTGCCTTATTGTTTTTAAGAATGGACAGGTTAGCAGGGGAGATACCCACCTTGTCAGAAAGCTCTGTAAGGCCGATACGGCGTTTTGCCATCATAACATTCAAATTTATATTAATTGCCATTTAACCATAAGTCCTCCTCTTAAGTAATCCAGGCTTCCGTGAATTCCCGGGATTATATGGTCATATCATTTTCTTCCTTGAAAGCAATCGCCTGTTCAAAAATCTGGGCAAAGACAAAAAGTATCATCCCTACAACTGCAAAAGTCACAAACACAGCCACCATAAAAAATTTTGTAACCACAAACACCGAAACAAAATAGAAAACCGACAGGGTTATGCACTCAACCCCAATTATCCGCATCCTTCTTACCATATCCCTGACAAAGGGGTTACCCTTGTTGACAATATTCAAGATTGCCCTTGCCTGCCAAATAATCAGCATGGCCATTATTCCCGAAACCACCAAAACCACCAGGTATTTTTCAAACCACATTTCTTTTTCGCCGGGCTGGTGGTGTGTTACCGCAGGTATGCTCCAGGGAAGGGTCACAGTCAGCACAAAGGCTACAACCAGCAAAACGCACAGGGTGTATTCGATTGCAAGGCTTAATTTATGATTTACCGTAGGCTTCACTTTTTCACATCCCTTTAAAGGTTTTTTGAATAACAAAAACCTTTTCTCGATATACGATACACAAGATTATACAAAAATTTTTGCCGCAGGTCAATCCATAAAGAAGCCGCCGTGCCAAATTTGG
>DUMT01000082.1 GCA_012839705.1 Clostridiales bacterium | reverse complement strand
GCAAGGGATGTCACCCGCTTTACTATACCCTCATCATCCATCCCGTCAACGTCAAGGCTGTCAACATCCCATCCAATTGGAAGCATTTTAAGTTCCGCCAAAGCCTCAAAAACTTTGTCATTATACTCCCCGTCGGGGGCACGGAAATAATCCGGGCGTTCGCCAGTCACCGCCTGGATAATATCGCTGCACCGGTTTATCTTCTCCATGATTTTGGCTTTGCTAAGGCTGGCCAGCCCTGAAAAGCTGTCCGAGGAATTCATGATTTTATGCCCGTTTTTATGCAGCAGTTCAAGGGATTCTGGATATTTTGAAGCCCAGGAGCCTGTCACAAAAAAGGTCGCCTTTACATCATGCTGACCCAATATTCTGCATACATCCCTTATATTCTCATCAGAACTGTAAGCGTCAAAGGTTAAGCTCACCACGCCCTGGGAGCGGTCGGTACACCTGATTACCCTTTTTTCCTGTGGATTTGACGTAATTGCCGCCCAAGCCGCAGGTATTGAGCCCGCCAGAGCCACCACCGCCGCCGAAAACAGAAAAAGAACAATAAGCAGGATAAGGGCATGATTTCTGTTTAAAACATAATACCTGCTGACCTTCATCCTTCCTGCTCCCCTTTAAAACTTAAACTATCGCCATTAATTAAAATATATTCACCATTTAACCAGTCCATAACTATTTAAATCAAAAACGTCCCCTTTTTTGGGGACGTTTTTTAATCATCTTCAAGTTTAAGCACGGACATGAAGGCTTCCTGGGGAACTTCAACACTGCCAACCTGCCGCATGCGCTTTTTGCCTTCCTTCTGTTTTTCAAGCAGCTTTTTCTTTCTGGTAATATCGCCGCCGTAGCATTTTGCCAGAACATCCTTCCGCATCGCCCGGACAGTTTCCCTGGCGATTATTTTGCCGCCGATGGCAGCCTGAATAGGTATTTCAAAAAGCTGGCGGGGGATATTATCCCTTAGTTTTTCGCATATCCGCCGGGCGCGGGCATAGGCACTCCCCTCGAACACAATAAAGCTGAGGGCGTCCACAATCTCGCCGTTTAGCAGTATATCCAGCTTAACAAGCTTGGATTTCTGGTATCCCTTTATCTCATAATCAAAGCTCGCATAGCCTCTGGTGCGGGATTTCAGCGCGTCAAAGAAATCGTATATAATCTCATTCAGCGGCAGTTCGTAATGCAGCTCCACGCGGTTTTCGTCAAGGTATTTCATATTGTGGAAAACGCCGCGCCTTTGCTGGCACAGTTCCATAATGTTTCCCACATATTCGCTTGGTGTGAAAATATGTGCGTCAGCCACAGGCTCATATGCCGCTACTATTTTTGCAGGGTTGGGGTAGTTGGTGGGGTTGTCGATTTCAACCGTGGTGCCGTCGTTCAAATCAAAGCGGTATATAACGCTTGGCGCAGTTGTAACCAAATCAATATTATATTCCCGCTCCAGCCTTTCCTGCACAATCTCCATGTGGAGCAGCCCCAAAAACCCGCAGCGGAACCCAAACCCCAAAGCAACGGAGGTTTCGGGCTGAAAACTTAAGGCGGCGTCATTCAGCTGAAGCTTTTCAAGGGCTTCCCTCAAATCCTGGTAGTGAGCCCCATCAGCAGGGAAAACGCCGCAGTAAACCATGGGGTTTACCTTTTTATAACCGGGAAGCGGCTGCTGAGCAGGATTATTTGCCAGTGTAATGGTATCGCCCACCCTGGCGTCCTTGACCGAGCGGATGGATGCAGCCAGATAACCCACTTCCCCGGCGCGGAGCATATCCCTGGGTTCCAGCCTGCCGGGCCGCATTATGCCCAGTTCCACCACCTCATACTCGGCGCCGGTAGCCATCATCTTAATGGTATCCCCCGGTTTGATGGTGCCAGAAACCACCCTGAAATATACAATAACCCCCCTGTAGCTGTCGTAATAACTGTCAAAAATCAAAGCCCGCAGCGGCTCGTCGTAACTTCCCTTTGGAGCCGGGATTTTCTTAACAATCGCCTCCAGGACTTCGTCGATATTAATCCCCATCTTTGCGGAAATCGCCGGGGCGTCCGACGCCTCAATCCCTATTATATCCTCGATTTCCTTCCTCACCTCGTCGGGGCGGGCTGCTGGAAGGTCTATTTTATTAATGACAGGCACAATCTCCAGTCCATGCTCCACAGCCAGATAAGTATTAGCCAGAGTCTGTGCCTCAATCCCCTGGGAAGCGTCCACAATCAGCAGCGCCCCTTCGCAAGCCGCAAGAGAACGGGAAACCTCGTAATTGAAATCCACATGCCCCGGAGTATCTATCAGGTTAAAGGTATAGGTTTTGCCGTCCTGGGCTTCATAGGACAGCGTGACCGCATGGGCCTTAATGGTAATGCCCCGCTCCCGCTCCAAATCCATGCTGTCAAGGAGCTGGTCCTCCATCTCCCGCAGGGAAACAGACCGGGTTTTTTCCAGTATCCGGTCAGCCAAAGTGGATTTACCGTGGTCTATATGTGCAATTATGCAGAAATTGCGTATCAGGTCCTGGGATGACAAAACTAACACCTCATTGATAAGTTTATATGCCTGTCCAACAGTATATCATAACTATAACTTTGAACACAACAGTTTATTTAAAAACAAACAGGGCGGACATTACAAAATCCACCCTGTTTCATAGAATCAAATATATACTTTATTCACTGCCATACAGGTTCAAGCGGAACAACCTGGTCTCATCTTCAGGGTCTGTGCAGATAACGGTTGCTTCGCCAACCTTGCCCCAGTCAACCGCGCTGGATAACGCGAGAAGCTGGGTAAGCTTGCTCTTAAGGTTCAATGTATCGCCATCTTCGGTTTTGAGGTAAACATCTCCCTTTGCGGTTGTTGCAAACTCAATAAGCTTGTTCAAATCAAAATTATGGATTTTAAAGCCTGCCATATTTAATCGCTCCTTTCAATTTTCAGGGCTGTTTTGGCCTTAATATAATTCCATTATAATGGAAATATTAAATTTAAGCAACCTAAATTTATTTAGGCAATCAAAATTCTGCGGATTATTGTAATATAAACTTTGTTTAGTATTAGCACCCCTGCAGGCTATATACATTGTACTATAACATCCAGAAAAATATTACAGTTAGATTGGTTTTGCCAGATATAGCCTTCTGCATGGCGCGGCATAGTTAACAAAACTTTCATAATTTCATATTGACATGGCTAACCGGGAATGGTAAATTATATGTTGTTAGCACTCGGGCTTAAAGAGTGCTAAAACTTTTACTTAGAATTAGAAAGGATGGGGGAAAGTGCAACTGGGCAAACGTAAGGAAAGCATATTGGCGGCGACAGTGGATATGTATATCCGCACTGGCGAGCCCGTTGGCTCAAAAACAATTGAAAAAATGTTGAACAACACAGTTTCATCAGCCACCATCCGGAATGATATGGCAGAACTTTCTGCCATGGGTTATCTTGAACAGCCACACACGTCCGCCGGGCGAATTCCGACCGCAGCGGCGTTCAGATTATATATCGACCATCTTATGAACAGGCGAAACCTTTCTGAAAAAGTCTGCCGCAATATTGACGGATTGCTTAAAAGCGTGGCAGACGACCCCGAGCGGCTTATTGATGAGGCTTCGCAGGCCCTGGCGGAATCCACAGGTTTTGCAGCAGTCACCACAACCCCCTCCGGACAGTCTGCTGAGGTTAAAAAAATCGAGGTTATCCCCATTTCTCCCCGTGCTGCGGTGCTTTTCCTGGTAACCAGCTGCGGGCTTATCCGCACAAAGGTTTGCAGGTTTGACCAGGAAATCGGCAGCCAGGCTTTGGAGATACTGGCTAAAGTCTTAAATGAATACTTCTGCGGCGGGCTTCTTGCCGATATCGGGCTTCCCCAGGTACAGAGCATGGTTGCCTCCCTTGGGGAATACGGCCTTGCCTGCGTTCCGGCGCTTACCGCCTTTTATCAGCTTGTGCAGGAAACCGCCGAATCCGAAGTGCTGCTGAAGGGCCAGTTAAATCTCTTAAAACACCCCGATTACGACCCTGTCCGCGCCGGAAAGCTTATTGATTTCCTTACCAGAGGGGAGACGCTGGCCGATTTGCTGTCGGCAATCCCCAAGGGGCTAAACGTGGTTTTCGGAAGCGAGTGCAAACGCCCGGAACTGGACGGCACCAGCCTGATTGTAAGCCAATACAACACCGGCGGCCGGCCCGACGGCTACATCGGCATAATCGGCCCCTTAAGGATGGATTACGCGGCGGCAATCCCGCTGATTGAGTATTTTGCCACATCCATTGGCAAAATACTTGACGAAATGATGGGCATTAACAGCGATGGTTCTGAAAAATAAGATAAAAATTTAGGAGGCAATGAAGTGAGTAAAACCGACGAAAAAGATTTGGAGATGCCTGACAATCAGGCGGCGGAAGGAATGGAAAACGAGAACGCCACTCCTGCCGAAAGCAACGGCCCTGCTGATGAGGAAATGAGTGGCGGGCAAAACCAGGAAAACGCCCGGCAGGATGGCGTGCAGATAAAGCAAATCGAAGAGCTGGCCGAAGAAAACAACAAGCTTAAAAAAGAGCTTTCCGAGCTTAAAGATATTTATCAGCGGATGCTTGCGGAATACGCCAATTACAAGCGCCGCACCGAGCAGGAAAAAGAGCAGATTGGCGGTTTCGTAAAGGCGGAAACCATAAAGCTTTTGCTCCCCGCCATTGACAGCTTTGAGCTTGCGGTTGACGCCCCGCCCGGAGAAGAATACAAAAAGGGCATTGAGATGATATACCGCCAGCTTATTAAAATCCTCAAAGACCAGGGGCTCGAGGAAATCTCTCCTCTGGGCGAAACCTTCAACCCTGAACTCCACCACGCCGTAATGCGGGAGGACGCCATCGATGTTGAGCCCGACACCGTAACCGAGGTGTTCCAGAAGGGCTATAAGCTTGGCGACAGGATTATAAGGCCCGCCATGGTTAAAGTGGCTAACTGATAAGTTAAGGCTAATTAATATCTTAATATAACACTTAAATTTTTAACGAATGGGGAATCACTATGGGAAAAATTATAGGAATTGACCTTGGTACAACAAACTCATGCGTAGCAGTCATAGAAGGCGGCGAGCCTGTTGTTATACCCAACTCTGAAGGCGCCCGTACCACTCCGTCAGTCGTAGCATTCAAGAAGGACGGCGAGCGCATTGTCGGCCGTGTTGCAAAACAGCAGGCGGTTTCAAATCCCGACCGCACCGTTATTTCAATAAAACGCGAAATGGGTTCAAGGTACACCGTAAATATCGACGGTAAATCCTTTACCCCTCAGGAAATCTCCGCAATGATCCTCGCCAAACTCAAGGCCGACGCAGAAGCCTATCTCGGCGAGCCTGTAACCGAGGCTGTAATCACCGTTCCCGCCTATTTCACCGACTCCCAGCGCCAGGCCACCAAGGACGCCGGCAAGATTGCCGGGCTTGACGTAAAACGCATTATTAACGAGCCTACTGCTGCCGCGCTGGCATACGGCCTTGACAAAGAAGGCGAGCAGAAGGTCATGGTTTACGACCTTGGCGGCGGCACTTTCGACGTTTCAATCATCGAGATGGGCGACGGCGTTCAGGAAGTTTTGGCTACAGCCGGTAACAACCGCCTTGGTGGTGACGATTTCGACCAAGAGATCATAAACTGGATGATAGCAGAGTTCAAAAAGGAAACCGGCATTGACCTGTCAAATGATAAAATGGCACTCCAGCGTTTGAAGGACGCCGCGGAAAAAGCCAAAATCGAGCTTTCCTCCTCCACAACCAGCAATATTAACCTGCCCTTTATTACCGCCGACGCCACCGGCCCGAAACACCTTGACATGACCCTGACCCGGGCGAAGTTCAACGAAATGACCGCCCACCTTGTTGAAGCCACCATGGGCCCGGTACGCCAGGCCCTTTCAGACGCAGGGCTCAGCAAGGACAGCATTGACAAGGTTATACTTGTGGGCGGCTCCACCCGTATCCCTGCAGTGCAGGAAGCAATCAGGAACTTTATGGGCAAAGAGCCCTTCAAGGGCATAAACCCAGACGAATGTGTCGCCATCGGCGCCGCCATTCAGGCGGGCGTCCTTGCCGGGGATGTGAAGGGATTATTGTTGCTTGACGTAACCCCGCTGTCCCTGGGCGTTGAAACCATGGGCGGCGTTATGACAAAGATTATTGAAAGGAACACCACCATCCCAACCAAGAAGAGCCAGATATTCTCCACCGCCGTGGACAATCAGCCTTCGGTTGAAATCCACGTTTTGCAGGGCGAGCGCGAGTTTGCAAAAGACAACAAGACCCTTGGCCGCTTTATCCTTGACGGCATTGCTCCTGCCCCCCGTGGAGTCCCGCAGATTGAAGTTACCTTCGACATTGACGCTAACGGCATTGTTAATGTCAGCGCGAAGGACCTGGGTACCGGCCGCGAGCAGCATATCACCATAACCTCCAGCACCAACATGTCCAAGGAGGATATTGAAAGGGCTATCAAAGAGGCTCAGCAGTACGCCGAGGAAGACAAAAAGCGCCGTGAAAGGGTTGACGCCAAAAACGCCGCCGACCAGACGGTTTACCAGTGCGAAAAAACCCTGCGGGACCTGGGCGACAAGGTAGACGAGGCTGACAAGGCTGAGCTTAACGCCAAGATTGACGCCCTCAAAGAAGCCCTTAAAGGCGATGACATCGACGACATCAAGGCGAAACAACAGGACCTTCTCAATAAGTTCCAGCAGGTTTCTGAAAAAATCTACAGGAATGCCGGCCCGGCGCCTGATGCTGGCAATAATGCCGCAGGCGGCCCGTCGGACGGCCAGTATTATGACGGAGAAGTAAAATAAATAGATTTTAAACTGAATCCACCGCGGTTTTTCAAGCGGTGGATTTGTCCAGTTTATTAAATTTTGCCGGGCTAAACAGCTTACAGAATCAGGGAAAGGCATGGTTTTTTAATGGCCGAAAGCAAGCGAGATTATTATGAAGTGCTAGGTGTACAAAGAGGTGCATCTGAAGACGAGATAAAAAAAGCCTATCGCAGGTTGGCAAAACAATATCACCCGGACTTAAACCCTGGTGACAAGGAAGCCGAAGCAAAGTTTAAAGAGGTTAACGAGGCTTATGAAGTCCTCTCCGACAGCCAGAAACGCGCCCGATATGACCAGTTTGGCCATGCCGGGGTTGACCCGTCCTACGGCGCTGGCGGCGGAGGGTACACAAGCTATGATTTCGGGGATTTTGATTTTGACCTGGGAGATATATTCTCATCCTTCTTCGGCGGTACAGGGCGCAGGGCAAACCCCAACGCGCCACGCCGGGGAAGCGATGTAGCCGCGTCTGTTGTCATATCCTTTGAGGAAGCCGCCAGGGGATGCAAAAAGCAGGTTAACATCCATGTGGTCTCCCCCTGCGGCGAATGTGGCGGCAGCGGCGCTGCAAAGGGTACGTTCCGCAAAACCTGCCCCAGCTGCCACGGTACCGGCCAACAGAGAAGGCAGCAGCGCACTCCCTTTGGAGTTATCCAAACCCAAACTACCTGTTCCCAGTGCCATGGCACCGGCAGCATTATTGAAACCCCATGCCCCAACTGCCGTGGAACCGGGCAGGTTCGCATACCTAAAACTATTGGCATTAACATTCCTGCCGGTATTGACGACGGCCAGGTAATCACCATCAGGGGACAGGGAAACGCGGGGATAAACGGCGGGCCACCCGGGGATTTGCAGGTATCCGTTTCAGTGCGCCCCCATCCTGTCTTTGAGCGTGACGGTTATGATATATGGTATGAAATGCCCATTACATTTGCCCAGGCTGCCCTGGGAGCTGAAATCGAGGTTCCCACTCTGGACGGCAAAATAACCTATACCATAAAGGAAGGCACCCAGCCTGGGGAAACATTCAGGCTTAAGGGCAAGGGCATTCCCCATCTCAACGGGCGCGGACGGGGCGACCAGATATTGAAGGTTACAATCGAAGTGCCCCAAAAGCTGAACGCTGCACAGAAAAAGCTGCTCAAAGAATTTGAGGAAGCCTGCAACGAAGCCAACTACCCTAAACGCCGGACATTTTTCCAGAAAATGAAGGACGCATTTACGCAATAATACACAAATCCCGGGCTGCTGGGACTGCAGCCCGGGATTTTAGCCAGCAGGCATACCAATATTATAATCCTTGATTTTTTTATTTATTATGTGTATAATATGTAGGCAGTAAACTTTACTAGTCTTATCCGTGTGCTCTGGGGCATGCGGACGGGCGGGTCCTGTGCGACGGTGCTCCGTGAACCATGTCAGGCGGGGAACCGAGCAGCATTAAGCGGTTGCCGCCGTGCGCCGCAGTCAACCTGTCCGTTCGCATGCCCGAGAGCACCGTTTTTTAAAGGTGAAATTTATTTCGGATTTCGGGGGTGATTGCTTGTACCAGGTTCTTTATCGCAAATGGCGGCCGCAGACCTTTTCAGACGTATACGGCCAGCCCATGATTACCGCTGCGCTGAAAAATGAGCTTAGAACCGGGCGTATTGCCCATGCCTATTTGTTCACTGGTTCCAGGGGGACAGGAAAAACCTCCTGCGCCAAGATACTCGCCAAGGCGGTAAACTGCCTGAACCTCCAGGACGGCGACCCCTGCAACGAATGTGAAAACTGCAGAGGAATCGACGACGGCACCATTCTCGATGTCGTAGAGATTGACGCCGCTTCCAACAACGGTGTGGACAATATCCGGGATTTGCGGGAAGAAGTCAACTTCACCCCTTCCGTCGCCAGGTACAGGGTTTATATCATAGACGAAGTTCACATGCTGTCCACCGGGGCATTCAACGCCCTATTAAAAACCCTTGAGGAACCCCCTGCCCACGTCATCTTCGTCCTTGCTACCACAGAAGTGCACAAACTCCCCGCAACTATTCTCTCCCGCTGCCAGAGGTTCGATTTTAGAAGGATTCTCCCCGAGGATATCGCCGCCCGGATAAAATATATATCCGCGCATGAAAACTTCACCGTCACTGATGATGCCGCCCTTCTCATTGCAAACCTGTCAGACGGCGGCATGAGGGACGCCCTTTCCCTGCTGGACCAGTGCGTCTCCCGATCCAGCGAGGTTACGGTTGATGTTGTCACCAGTGCGGCGGGGCTTGCGGGCCACGATTATCTATTTGAGCTTTCCAGGGCTGTACGGGCTAATAACAGCGGCGAAGCCCTCGGCATAATCGGCAGCCTGCACGATTCCGCCAGGGATATGGAACGGGTATGCTCCGAATTTACCGAGTTTTACCGCAATTTAATGATAATCAAAAGTGTGCCGAACCCGTCAGGGCTGATTGTCGCCCCGCCTTCGGAGATTGAGCAGATGAAGGCAGAGGCAGAAAACTACGAGCTGCCCACACTGCTTTACTGCATTGAAACCCTTCAAAACGCGCTGGAACGGATGAAGGCAGGCTCTTCCCGCAGGATTGCTATGGAAATGGCTGTGCTGCGGCTTTGCTCGCCGCAGCTTGACACCACAAGCGAATCCCTGCTGCGCAGAATCAGCGCTCTGGAAGCTGCGGTAAAATCGGGAAACATCCAGCATGTATGTCAGCCTGCGCCTGCTACTGAAACTCTCGAATCCTTACAAAATACCGCCAAACCCGAACATCCCGGCAGGGCTTTCATCACGCCTGAACCTGATATCCGGCAGGATGAACCGGTAAAACCAACTGTCCCGCCGGCTGACAGGGAGTCAGAAGTTGAATTCACCGGCTGGAGCGATGTCGTTGAAGTCCTTGCCACCACATGCCAGCCGCTGTATGGCGTCCTGCAGGGCTCAGCCGCCTATATACGGGGGGATATTGTCCTGATTGACACAGATAACGATCTTTTTAAAACCCTTGTCACCCGTGACGGAAACAAAAGGGTGCTGGCTGACGCTATAAAAACAGTTACCGGGCGTAACTACAGGATTGGCATAAAGAAAAGGTCAACTGCAAAACCCGATGCGCATGGCGACCCGCTGTCGGATTTCATCCGCTCAAGCCGGGAGCTTGGCGTAAATCTTGAGATAAAATAACTTTTTTTAAGGAGAGGACATTTTATGAAAGCAAGATTACCCGAGGGATTCTCAAACAAAGGGCCGGGCAACATGCAAAGCATGCTCAAGCAGGCAAAAAAGCTTCAGGAGGAAATGGCCGCCCTTCAGGAAGAACTGGACAAACGTGAATACACCGCTTCTTCAGGCGGCGGGG
Source organism: Clostridiales bacterium (assembly GCA_012839705.1). Classification (GTDB taxonomy): domain Bacteria; phylum Bacillota; class Clostridia; order Oscillospirales; family Acutalibacteraceae; genus Avimonas. The sequence continues at coordinate 11,618 of DUMT01000082.1, read as the reverse complement.
CAGTAACCGCCACTGTCAACGGGAAACATGTAATCACAAAACTTGATATAAAGCCCGAAGTCGTAGACCCTGATGATGTTGAAATGCTGTCAGACTTAATCCTTGCGGCTGTGAATGAAGCAATTCGCCAGGCATCTGAAAATACAGAGAATGAGATGGCCAAAATCTCCGGCGGGCTCTCATTCCCAGGGCTGTTCTGATTATGTCACATTTAGCGGCACCCCTTGCCCGTCTTGTTGAAAACCTGCAGCGTCTCCCGGGGATTGGACAAAAATCAGCCCAAAGGCTGGCATTCCACATACTGAACATGCCTAAAAAGGATGCCGATGAGCTGACCCAGGCAATCATTGAAGCCCGCGAAAAAATTCATGAATGCTCAGTTTGCTGCAACCTCACAGAGCATGAGCTTTGCCCGATATGCCGGGCGGATGGCCGGGACAAAACCACCATTTGCGTGGTGGAGGACGCCAGGGATGTTATCGCCCTTGAACGGACAAGGGAATACAACGGGCTTTACCATGTCCTTCATGGCACAATCTCCCCCATGGACGGCATAGGCCCTGAACAGCTAAGGATTAAGCAGCTTTTGACCAGGGTTGCTGAAAACGACATTTCCGAAGTCATTATGGCTACAAACCCGACCGTCGAAGGCGATGCGACAGCGTTGTATATCTCAAAACTGCTCTCCCCCTTCGGTGTCAGGGTAACCCGCCTTGCCTACGGTATTCCAGTAGGCGGGGATCTGGAATACGCCGACGAAGTAACCCTCAGGCGCTCGCTGGAAGGCCGAAGCCAGATATAATTGGCATATCGTTTTATCCAAATCGAAAGGTGGGCTGGAAATGGCCGAAAAGTCAAATATCAAAACAATCACCACAAATAAAAAGGCTTACCATGACTATTTTGTGGAGGAAACCCTGGAAGCCGGCATAGTATTGGCCGGAACCGAGGTCAAATCCATTCGGCAGGGTTCAGTCAACCTTAAGGATGCCTGGTGCTCGATCGAGGACGGCGAAGCCTTTGTCAACGGTATGCATATCAGCCCCTACGAAAAGGGTAATATTTTCAATAAACCCCCTTTGCGGGTCCGCAAGCTCCTTTTGCACAAAAGGGAAATTAACCGCCTGCTGGGGCAGATTAAGCAGCAGGGATATACCCTCATACCTTTATCCCTGTATTTCAAAGGCTCCATCGTAAAAGTTCAGCTCGGATTGTGTAAAGGTAAGAAGCTTTACGACAAACGTGAGGATGCTGCCCGCCGTGAAATGAAGCGGGAAGCAGAAATGGCACTAAAGGAAAGAAACCAATATTAATGCCAATAAATGTAAAGGCGGCAAGCTTGCCGCCTTTTTTATATTCATTTTAAGGCTTATCAGTTTTGCCCCTGCTGTCACGGTATTTTTTCGGGGACACGCCGGTGTATTTTTTGAAAACCTTGGTGAAGTAGCTCTGGTCCTCAAACCCGCACAGGGAGGATATTTCAACAAGGCTGACGGAATCGTCCAGCAGGTACATCTTGCTCTTTTCCACCCGGACTTTATTTATATATGAAAAAAGGCTCTCGCCGGTTTCCTCCTTAAAAATGCTACTGAGGTACGCGCGGCTTAAATAAACATGCCTGGCGATATCGTCCAGTGAAATTTTCTGGTTGTAGTTCGCTTTCACATATTCCATTACCTTGTACACAACGTTTGAATGCTTGACCTGGGAAAAGTCAAAGGAGTAGGCGATAAACCTGTGCATAATGCCGTTCAGCCAGACGCTGAGGTCCTCCAGGGATGTGAACTGCTCAATCTTCTGTATGTAGTTGGTGTTGGACAGGAAAACCTCCCTGACATCCGCCCCGGCATCAATAGTAGCCCTGGACAGGATAACTATCAGCTCCACCACACGGGTTTTGATGGTTTCCAAATCAAAATTGCTGGAGCAGTAAATATGCCCCAACAGCTCGTTGAGCAATGTTTGCGCCCCGCTTTTGTCATGGCTGCAGATAAGGGATTGCAGCTTTTTTTCAGTTTCAATGGGATAGCGGTAGTTCCCGCCTTCCTGCTGCATTTTTTCCTGGGCAAGGTAAATGGAATTCAGCAGCTTTTCCTGCTCATACACAATTTTTCCAACCCTGCTATGGGGCATACCCGTGGCATAGCTGGTCACCGCCGACAGGATTTCAGAAAGGTTAGTCACCTTTGACGTGGATAAAGCCGGAAGGTTCAAAGCCCTGGAACGCATTTCTTCATCCATATCAGACAAAACATCCTCAAAATCGCCCATTAAAACAGGGCCCATTATGATTCCGCCGACATGGTTCCCGGATTCGTCAGATATGGACGAAGCGACAAAAACAAGCCCCAGGGGGCAGTAGTAGATATATTTCCCGCCCCAGCGGTATGCCTCGCTGCAGCCGTAAAGATGTGTATTCAGCTCATTGCAGTGGGAGCAGGTGCATTCTTCGCAAAAGGATGGGGATTGGCTTGAAAAAACAAGCGACCTGCTTTCAATACTGATAAGACAATAAGGGATACCGCTAAGGCCTGAAAGATGCCCTGCATTTTCCCTGCACCTTCTAACAAGCTGTTCCTGCATCTTTGTTACCTCCCGCTTTCAGGTAAAGGTAAGTTGCCACGAAAACCCCTTAAATCAAAATGACTGTAAAAGTTTTGTTGCCCTTCCGCCATCAATCAAGAAAAGTATACCAAAAATCCAAATATCATGCTAGTATGTAAATAACTAATTATTGTATTATCTAATTAATAGAATCCCGCCACGAAAAGGTGATATAATATGGAATCAAATCTTAAGGTATACGGCAAATCCGGAGATATAAAAACCATCACATTTTCTTCCCCCGCCAGATTGTCAGACATCCTTGCCCAAAACGGCATCGAGGTTGAAATGCCCTGCGGCGGCAGGCAAAGATGCCTTAAATGCAAAGTCAGGGCGAAAGGCTCCCTTTCCCCCATGGGAGATTGGGAGCGTACCCTGTTAACAGAACATGAAATAAAGGAAGATATCCGTTACGCCTGTATGGCGGAGGCGCTGGGGGATGTGGAAATCACCCTGTTATCCACCGGCTACAGGGATGAAATCCTCACAGAAGGATACCTTCCCCAATTTGAGCTTAATACCTGGGGCAAAGGTTTTGGCATTGCGGTTGATATCGGCACAACAACTGTTGCTGCCTATCTTTACAGCCTTGCTGACGGAAAGCTGCTTAGTACTCATGCCGAGAAAAACCCACAGGCGGTTTACGGGGCGGATGTAGTTTCCCGGCTGCAAAAGTCCATGGACGGGGAGGCAAAGGGCCTGGCTTCAATCATACGGGATTGTTTGTCACGGCTTATTACAGGGCTATGCAAACAATCATCCGTTCCTTTGGATGGCGTGGACAGCATGGTGATTACCGGCAACAGCGCAATGCTGTACCTGCTGTGTGAAATGGATCCCAAATCAATCGCTGTAGCGCCTTTTGAAATGGATTGCAACTTCGGGTTTTTCCTATCCAGCCGGGACCTTAACCTGCCCGGCAACATCAAAATATACCTGCCTCGGTGCATATCGGCATACGTGGGCGCCGACATCACAACCGCCCTGATGGCGGCAGAGTTTGTAACAGGCGGAAAGGTTGCGCCGGGAAAACCAAGGCTTTTGGTGGATATCGGCACCAATGGGGAAATGGCATTGGCGGCAGACGGGATGCTCTTTTGCTGTTCCACCGCAGCCGGGCCCGCATTTGAAGGGGCAGGAATACACCAGGGGATACCTGCCCGCACCGGCGCCATATACCGTGTAACCCTTGATAACGGGCGAATCACAAGCCATGTTTTAGGCGGCGGGAAAGCCGAAGGTATATGCGGCTCGGGGCTCCTTGACGCGGTTGCAGTAATGCGCGAAGCTAGAATTTTGGACGAAACCGGGCTGATTTGCGATAGCGGGCATGATTTTGCTGGCTACATAACAGATGAAAACGGGCAGCCCGCTTTCCTGCTCCCCGGTACCAGCGTTTTACTAACCCAGCAGGATATCCGGGCGGTACAGCTTGCAAAATCCGCAATATGCGCCGGAATTGACACCCTGATAAAGGAATCCGGCTACACTCGCGAGGATATTAGCGAACTTGTTATAGCCGGCGGGTTTGGCAGCAGGCTTGATATAAAATCCGCCGAGAAAATCGGGCTTATCCCGCCCGGTTTTTCCAAGAAAGCCTACGCCATCGGCAATGCAGCCGGTTCCGGCGCTTCCATGTTGCTGTTAAGCGAAATCCTGCGCATACAGTCAGAGCAAATCGCAGGTTTAGCAAAAACGGTCGAGCTTTCCACCCACCCCTACTTTATGGAAAAATATATTGACGGCATGTACTTCCCCGGCGTGTAACCTGTTGCCTGCAATATCAGGTAGCGGAATACCTGATAAGCATATTATTAAAGCGGCTATGCATAAACGCACAGCCGCTTTTGTTTTTCTGCAACTAATGCAACCTTATGCAACGAAGGATTTTGCTACTTCCGCTGCAGATGCTGCATCCGGGGCATAAGCGTCAGCGCCGATAAGGTCGCAAAAGCTTTGTGTTACCGGAGCTCCGCCCACCATAACCTTGACCTTATCCCGCAATCCAGCAGCCTTTAGCGCCTCAATAACTGTTTGCTGGCTGTTCATTGTAGTGGTCAGCAGCGCCGAAAGCGCCAGGATTTGGGGTTTATGCTCCCTTACTGCCTCAACAAACTTCTCATCGGGAACATCCACACCGAGGTCGATAACTGCAAAGCCCGCTCCTTCCAGCATCATCTTAACCAGGTTCTTGCCGATATCATGAAGGTCTCCCTTAACGGTACCAATTACCACGGTCCCGATGGGCTTTACTCCTTCCTCAACAAGCTTGGACTTTAAAAGCTCCGTGCCGCGGTTCAATGCCCTTGCAGCAATCAGGACTTCCGGTACAAAAACCTCGTTGTTTTTGAATTTAACACCCAGAATCCCCATGCCTTTCAGCAATCCTTCATCCAGAATCTGCTGAGCGGTAAGGCCGCTGTCCAGGCCCTGCTGCACCAGTTCAACAACATCCTTAGCCTTGCCGTGCTGTACTGCCATGCTGATTTGCTCTAATAATGACATATGTAACTCCCCCTTGAATTTAAATCATATTTATTTTAAAAATCATATTTTTTGGGATCCAGTTTGTCGCAGGAATCAATAACACTGTCGATAAACTGAGAAACATCATCCGGCAACTCTTCAACCGCTTCGCTTAAATTATCAAGCCATTTCAGTTCCTTATCATCATATAAAAGCTCTTTATTATCATATGCCTGCCGTATTTTTTTCAAAGCCAGCTCTGCTGCCTTCTTAGTCCGCAGATAGTCGCCCTCGACTTTAACAAGCTCTTTGGAAATCTCCAGCACCACATCGGGTCGCAGAACATATGCCTGCGGGTCATAGTAGCTGTCGCTGTCAGCATGCAAATCCCTCATGAGCAGGGCTGTCTCCTTTCCGCGGCTGGAGGCAGCATTCATCAGCCTGCTGTCATAGGTAAGCTGTTCAAAGGAAACCGTTGGTGCCATACCGCCCAGAAGCTTTATGTGCTGAATCGACTCATTGCTCCAGATATCCGCAACGCAGGCGGCAACATTTCCAACAGGGGACAGATGGGCACAGGCTGCGGTGCGGCCTTCGGTGGAAATCGGCGTTCCGGTCATGGCCTTTACATATACTCCTTCATAACCGCAATCCTTATGGGGCCCTTTTGCTCCGCACTCAACCGCCACAAGGCTGCGCACAGCCGACATAACCCGGATGGCCGCTGCAAAAACCCTGGGCACATAATGCTTATCCGCCAAAACCATCGCTGTATTGGCAAAGCCGCAGGCTGTGTCACCGGATGCCACTGTTCCGGTCTTTTCTGCAATGCTTACAATTTCTGACCACAAATGCTCCATATCCCTGCAGCCCAGAACCGAAAGCGCAAAAATGGATTTGGCAATGTCACAGTACATTATTGCGTCGTCATGCACTTCCTTACCGCCAACCGATTCAATGGCGAGAAAATCGGCACCGGCTTCGGCGCAGCCTTCAAAAGTCTGCATAATCGCGTCCCAATGCCGCCCGCGCCACATATGCTCAAGGTCTTCGCCTTCACGGATATCATTGGGCGTAATCCTGACCGCACCTTTAATCCCGTATTTGGCTTCGTATTCTTTGATTACGTCCACAACGGTTTTGCAGACTTCAATTCCCCACTGGGGATTGAATGTCATGGGTGGCAGGGTTTCAATCTCCGCCACAAATCCCGGAACATACAGCTCCCTTGCCCTTTCACAGATTCCGGTGATAATCTCTTTGTAATTGCGGATTACCTCCGGCATTGTTTCCTGTGTTATCAGCATGGGCGGAAGGGTAAAGTTGATTTCCGGATAAACTGTACCGCCGCCGATTACCATACCGTTTTTCAGCGCGACAGGTTTTAACGCTGTTCCATATACAAAATCCGAAAGGTTTTCATACGCAGTTTTTGTAACAACTTGTCTTGCCATTCCATTCACCTCTTTTTTCTTGCTAATTTGAGTATACTTTTCAATAAGGTGATATTCTTGTTCTGTTTTTTGATTTTTTGGATTATTTATGGCAAGTAAATCTTAATTTACCAAAGCTGAAAAATCAGTTTATGAATAAGGGCATTTATATTGCGCAAAATATTTTTACTTAAAATATTATCTATTGCATAATAACTCGTAATATGTTATGCTTAATATAGTTTTTAATACTAGATTATTTAATAATTATTTCCGCTTATAATCTTCTGGAAAGGATGATATAATTGTCTTACAAACCAAAATGCAGCCTGCCGTATTATACGATAGGTGAAGAAATATGCAATGCTTTATCCCACGGAATCGCGGCCATGGTGTCCGTAGCCGGTATTTTGGCGCTTATTTCCCGTGCCGGCGGCCGAACCCTGGAAACCGTAGCCGTTACCATATATGGATTATCCATGCTGCTGGCCTTCAGCATGTCCACCCTGTATCACGCCTTTACCAACCCAAAGATTAAAAGGGTGCTGCGGGTTTTGGACCATACATCTGTTTATCTGCTAATAGCAGGCACTTATACCCCCTTTACCCTGATAACCTTAAGAGGGCCCATAGGCTGGTGGATATTCGGGATTGTCTGGGCGACCTCTATTTTTGGAATAATACTAAAACTAATCAATCTTGATAAGTATAAAAAACTTTCCATGGCATGCTGCATTTCGGCAGGCTGGTGCATCATCGTTGCCATTGTGCCAATATGCCAGAGCCTGCCCCTTAACGGGCTAATGCTCCTCTTCCTCGGCGGCATATTATACACGGCCGGCCTGTATTTCTACGGCAAAAAGCAAATACGGTATATGCACACCACCTGGCATTTCTTCGTCCTGGCAGGCGCCGCCGCCCATTATTTCAGCATCCTGTTTTATGTGCTTTAAAAAAGGTTGCACCGTTCATACAAGCGGTGCAACCTTTTTTATTACCCTATCTCTGCAATAGTGACACCGGTTTCCCCTTCGCCGTAGGTGCCAAGCCTGAAGTTTTTAACAGATTTGTGGCTTTTTAAAAACTTATGCACAGCGGCCCGCAGGGCGCCGGTGCCCTTGCCATGTATAATTGTTATCTGGGACAGTCCCGACATAAGGGCGTCGGATATAAATCTGTCGAGTTCCAGAATCCCCTCGTCGGTTGCCATCCCCCTCAAATCAATTTCAGTCCTGACATCCCGGGTGGCGCGGGAAGTGCCGGTCTTAAACCCTTTTGGCTGGGCTGCGGCCTTTACCTCCTGTTTTTGCTCAATCAGCCGCAGGTTGCTCTGGTTTATCCGGGTCTTGATTATACCCGCCTGCACGAGGACGTTTCCATTGCTGTCGGCTTCGGATAAAACAACACCCTTTTTGTCAATGTCAATCACTATAACCTCATCCCCGGGCTTTAACGGGCGCGGGAGTACATAATCTTCCTTTATCCTGTCAACCACAGGGTCAATTGACTCCTCCAGCCCCTTAAGTTTTGCCCGCAGCCGGATTTTTGCTTCATGGGATTTTGCGGCAAAATCAGCGGCGGCCTTTTCCCTGCGGAGGGCATCCAGCTCGCTAATCAGGCTTTCAGCCTCAGCCCTCGCCCTGTCCACAATACGCAACGCCTCGCTTTTAGCCTTTTCAATCTCCTTCTCCCGCATTTTATTTATTTCCACAAGTTTTTGTTCCGCGGCTTTTGCGGCCTCCTCTGCGGAAATTCTCATCCGGCGCGCCTGCTCCAGTTCCTTTTCCAAAGCCTGCCGGCGTTCCTCGAGTTTTATAACCACTTCCTCAAGGGTCTGATTTTCGCTGGACACCAGTTCCCTTGCCCTGTCCACCAGCCGTTTATCAATTCCAAGCCTTTCGGAAATCTCAAAGGCGTTGGAGCGTCCGGGTACACCCACAAGCAGCCTGTAGGTAGGGCGAAGTGTGGCGACATCAAACTCGCTACTGGCATTTTCAACCCCCGGTGTATTTATGGCATAGGCTTTAAGCTCGGCATAATGGGTGGTGGCAACTATCTTTGCCCCCTTGCCCCTTAAATGCTCAATTATGGCGGTCGCCAGCGCCGCCCCCTCCACCGGGTCGGTTCCGGCACCAAGCTCATCCAGCAAAACCAGGCTCCTGCTGCCGGCGGATTTCAGAATGGAAATAATATTGGTCATATGGGCGGAAAAGGTGGAGAGGGACTGCTCGATGGACTGCTCGTCGCCAATATCGGCATACAGAGATTCAAACACCGATACAACGCTGCCGTCATTGGCGGGTATCATAAGCCCGCACATGGCCATAAGGGTTAGCAGCCCTATGGTTTTAAGGCTTACCGTTTTGCCGCCCGTATTCGGGCCGGTGATAATCAGGGTATCGTATTCATCGCCAAGCCCCACATCAATGGGAACCGCGGTTTTCGGGTCCAGCAGCGGGTGGCGCGCTTTACGCAGAGATATCCGCCCCTCGTCCGTCAGCAGCGGCTCCGACGCCTTCATTTTATACCCGAGCCTGGCTTTCGCAAAAATAAAATCCAGCTCCACCAATGTTTCATAGCTGCCGATTATGGCATCGGCAAAGCTTCCCGCCTCAGATGACAGGGATTTCAATATCCGTTCGATTTCAAGCTGCTCTTTCGACATCAAAAGCCTTAGCTCATTATTCGCCTGGACTACCGCCATGGGCTCCACAAACACCGTTGCCCCTGAGGAGGACGTATCATGGATAAGCCCCGGCACCTCGCCCCTGTACTCTGATTTTACCGGGACAACAAAACGCCCCCCGCGTATTGTGACAATGGGTTCCTGTAAAAACTTTTGATACCCGGGGGAACGAATCAGTTTATCAAGTTTTTCTCGGACTGACAAAGCGGTGTTGCGCATTTTCCGCCTGATATCGTTAAGCTCGGAAGATGCGTTATCCGCCACCTCGTCTTCGGACAAAATGCAGGATGTAATTTTTTCCTCGAGATATTTGTTAGGCACAAGGGCATCAAACCTGTCATCGAGGCAGGTTTCTGACCCCGTGCAGTTGCTGCGCCAATCTTTTAGCGCCCTGATGACTTTAAGCGTCTCGGCTATATCCAAAAGCTCCCGCATGGAAAGGGTAGCCCCCGCCTCGGCGCGCCTTAGGGGGCCGGTAATGTTTTTAATCCCCCCGAAGGACGGGCTGCCAAAGGACGCCATGAGTTTATACGCGGCCGTTGTGTCGGCAATGCGCCTTTTTACCTCATTCAAATCGTGGGATGGCTCAAGCCCCTTTGCAAGGCCGGCGGCCTGTTCGCAGCTGGTTTCCTTTGAAAGGAGCTCCAGTATCTTGTCGAGTTCTAAAACCCTGTAATTTCTGTCCATTAATAAATCATGCCTTTCAGCATACCAATCGGTTATTTTTTGTTCAGGATTGAAAGCACGTCACTGAGCATTTTTTCGTATTCGCTGCCCACTTCATGCTTTTTATCCTTTTTATAGGATAATAATTCATCCAAAAGGTTGTCTATGTCATACTTCCCTGAAACAGAATCTTCTGCCTTATTTTCAATTTCTTCAATATGATTCTTGGCAGTTTCACTCTGGGTTATAACCGGCTTAAATTCTGTAGTTTCTTCGCCAATGACTGTATTAATGTCAAATTCAGCAATCCCCTCCGGTTCATCCCGTGGCTCAGCTGATACTGGATTGACAAAATCATCATTCAGATTGGCTATTTCATTGAATAATGACATTTTATATTTTCTGCGAAAATAGAAGAAACCCACGAAATTTGTTAAAAAAGATAAAAATAATACTAACAGTATAACCGGTTCCCCTGCGCCAGACCTAAAAAGCTCCACGGCGCAGTAAACTGGGCCCGCAACCGGCACCAGGGAAAAAAGGAGGGAGCTGTATTCATCATAACCGGCGTTTATGGCTACGAAAAAACACATAAACTGGAGAATAATCAATAAAATTATCGAAAAAAAGAGCATAAATATCGAAAGCCTGCGGCAGGATTTTGAAAATTTATTGATACCGTTAATGGCTGGTTTCATAGTAACCTCCTGAAAACCAACAGAAAACCTACGGTTTTCGGTTGGTTTGCTATTTTGATATCGTGTTATAAAAATCCAAAGTCTTAAACCCACGGTCAAGCTGGGCTAAAATAAAGCTTTCGGAACACTTTGACAGGCTCGCAAACCCTGCATCCGACATTTTAAAGGAGAAGCACTTGTCAAATTCAGAATAAACAATATGGCGCATTGCCGCAAGCAGGTCAGGAGTCATTGGCATCTTTCCCCATTGCTGCCCTGCACTGCACTTTTCGCAAACAATGCAACCTTCCCGGGGCAAAAAGAACATCTTTTCACTCTCAAAAACCCCGCAGGAGGAGCATGCCACCAAATCCGGCATAAACCCTGCCATACAAATCATTCTAAGTTCAAGAACCGCTTTTATCTGTTTTGGGTTGCGCCTGTTTTCCGCCAGAAAATGAAGGGAATTCAGCATAAGGCGTAAAAAATCCTCCGCCGGTTCTTCCTGCGGAGCGAGCACGCCAGCAAGTTCGCAAAAATATTGAGCGAGGGCAAGCTTTTCAATATCGTCACGCAGATCGAAAAAAACTGTGATGGGTTTTGCGTCCTGGACTATGTACTTATCCCGCCCCTTATGGAGGGAAAGGCGGGAATATGAAAGCAACTGCGTCGCGGCGGAGTTGCTGTTTTTAATGTTGCGGGCACCCTTGGCCGAAGCGCGGATTATCCCTAAATCCCTGGTAAGGGCGGTAACAAACCTGTCAGCTTCACCAATATTGTTGTTCTCCCTGATAATCAGGGCGTCGGTTATCATCCCGCTGCGGCTCCTCCTTGCTGTTCTTCATATTCTTTAGATTATATACATCAACACCGCGATACCGAAGATAATCTTCAATCCTGCCGGTTTTTGCGAAAGCGTCCCATAAATCGTAACGTTTCATAAATTTTGCCCCCGTTAACTTAAACTCAATATCCAATTTTAGAATATGCAGTTTAAGCTTCTGAATACGCGGAAACATATACCGGTAAAACTGCTTCGGCCGCGGCTAATATTTTATATAAATTAAAGTTTATATCCAAAACTCT
>DUMT01000081.1 GCA_012839705.1 Clostridiales bacterium | reverse complement strand
TTATACTGTCTTTGATCCATTACGGTTTCCCTCCAGTTGCTTTTGTCTTCAACTTAAGTATAACTGGTTTTGACCGTAATGGGTCTTTTTTTTATTTATTTGGGCAATTCATTTTACAACTTACCGCGATGGTGAAAATTTTCAGGTTTCAAGGGTTTAACAACTTCTATCCACTGATATTATATTACATTTATTATATGGAACTATAAAATATTGTTTCGGGTTTTGGAACTTTGCATGCTGTAAATTGCCTTTGAGTGGCATGTATTGCCTTATTATGTTGCTGTAATGGAATATTTCTTGAAAAACAACATAATTTGTGTGGTTTTGTATCTATTTTTCTTGGTTTTTGTTGTTTTTGTATTGACATTATCTGTAATTTGCTGTAATATGATAAGCGTGAAAGATTAGGAGATTAAAACTTAATAAATAAAAATATATCGTAACACATGGAGGGGCGCTTATGTCCGACATATTCACATTATTTACAAAGCCAATCGCGAAAAGCCCGCGTATTGAAAAGCTGGTTGACGCGCTTTTTGAAAAAATGCCGGAGATTGAAGCCGACAGGGCGGTTCTGCTTACCGAATCCTATATGCAGACCGAAGGTGAGCCGATAATCACCCGGAGGGCAAAGGCTTTCAGGCATATTCTTGAAAACATCCCGATTACAATAAGAGATAACGAGCTGATTGTTGGCAGCGCCACAAAAGCTCCGCGTGGATGCCAGGTGTTCCCGGAATTCTCCTATGAATGGCTGGAGCAGGAATTTGACACCATTGCAACCCGCAGCTCCGACCCGTTTTACATATCCGATGACACCAAAAAAGCTTTGTCTCAGGCCTTTAAATACTGGAAGGGCAAAACCACCAGCGAGCTGGCATACCAGTACATGTCCGAGGAAGCCAGAGATGCCATCCAGCACAATATTTTCACGGTGGGCAACTATTTTTATAATGGCGTCGGGCATGTCACCGTGGATTATGGCAAGGTTTTAAAGGTTGGTTATAGGGGTATTATCGAGGAAGCACGGCGGGAACTTGAGAAATTGAGCCCCGGCGATGAGAATTTCGCTAAAAAGAGCCATTTCCTTAACGCGGTGATTATAAGCTGCGAGGCAGTATGCAATTACGCAAAACGATATGCCGCGCTTGCCCGCTCGATGGCGGAAAAGGAAAAGGATTCGCAACGCAGGCAGGAGCTTTTCAAAATTGCCGAGAACTGTTCAAGGGTGCCTGAGAATGGGGCAACATCCTTTTACGAGGCCTGCCAGTCCTTCTGGTTTATACAGATGTTAATCCAGATGGAATCCAGCGGCCATTCCATCTCCCCCGGCCGCTTTGACCAGTATATGTATCCATATTTTAAAGCCGATATCGACGCGGGGAAAATTACGGTGGAATTCGCCCAGGAGCTGATTGACTGCATTTGGGTTAAACTGAACGATTTGAACAAGGTCAGGGATGCCGCCTCCGCTGAAGGCTTTGCAGGATACAGCCTGTTCCAGAACCTGATAGTCGGCGGGCAGACCAGCGAAGGGCTGGATGCCACAAACCCGCTGTCATTTATGTGTATTGAGGCTTCAATGCATGTAAGGCTACCGCAGCCCTCCCTTTCGGTCAGGGTTTGGAATGGCACTCCCCATGACCTTATGATAAAGGCTGCCGAGCTGACCCGCACAGGTATTGGCCTTCCGGCATACTACAACGACGAAGTGATTATCCCGAGCCTTGTAAACCGCGGGCTTACCCTTGAGGACGCCCGGGATTACAACATCATTGGCTGCGTGGAACCCCAGAAGGCCGGGAAAACCGAAGGCTGGCACGACGCCGCATTCTTCAACATGTGCCGCCCTCTGGAGCTTGTATTTTCAAACGGTGTGGATAACGGCAAGCAAATCGGGCCCCGCACCGGAGATGTCACGCAGTTTAAAACCTTTGAGGAGTTATATGGCGCTTATAAAGCCCAGATGAACTATATGATTGAGCTGCTGGTCAACGCCAATAACGCGATTGACGTTGCCCACGCCGAGCGCTGCCCGCTGCCTTACCTCTCCTCCATGGTGGAGGACTGCATAAAGCGGGGGAAATCGGTGCAGGAAGGCGGGGCGGTTTACAACTTCACCGGGCCCCAGGGCTTTGGCATCGCGAATGTGACCGACTCCCTCTGGGCAATTAAGGAACTGGTGTTTGAGCAGAAGAAATACACACTGGCAGACTTTAAGGATGCAATGGAAAACAACTTCGGAAAGGGCTTGCCTAAACCAAAAGCCGAGCAGCTGACCCGGGCGATAGTGTCCGAGCTTGTGCAGAACGGAAAGCCTTTAAGCGAAGAACTGGTTGCCAGCGTCTACAAAGCAGTCACCGAATACAAGCCTTCCCCCGAAAAGCAGGCTATGTATGAACAGCTGTTAAAGGATATTGAATCCCTGCCCAAATACGGAAATGACGTGGCGGAAGTGGATTTATTCGCCCGTGACGCGGCTTATACATACACAAAGCCTTTGGAAAAATACAAAAACCCCAGGGGCGGAATCTTCCAGGCGGGATTATATCCCGTATCCGCAAACGTCCCCCTGGGTGCCCAGACCGGCGCCACGCCGGACGGGCGCCTTGCCTGCACTCCCCTGGCGGATGGCGTTTCCCCGGCGGCGGGAAGGGATAAAAACGGGCCTACCGCTGCCTGCAACTCTGTGGCGAAAATCGACCACTTTATCGCCTCCAACGGTACGCTGTTTAATATGAAATTCCATCCCAGCGCTCTGCAGGGGCGCAGCGGCCTTGAAAGCTTTGTTTCCCTGGTGCGGGGCTACTTTGACCAGAAGGGCAGCCATATCCAGTTTAATGTGGTAAGCCGCGAAACCCTGATAGACGCACAGAAAAACCCGGATAAATACCGTACTCTGGTGGTGCGTGTGGCGGGATACAGCGCACTGTTTACCACGTTATCCCGGTCTTTGCAGGACGACATCATCAACCGCACCGAGCAGAGGGCTTTCTAAACTGCCCTGTATATTAAATTGGGGTGATACCTATTAACGATAATATAAATAACATAAATTATTTGGATACCGTGGGGAGGATTTTTGATATCCAGAAATTCTCCGTCCATGACGGGCCGGGAATCCGCACCATCGTGTTTTTGAAGGGATGTTTCCTCCGCTGCAAATGGTGCTGCAATCCCGAATCCCAAAACCACCAGATTGAGCAGCTCAATATGAACGGTAAGGTTTCGACGGTGGGGCGGGATGTCACCGTCAGGGAAGTAATGGATGAGGTGCTGAAAGACCGCCCGTATTACAGAAGGTCGGGCGGCGGGCTTACCCTTTCCGGCGGTGAGGCGCTGTTCCAGCCGGACTTTGCCGCGGCATTGCTCAGGGCGGCAAAGGAGCAGGGGATTTCCACAGCCCTTGAATCCACAGCTTTCGCGCCCTATGAAACAATTCAAAAGCTGCTGCCATATCTTGATTATTACCTGTTGGACATAAAGCACATTAACCCTGAAAAACATAAAAGCTTTACCGGGGTATCCAACGAACGGA
This sequence comes from Clostridiales bacterium, assembly GCA_012839705.1. Classification (GTDB taxonomy): domain Bacteria; phylum Bacillota; class Clostridia; order Oscillospirales; family Acutalibacteraceae; genus Avimonas. Next base: position 18,835 of record DUMT01000081.1, on the reverse strand, counting down.
TTCTGGAGAATGCCAGAAGGCTTGCCCAGGAAGACATGGAACTGATTATCCGGGTGCCGGTAATCCCCACATTCAACGATACAAGGGAGGAAATTTCCGAAATCGCCAGGTTTGCGGCTTCGCTGCCCGGGATGCGGAAAATCCACCTTCTTCCCTATCACCGGCTTGGGATGGACAAATACAAAGGGCTTGGCAGGGAGTATTTGCTCAAAGACCTGCCCCTAATCCCCGACAGCCATATGAAGGAGCTGTGTGAAGTGGCGGCATCCTTCGGGCTGAATGCACAAATCGGCGGATAACTCTCAAGGAAAGGAAGCTGGATATTATGCATATTCCAGACGAGGGAAAAGCGAGGATAATACAGGAGCTTGTTCCGGGAAAGCAGATAACCCTTGCCCATATTATCGCCAATCCCGACCCCGACTTATATTTAAAAGTGGGGCTGGACCCTGCTGACGGGAACAGCCGCGGAGCCATTGGAATCGTCAATACCTCCCCTGCCGAAATGACAATCATCGCGGGGGATATAGCCACAAAAGCCTCCGGCGTGCGGCTCGGGTTTGTGGACAGGTTCAGCGGCACACTGGTTGTCACCGGCACGGTGTCGGAGGTGGAGGCGGCGATGGAAGCAGTCCTCACATACTCAAGCGAAGTTTTAGGCTTTGCGGTTTGCCCGGTGACCCGCACTTAATTATGAAAACCATTGTTTTAATCGGTAGGACCGGTTGCGGGAAAACAACACTTGCCTCATTGCTGACGGGCAAGGAGATAAAAAACAAAAAAAGCACAGGGGTTGTAAGGGAAGGGTTTGTGATTGACACCCCCGGCGGGTTTGCCGAAAACCGCTGGATGGCAGGCGCCCTGTCAATCTTCGCTTACGAAGCCCGGGTTGTGGGGCTGGTTATATATGCTGGCGAGCCCTATTCCCTCTTCCCTCCAAATATAAACGGAATGGTCAACCGGGATATGGTTGGGATTGTAACAAAAAAGGGCGCTAAGGCCGAAAAACCCGAATTGGCGGAAAAATGGCTTAATAATGCCGGCTGCAAAAGGGTTTTTCACGTAAACCTGCTGTCCGGCGAGGGCGTTCAGGATATTCTGGATTATCTAACGGAATAAAAAAGAACAAAAACCACACAAAAAAAAACAACAAAAACCACATTTTTATGTTGACTTGTATTTGGTTTTGTGATATTATATCCTTGCGTTAAAAACTACTGTAAAAAACTATGTTTTAAAACCATGTTTTAATATAAAGGAGAATTACATATGGTTTCTGAGTACGAGATTAAAAAACAGATTTGCGAAATCGGAAAGCGCATCTACGACAGAGGGATGGTTGCAGCCAATGACGGCAATATATCCGTCAAGCTCAGCGATAACGTATTTCTCTGCACCCCCACAGGGGTCAGCAAGGGATTTATGACTCCCGAATACATCTGCAAGGTGGATGCGGAAGGCAGGGTTATCCAGGCAAACCCGGGATTCAAGCCCTCTTCCGAAATCAAGATGCACATGCGGGTATATAAGGAAAGGCCCGACGTTAAGGCGGTTGTTCACGCCCACCCGATGTATGCCACAGCCTTTGCCATTGCCGGTATCCCGCTGACACAGCCGATTATGCCCGAAGCGGTTATTGCCCTTGGCTGTGTGCCGATTGCAGAGTATGGCACCCCGTCAACCGACGAAATCCCCAATGCCGTTGCCAAGTACCTGCAAAACTTTGACGCTGTTTTGCTTGCCAACCACGGCGCCCTGAGCTACGGCGATTCACTGATTAAATGCCTATCACAAAATGGAATCGGTCGAGTTTTACGCCCAGCTGCTGTTCCTTTCCAAACAGCTCGGCGGGCCCAAGGAGCTTTCCAGCGACCAGGTTACCAGGCTGTATGAAATCCGCCGCCAGTTCGGGCTTAAGGGCAAACACCCCGCCGATATGTGCCTTAACAACAAGGCGGGCAATGCAAGCTGCCACAATATTGGCTGCGGCGCAAGGGCAAACAGCAAAGTCAGCGAGGATTTGGTAGAGCAGATCACCAAAAAGGTGCTTGAGCAGTTGTCCAAATAACCGAAAAGGCGTGGTTGAATTATGAACCAGGATGCTATATCGGTAATTGTGGATTCAATTGTAAAACAGCTCAAAACCCAGGACCTCGATGATATGACTCTTGGCGTGGCAAAACGGCTGATTGAAAAGGTCGAGCAAAAAGCCCGGGATATGGGCATGAGAATTGTGGTGGCGGTCAGCAACAAGGCCGGGCACCCGGTGGCGGTGGAGTGCATGGACGGCGCGTATATCGCCAGCTACGACATCGCCCTTAACAAAGCCTTTACCGTGGTGGCTCTCAAAATGCCCACCGTACAGCTTAAACCCCTTGCCCAGCCGGGGGCTCCCCTTTACGGGATTCAGTTTACCAACAACGGCAAAATTGTAATCTTCGGCGGCGGCGTTCCGCTGCGCAACAAAAGCGGCGAGATAATCGGAGGCTTGGGGGTAAGCGGAGGTACCGAGGAGCAGGATACCGACCTTGCCAATTACGGTGAAGCTGTTTTTCACGACTGTTTATAAGAAAGGGATATTGTATGGCTCAGATGAACACATCAGATATTGAACTGATTGTAAAACAGGTGCTTGAAAGCCTTCGCACCAACAGTTCAGCCGGTAGCAGCCAGCCCCAGCCGCCAAAAGCGTATCCAAAAAGCGGCAGGGTTGCCATGCTGACAGCCCTTGAACACTTTGAGCTGAAGGAATACCCCATTCCCCCGCTCGGGGATGACGATATTCTGGTCAAGGTGGAAGGCTGCGGCGTTTGCGGCACCGACGCCCACGAATTTAAAAGGGACCCTTTCGGGCTGATTCCGGTAGTATTAGGCCACGAGGGTACCGGCGAGATTATCGCCATGGGAAAAAATGTTAAGACCGACAGCGCCGGAAAGCCTGTAAATATCGGCGACAAGGTTGTTACCTGCATGATTTTTAAGGATAACCCCGACATCACCATGTTTGACTTAAACAAGCAGAATGTCGGCGGCGCTGACGTTTACGGGCTGCTGCCCGATGACGACATCCATCACAACGGATGGTTTGCGGATTATATCGTAATCCGGGGCGGCTCAACTTTCTTTAATGTTAGCGATTTAAGCCTGGACTTGAGAATTCTTATCGAGCCTGCCGCGGTTTTGATTCACGCGGTGGAGCGGGCTAAGACCACAGGCATACTGCGGTTTAACAGCCGCGTAGTGGTGCAGGGCTGCGGCCCGATTGGGCTTTTGTGCATTGCAGTGCTTCGCACCATGGGCGTTGAAAACATCGTTGCCGTTGACGGCGAGGATAAAAGGCTCCAGTTTGCAAGGGAAATGGGTGCAAATGCCAGCGTAAACTTCAAAAACCACAAGGGGATTGACGAACTCACCCAAGCTGTAAAGGACGCCTTTGGCGGGTACCCTGCGGATTTCGGGTTCCAGTGCACCGGTTCCTCTGTTGCCCACAGCAATATTTACAAATTCATCCGCAACGGCGGAGGGCTGTGCGAGCTTGGATTCTTTGTCAACGGCGGGGATGCCAGCATCAACCCCCATTTCGACATGTGCGCCAAGGAAATCACAATCGTTGGCTCATGGGTTTACAACTTAAGGGACTACCCCACTACCTTCGATTTCCTCAAAAGGGCAAAGGCAATTGGGCTGCCGGTTGAAAAGCTGATTACACACCGATTCCCCCTTGAACAGATTAACGAGGCGCTGCAGACCAATCTGAGGATGGAAGGCCTTAAGGTTGCAATTATCAATGGTTAGCGAGGGCTGCTAGATGGGTAAAGCCACCGGAATGATTGAGGTTTACGGGCTTGTTGCGGCGTTTGTGGCCTGTGACGCGGGCTGCAAGGCTGCCAATGTGACAGTCGAGCCCTTTGATAAAAACAAACCCGCCAACGCGGAAAAACTTAAAGTGCCGCTGCTTGTAACTGTTAAATTCCGCGGGAATGTGGAGGATGTAAAAGCTGCTGTGGAAGCGGCGAAAGAAGCGGCGGAGAAGGTATCGGGCGTGGTTGCCACCCACGTAATCCCCAACACCGAGCCGGATACTGAAAAAATGTTGAAACTAAGCGGTTTTGATAAGAATTAAACCAGATAACGGAGGAAAATGTTATGGCACAGGAAGCATTAGGTATGGTAGAAACCAGAGGTTTGGTCGCGGCAATCGAGGCTGCGGACGCCATGGTAAAGGCGGCTGAGGTTGTTTTAATCGGCACCGAAAAAATCGGTTCCGGGCTTGTATCAGTCATGGTCCGGGGGGATGTCGGTGCTGTAAAGGCTGCGACAGAAGCCGGCGCTGCCGCTGCAACAAAGCTTGGCGAGCTGGTGGCGGTGCATGTAATCCCCAGGCCCCACGCCGATGTGGAAAAAATACTACCCAAGCTGTAAGGGGACTGAAGAATGAATTCCCTTGGACTCATTGAAGTAGAGAGCGTGACTGCCGCGCTGGACGCGCTGGATATAATGTGCAAGTCGGCGGCAGTTGAATTTGTTACATGGGAGCGCAAGCTGGGCGGGCGGCTTGTTACTGTAATCGTCCAGGGCGAGATTTCGGCAGTTGCCGCCGCCGTGGAAAACGCCGTAAAATCCTGCATAAAAACTCCCTGCGCCCACGCTGTAATTGCAAATCCCCATGAGGAAACACGGCGGATAGTTGAAACCAGCAGAGCAAGAATAGCTGCAAAGCTGGGAAAAGAGTCAAAATAAATTTTCCTCAAGGAAAGGGTGTTAGGTTATGCCGGCTGGTTCGACAGGGAAGAAAAATACGCCTGCCAGCAAAGCTGCAAAAAAGCCGCAGGCTAACAAGCCCGCTGTAGAGGTTGCCGAATCCCCGAAAATGGAAGCTGCTCCCCAACCCCCCGTTCCGGCGGTTGCCCAGGCACTGGGGATGGTGGAAACCAGGGGATTGGTGGCGGCAATCGAGGCGGCGGATGCCATGGTCAAGGCAGCAAATGTGCAGCTTGCGGGCACAGAGAAAATTGGCTCCGGGCTTGTATCGGTATTCATCCGGGGCGATGTCGGGGCCGTAAAGGCTGCGGCAGAAGCGGGAGCCGCCGCAGCGTCTAAGCTTGGCGAGCTTGTTGCAGTTCATGTAATACCAAGGCCACACAACGATGTGGAAAAAATCTTACCATCGTTAAAATAAACAAAATCAATACATAGTAATTTAGGGAGGAAAACACAATGGCATTAGAAGCATTGGGAATGGTAGAGACCAGAGGCCTGGTCGCAGCAATCGAAGCCGCAGACGCAATGGTTAAAGCGGCAAATGTGCAGCTTATCGGTACTGAGAAAATCGGTTCAGGGCTTGTATCGGTTATGGTACGCGGCGACGTTGGAGCTGTTAAGGCTGCAACCGAAGCCGGCGCTGCCGCCGCTGCAAAACTCGGCGAAGTTATCGCCACCCATGTAATCCCCAGGCCCCATTCAGATGTTGAAAAGATCCTGCCGTCACTCAAATAAGGCGGGAAAAAGGCAAAAGGGACGCCTGGATTTTATCTGGCGTCCCTGCCTTTAACAAGTATGCTGATTAGAAGGTGAGCAGATGATCGTTGGCAAAGTTGTAGGAAGCGTGGTAGCTACCAGGAAAAATTCAAACCTCCTTGGCAGCAAGTTTATGATTGTGGAGCCGCTGAAGGAAATGAACAGCCAGGGCGGCAGGATTGTCGCTGTTGACAATGTGGGCGCCGGTATCGGGGAAATCGTGCTGGTGGCTCTTGGTAGCGCTGCCCGGATAGGCTGCGATATGGAAAATGCACCGGTGGATGCCGCCATTGTAGGTATTGTTGATCATTCTGTAGGGTTAATGGATGAGTGAAATGGAACTCAATAAACTTAAAGATATTATCCGCAGCAGCGGGGCGGTAGGCGCCGGCGGAGCGGGCTTCCCTACCTATGCCAAACTTGATCCACGCGCCACCACGATTATACTGAACTGTGCCGAATGTGAACCGCTGCTAAAGCTTCACCGGCAGGTAATGGAGCATTATGCAAGGGAAATACTGACAGCGCTGCAGTTTGTGGCTGATGCCGTGAAGGCTGAAGAAGTTATTATCGCCATAAAGCCGTCCTATAAATCGGCTGTAGAGGCAATCAACGCAGAAATCGGGGAATTCCCGGGATTTAGAATCGGCTTTCTGCCTGAAGTCTATCCTGCGGGGGACGAGGTAGTTGCGACGTACGAGGTTACCGGAAAAGTGGTGCCCGCAGGCAAACTCCCTATTGATGTAGGGGTTACCGTATTCAACGTGGAAACTATGCTCAACGTGTATAACGCCGTAACAAGCGGGATGCCCGTTGTAGATAAATATATAACCGTTACTGGGGCGGTGAAAAACCCTGTAACTTTGAAAGTGCCCGTCGGAATAGCTTTCAGCGAGCTGATAAGGCTTGCCGGCGGCGCTGCTATTGAAAATACTGAAAATTACGTACTAATTTCCGGCGGCCCCATGACGGGGGCTTTGGCTTCCCCGGCCGATGTTGTCACCAAAACCACCAACGCGGTTCTGGTGCTGCCGGAGGAGCACTATGTGGTGCTTAAAAAGAAGTGCAATCCTTCAGTTGAGATGAAACGGGCTATGGCATCCTGCTGCCAATGCCGGATGTGCACTGATTTGTGCCCCAGGTTTCTGCTCGGTCACCCGATTGAGCCGAATGCTTTCATGCGCTCGGCCTCCAGCGGGGTAACCAGCGACGTGACACCATATCTCAACACATACTTTTGCTGTTCCTGCGGACTGTGTGAAATGTACTCCTGCTTTCAAAGTCTTAGCCCCAGGTCACTTATGGATAAATGCAAGGCTGAACTGAGAAAGAACTGCGTTCCGGCACCGAAGGTTGAGACTGCGCCGGTAAACCCCCAGCGCAGCGGGCGGTATGTCCCCACTTCCCGCCTTTTGTCAAGGCTGAAACTGTCGGAATACAATAATCCGGCGCCGCTTTCGGATACCCTGGTGGGGGCTAACCGGGTAAAGCTCATGCTCCGCCAGCATGTTGGAGTGCCGGCATTGCCGGTAGTGGCGGAAGGGCAGGCAGTCGCAAGGGGGCAAATGGTAGCAAGGGTTGACGATACAAAACTTGGCTGCCCAGTTCATTCGCCCATTGACGGTACTGTCAAAAGGATTACCGAGCAGTACATACTTATTGAGAAATAACCGGGAGGAATACCTTGAATGAAAAAAGCAATCGGCATGGCCGAATTTATCACCGTTTCGGAGGGTATTGCCGCCACCGACCGCATGATTAAGACTGCGGAAATTGACGTAATAGAAGCCCAGACGGTTTGCCCGGGCAAATATATAGTTATAATAAGCGGCGAGATAAGCGCGGTAAATGCCGCTGTCGAGGCTGCAAAAACACACCACGGGGCAAAACTTATTGACAGCTTTGTCCTCGGAAACCCCCACGAATCCATATTCCCGGCAATTTACTCCAATGCCGAGGTGACGGGGGCTGAGGCTCTGGGGGTTATGGAGACTTTTTCCGCCGCTTCTGCCATTTTCGCAGCCGATGCCGCGGCGAAAACGGCATTGGTGGAACTGATTGAGCTAAGGCTTGCCAGGGGTATGTGCGGGAAATCTTATTTAATGCTGACCGGCAGCGTCGCCGCTGTTACCGCCGCCATAGAGCGGGCGAACGCGGCGGCCTCTGAACGCGGCATGTTCCTCGACAGCACGGTTATCCCCAATCCTGATAAGAAGCTTTGGAAAACCATACTGTAAATTCCGGCAAAAAACCATGGCAGTACATACTGCGGAATCAGGTTCCCACTGTTTGGCAAACCACCGGCGATTTGGTATAATAATCCGCAGTGAATAAGGAAAGCTGAAAGGAAGATAACCAATGCTGGCAATTGAGCGCAAAAATCAAATCCTTGCAAAACTTATCATGGATGGCAAGGTTCTGGTTAGCGATTTAAGCCGGGAATACGGCGTTACAGAGGAAACCATCCGCCGGGATTTGGAAAAGCTCGAAAAGGAAGGTTTAGCCAAAAAAACCTATGGCGGTGCGGTGCGGGTGGATAACCTGAATGCGGATATCCCCTTCTATGTCCGCAAGCAGACCAATGTGGAAAGCAAGCAATATATCGCCTCGATTATCGGGAGCATGATTAATGACGGCGATTATCTAATGCTGGATTCCAGTACCACCGCGCTGTATGTTATAAAGCACATACTTCATAAAAAGAAAATCACCCTTATCACCAATTCGATTGAAATATTGCTGGAGCTAAGCAACAAGTCAGGGTGGACGATAATTTCCACCGGCGGAACCTTAAAAGAGGGCGGGCTGTCCCTGCTGGGCTATCAGGCGGAGAGAATGATTTCCAACTTCCATGTGGATATGGCGATATGCTCATGCAAGGGTATCGACAGCGCCAATGGGATTACCGATTCCAACGAGCAGGACGCCGAAATTAAAAAAGCCTTTTTCAGAAACGCCAAAAAGCGGGTTCTTGCCGTTGACAGCACCAAGTTTGACAAATCTTCCTTTGTGAAAATCTGCGATATTTCCGACGTGGATTTGATTGTGACAGAAAAACGCCCGTCGGATTTCTGGCTTGAGAATTTAAAATCCGCAAATGTTGAACTTTTATATGAACCTGTACCGGAGGAGTAAACCTTGAAGATATTAGTTATCAATGCAGGAAGCTCATCGCTCAAATACCAGCTTTTCAACATGGTAGACCGTTCTGTTATCGCAAAAGGGATTTGCGAATGCATAGGTTCCGGCGGCAAGCTTATTCACAAGCGCCCCGGCAGGGAGGATTACATCTTAAACGTGGAATTGCCTACCCATGATGATGCCATTGATTTGCTGCTGAAAGTGCTGGTGGACAAAGAAGTTGGCGTAATAAATGATATTTCGGAAATCAACGCGGTGGGCCACCGAATTGCCCACGGCGGGGAGAAATACAAAAAATCCACCGTTATTGACAGCAAGGTTATCAAAGAGCTTGAAGAGCTCAACCCCATAAACCCCCTTCACGGTCCGCCAATCATCAAGGGGATTAAAGCCTGCATGCACTATATGCCAAACACTCCCCAGGTCGGGGTTTTTGACACTTCCTATTACTCCGACCTTCCCGATTTTAGATACATATACCCCCTCCCCTATGAACTTTATACCGAAAAGAAAATCCGCCGCTACGGCTTCCACGGCACATCCCACCGCTATGTGACAGCCCAGGTGGCAAAATACACGGGCAAAGGGTTGGAGGAGCTTAAGATTATCACCTGCCATCTCGGAAACGGTTCATCCATAACCGCCACTGCCAATGGCAAGGCGGTGGATACTTCCATGGGTTTCACCCCCCAGGAGGGCGTGGTAATGGGCACCCGTTCCGGTACCATTGACCCTTCGATAATCCCCTACCTTATGAAGGAGGACAACTTATCCCCCGCCGAGGTTGAGGATATTATCAATAAAAAATCCGGGCTTTTAGGGATAAGCGGGGTTTCAAACGACGCCCGGGAGGTTACAAAGGCGGCAAAAGAAGGCAACTACCGCGCCCAGCTTGCCCTGAAAATTCTGGTAAACAGCATAAAGAAGCTCATTGGCGCCTATGTGGCGGAAATGAACGGGCTGGATGTGCTGGTATTTACCGCAGGTATCGGGGAAAACGATGGCAATGTCCGAAAACTTGTCTGCGAGGACATGGATTACCTCGGGATTAAGATTGATGAGGACAAAAACGCCAACGCCCCGAAGGGCGAAGAATGGGAGATTTCAGCCCCCGGTTCACGGGTTCGCACATTTATAATCCCCACAAACGAGGAATTGATGATTGCGCTTGATACAAGCGCCCTTATCCAAAACAGCTAGTGCTTAAAATTATTGCACTGCGCAGGAGGCAACTGCTATGAGTGAAATTAGCAACTTACAGGTTGCGCAGATTGAAGAAATAGTGCGCAAGGTTTTACATACAATCGGCAACGCCAATCCGGAATCTATTAAGAAAGATTTCAGCTCAACCGGGTATAACGGTCGGAATTTTGTGGGCATTTACTCCGACATGAACCAGGCTATCGACGCCGCCAGCAAGGCTTACAGGGCTGTCCGGGAAATGAGCGTTGAGCAGAGGGAAAAAATCATCACTGCAATCCGGGAGCTGACCCGGAATGAAGCCCATATCATGGCTGAGCTGGGAGTCCGGGAAACCGGCATGGGAAAAGTGGAGCATAAACGGCTCAAACACCTGCTGGTAGCGGACAAAACCCCGGGTACCGAGGACCTTGTGACTTCCGCCAAAACAGGCGACCACGGGCTGACTTTGGTGGAGATGGCGCCCTATGGCGTTATCGGCTCCATCACGCCCAGCACCAACCCCAGCGAAACCGTAATCTGCAACAGCATTGGTATGCTTGCCGCAGGGAACAGCGTGGTATTCAACCCCCATCCGAATGCGGTTGCCACTTCCAATTATGCGGTGGACCTGGTTAACAGGGCATCCAAAATGGCGGGAGGCCCGGAAGTCCTGGTTGTATCCATGGATAAGCCCACCCTGGAATCTGCGGCCATTATGCAGTCCCACCCCGCTATCAAGCTTTTAGTCTGCACAGGCGGCCCCGGTGTTGTTAAGGCTGTTCTCGCCTCCGGCAAAAAGGCGATTTGCGCCGGCGCCGGCAATCCTCCTGTCATAGTAGACGAAACTGCCGATATAAAGAAAGCGGCTAAAGATATAATTGATGGCTGCACCTTTGACAACAACCTGCCCTGCATTGCCGAAAAGGAAGTTTTTGCCCTGCGCCCCATCAAGGACGAATTAATCAGGGAAATGCAGAAAAACGGCGCATATCTTATAAATTCCATTCAGGCGCAGCAGCTGGCGTCAGTTGTGCTGGTTGACGTAACCGATAAAAAAACGGGAAAAGTTAAAAAGGTTATTAACCGCGAGTGCGTGGGCAGAGATGCCGATGTGCTGCTTGCCAAAATAGGTATAAACGTGGGCAAGGATATCCGCTGCATTATTTGCGAAACAGATTTTGACCATATTTTTGTGCAGGAAGAACTGATGATGCCGATACTGCCTATTGTCGAGGCGGCAAATATCGATGAGGCTATTGAGATGGCTGTAAAGGCGGAGCATGGAAACCGCCACACCGCCCACATGCATTCCAAAAATATCGATAATTTGACACGCTTTGCCACAGCGGTGGAAACCACAATATTTGTTAAAAACGCCCCGTCCTATGCGGGTATCGGGTTTAATGCCGAAGGGCATGCCACCTTTACCATTGCAGGGCCCACCGGCGAGGGGCTGACTTCCGCCCGTAGCTTTGCCCGCCAGCGCCGCTGCGTTATGGCAGACAGTTTCCGTATTATATAGTGCAAAGCATATATAGGCTTTTAATGCTTTAGCGTTTTTGAGAGGTAAGATAGTATGGATATAGATATTTCCGCAGTTGCCGAGGCTGTACGAAAAGTGCTGATGGAAACTAACATGGACGGCGGGGAGATGGATATCCCCGTCGGCATTTCAAACCGGCATATCCATTTAACCCAGGAGCATGTGGAGATTCTCTTTGGCAAGGGATATCAGCTAACCCCCATGAAGGACCTTTCCCAGCCGGGGCAGTATGCCTGCAAAGAGACTTTGACTATTGTAGGCCCTTCCATGCGCCCGATTGAAAATGTCCGGGTTTTGGGGCCGGTGAGGAAAGCGTCCCAGGTGGAAATTTCCCGCACCGATTCATATGTGCTCAAGCTGAAACCCCCGGTCAGGGAATCTGGCGATATTGCGGGCTCCGCGCCCATAACCCTGATAGGGCCGAAAGGCGTGGTATCCCTGCAGGAGGGCTGCATTATCGCGAACCGCCATATCCATATGAGCCCGGATGACGCTGCAAGGTTTAATGTTAAAGACGGGGATTATGTCGTTGTTGACAGTTTGACCGAACGTCGCACACGGTTTTTCGATGTGCAGATTCGTGTCAATAAGGATTTCAGGCTTGAACTCCATCTTGATACCGACGATGCCAATGCTGCGGGGATAGCCTGCGGCTCAAAAGTCCGTCTGGTTAGATAAGTTTTCAAAACAACCGCGGCTATTTTGCCGCGGTTGTTTTTTGCGCCCCTATTTGCAGCGTGGAGGTTTTTTCCTATTCAGCGGCGTATTCTGTCCCCTATTATGTATACAGGTGCCTTTTTTCGCTATTAGATTGAAACGATGTTTCGATGTGTAAAACAAAACCAGTATTGGAAGAAAACAAAACAACTGGATAATAATTGGTAATGTTGCATAAAAAAATGTCTAAAATAGTTGGAATTATATGGGATATAGCAAACTGAATATTGACAAATTAAAGGTTTTGTGTCATAGTGAGGGTATAATATTAATAGATTTTCCATATAATTTATTGGAAGGTCGATAGTAAAACGTTTAAAATTAACAAAAGGAGGAAAAGTAAATGAAGAAAAGCAAAAAGTTAATTGTTCTGGCAATTTTGTCTGCGCTATGCCTTCTGATTGTTCCGGGATGTAAGAAAGGTGATGACAAGTCAGGTACCGGCGGTGAAGGAAAGACTATTGAAATTACCCACTGGTACTGGGCGGACAACTCCGATTATTCAGCAAAGATGCAGGAAATTGCTAAAACATTTAACGAAACCAACGGCAAGAATATAAAGGTAAAAGCGGAAGAATACCCCTGGGATGGCGGCGGGTACAGCGAGACACTGTTCACCGCGGCCATGGGTGGCGGTGGCCCTGATACCGCAGCCTGGAAGCTCACATCCACTCCGCTCTTTGTAGCGAACAAACTTCTTGCGGAGCTTGACGGCTTTATCAATAACTGGGCTGACAAAGACGACATAGAGGAAAACCTGTGGGATGTCATGAAGCAAGCAGGCGGTTCTGACAAAATCTATGTCATGCCCTGGAACACCCAGGTTCTGTATGTTTACTATCGTCCTTCAATGTTCAAGGCTGCAGGGGTTAGTGTTCCCAAAACTTATGAAGAATTCCTTGAAGCCTGCAAGAAACTTACCCGTGACACAGACGGAGATGGCAAAATCGATGTCTATGGTTTTGGTATGAGGGGTGCAAAAGGCGGACAGGAGCCGTGGGGAAGCTTCATCTGGGCCCGTGGCGGAAACTTCACCGATTTCACCACTCCGGAAGCCATCCAGGGTATGCAGGACTTCATTGATCTGTTTAAGAAAGGATATACACCTCCAACTGCACCCACCGATGGGTTTAACGAAATTATTGCCAACTTCAAGTCCGGCAAAACCGCTATGACCATCCACCACATCGGTTCATCCAGCGGCATGGTAGAAACCTTCGGTGACGACGTTGATGCCTTCGTATTCCCCGCCGGAAAAGGCCAGTGGACATCCATGGGAGATACCGAAAACGTTATCTTCGAATCCTGCAAGAACAAGGAAGCTGCTTTTGAGTGGGTATCATACCTGGCAACCGGCAAGGGACAGGAAGAATGGTGCATCACCACCGGCAACGTTCCTGTCAGCAAGAGGGTCCAGGCAATGGATTTCTTCCAGAACAACAAGTTCATGAAGGTATCAATTGAAGGCGCCCCCTATGCCGGTATTTTCCCGATTCTCGACACCACCACTGAGTGGATCAACACTGTTTGGCCCAACACAGTAGCAGCCGCCCTGACCGGTCAGAAAACCGCTGCACAGGCAATGGAAGAGCTGCAGAAAGGGTTATACGGCGATAAGAAGTAAACCAGTTGGAATTATGGAATGTAGGGGTTCGAGCTCCGAACCCCTATATTCTATTCATATCAGAAGTTAAAATAAAGGATTCATAGTCCATTCGTGATTCCAAAACCCAAAGAGGTGAGAAGTTTGCATGAAAGAAAAGCCGGAATCTGGCCATATTTGCTTGTGGCACCAGCGCTGTTAATTGTCGTAGCGGTGGTTTTCATTCCAGTTTTGAATGCTATTTTAATGAGCTTTCAAAGCTATGACTTAAGACGCCCTTCAGATATTGCATTTATAGGGTTTAATAATTATATAGCGGTTTTTAAGGACACGCTGTTCTGGCAATCGGTTTTAAGGACCGTTATATGGGTCGTTTTCGGCGTAGGGTTCCAGTTTGTATTTGGTTTTTGCCTTGCCCTTCTTTTAAATAAGAATTTTAAAGGCAGAGGGCTGGTAAGGTCTGTGAGCCTGATTCCATGGGTAACTCCCGGCGTTTTGATTGGCTTGATGTGGCGCTGGATTTATGACGGAAGCTATGGCGTATTAAATGATTTACTGATGAAAATGCATATTATAGAGGATCCTATTCCTTTTCTTGCCAGGCAGGGAACATCATTTCCCGCAGTAATTGTGACGATTATCTGGCAGGGTATCCCCTTCTTTGCCATTATGCTGTTGGCAGGATTGCAGGGCGTACCCCATGAATTGTATGAAGCAGCAGATATTGACGGGGCAAACGTATTTTCAAAGTTTTTCCATATAACAGTTCCGTGTTTGCGGAATACTATATATGTTACAACACTTTTGAGAATAATCTGGGTTGCTAACTCGGTTGACGTTATATATAACATGACAGGCGGAGGGCCTGCCTACGCTACACAGACACTCAGCGTTTATGTTTTCAACAAGGCTAATGCCCTTAACCTCGGCTATTCATCCACCATGTCCATAATGTTGACCTTGATACTTCTCATGGTTGCCATACCGTATTTAAAGACCATGTTTCGAAATCAGGAGGCATAAAATATGGAAAGAAGGCAAAGTGTCATATCACGGATTCTGTTTTTATTCCTGCCCCTGATTTTGCTGTTGCTGTTTATTCTTTTCCCGTTTTACTGGACATTTGTAACCTCCATAAAGCCGGAAATGGAACTGTACGGCAAAACGGTAACATACTGGCCAAGGAATGTTACCTTTGACGCCTACAAATCGCTGTTTGTGGACTACAATTTTGTAAAGCCGATGATAAACAGCTTTATTGTTGCCGCAACCACCACTGTGGTAACCCTTACAGTCGCAACCCTGGCTTCATACGCCTTTTCAAGGTACAGGTTCAAAGGGCGCAAGGCTCTGATGGTGATGTTCCTCACAAACAATATGTTTCCCACCGTATTGCTGCTGATTCCCCTTTATGCCATCATGCGCAAGCTGGGGATTCTCTATACCCCGATAGCACTGGTTCTGGCATATACCACATTCACAATACCGTTTTCAGTCTGGCTGTTAAATGGTTATTTGAATGATTTGCCAATGTCGCTGGAGGAAGCAGCTTTGGTGGACGGGGCAAACAGGCCCCAGGCGTTTATTCGGATAGTCCTTCCGATACTTATCCCCTGCCTTGTCGCCACCGGAGTATATATTTTCATGAACGCATGGAATGAATACACTTTCGCGGTCATGTTTACCAATGAAAAAAGCCGCACAATCCCGGTATCCTTAAGGAATCTTATCGGGCAGCTGGGCGTTCAGTGGGATTTGCTTACCGCCGGCGGTATTATAACCATAATTCCGGTATGCGTGATGTTTTTCTTTGCCCAGAAAAGGCTGGTAGAAGGTTTGACCGCAGGTGCGGTAAAAGGTTAATTTAATTTAGGATGGTGTAATAAATGGACACACAGGAATTGAAAAGAAAAGCGAGAGACATCCGGGCGGATATTATCCGCATGCTGTATAAAGCCCAGTCGGGTCATCCCGGCGGTTCATTGTCCTGCGTTGAGATACTTCTGGCGCTTTATTACAACGTCGCCAATGTGGACCCAAAAAACCCCCAGATGGAGGACAGGGATCGCATAGTCCTCAGCAAGGGGCATGCCTGCCCCGCCCTTTACGCAGTGCTGGCGCACAAGGGCTTCTTCCCGAGGGAGGATTTGTGGAAATTAAGGCAGATTGACAGCCACCTGCAAGGCCACCCTGACAGCAGGAAAACCCCCGGCGTTGACGTTAACACCGGCTCCCTGGGACAGGGCGTATCGGTTGCCGTGGGGATTGCCGTTGCCGCAAAATACCTTAAAAAAGATTACCGTGTATATGCCATAATCGGGGACGGCGAGTGCCAGGAAGGCCTAGTATGGGAAGCTGCCATGGCGTCGGCTCACTATAAGCTGGACAACCTTACCGTCATCCTTGACCACAACAGGCTGCAGATTGACGGCTCAAACGATGAGGTTATGAGCATTGGGGATATTGTGGCTAAATTCGAGGCTTTCGGGTTTGATTGCCAGAAGGTGGACGGCCATGATATTGACGCTATTACTGCGGCGTTGAATAAAAAGGTTTCAGGGAAACCGAAATTTATCTGCTGCGAAACATTTAAGGGCAAGGGGATTTCATTCATGGAAGACCAGTTTGGCTGGCACGGGAAAGCCCCAAATGAAATGGAATACCTTGACGCAATGAAAGAGCTGGGGGTAGAAACCAATGAGTGAGAAAAAATCCCTTCGCGTAGCCTACGGCGAAGCGCTTGTAGAGCTGGGCAAAAAGAATGATAAGGTGGTTGTGCTGGATTCAGACCTTGCCCACGCCACCATGACAAGCACCTTTGCAAAGGAATTCCCCGACAGGTTTTTCAATTTCGGCATTGCCGAGGCTAACATGGTATGCGCCGCCGCAGGCTTTGCAAATGCGGGGCTTCTGCCCTATTTCAGCACTTTCGCGCTGTTCGGAGCCGGCAGGGCATATGAGATGATTAGAAACTCAATTGCGTATATAAATGCCAATGTAAAATTCGGCTTGTCCCATTCGGGGTTGAGCGTTGGCGAGGACGGCGGCAGCCACCAGAGCATTGAGGATTTGGCCCTTATGCGGGTTGTCCCCAATATGACAATACTTGTCCCCTGCGACCCGTTGGAGACCAAAAAGGCTGTATTCGCCGCCGCTGAAATCGACGGGCCGGTATATATCAGGGTAGCCCGCCCGATAGTGGACACCATAACCGATGCGGATACTCCTTTTATCCCCGGCAAGGCTAATGTAATGAGGGATGGCAGCGATGTCTGCATCATGGCCACAGGGCTTATGATTCCCTATGCCCTTGCAGCCGCAGAACAGCTTGCCGCAAGGAATATCAGCGCCGCGGTTGTCAATTTCCACACCATAAAGCCGATTGACGAGGAATGCATACTCAGAATGGCAAACAAATGCGGCGCGGTGGTAACCGCCGAGGAGCACTCCATAATTGGGGGCTTAGGTTCTGCTGTAGCTGAGGTGCTGGCAGGCAATTCCACCGCAAAGTTTGCGAGGGTTGGGATCAGGGATAAATTCGGAAAATCCGGCAAGCCGGAGCATCTCTTTGCGGAATACGGCCTTACTGCCGAGAATATCGCCGAGCACTGCCTTGAACTGATTGCTAAAAAATGAGGTGAAATAAATGAAAATCCAGGTTTTAGAATTTAGCGGCGAGGGAATGAACCGGGTTTACGAAAATGAAAAATGGATGGTAGGAGTGAAAAACTGGAAGCCCGCCAACGACATAACAGGTATTGACTGTGTTGAAAGGCACAACCAGACGGACGAGCTGTTTGTACTGCTTTCCGGCACCTGCGTTCTGGTTTACGCCAACGAAGTGAATGGCGGACTTGAATTTGACGCAGTAAAAATGGAGCCTTTCAAGGTTTACAATATCCCCCGTTCCCTTTGGCATAATACTGTTACCACCAGGGATGTAAAGCTTATCCTTATTGAGGATTCATCCACCGGTATGGCAAACAGCGATGTTTTAAACCTTACAAAAAAACAAATCGAAAAGGTACAAAGCCTGGCAAAACAGTATTTAGGATAGTTTTCCTGTTTTAACTGCCCCCGTAAGCAAACAATAATTCCGGGGGTGAAGCAAATGCCGCAAACACCAAGCGGAATGGATCCTTTTTATGGCGTGGTTTTCAGGGGTCATGTATATGATAATGATTATATCGACTTCTTTTCCCTGCCTGAGGAGATTCAGGCAGCTGTAAATTCCCGTGACCATGAATTCAGAAGCGCTGAAGATATGCGCCGCTATATAAAGGATTTGATGAGAAGGGCTTAAAGCCAAAAGAATATAAAAAATGCCTTCCCGTATTCAGGGAAGGCATTTCCTATGTTTAAATTATAGACGTGTTATGATAAAATAAGGTCCTCAAGAAGGATTTTGATCCCTATTCCGATTAAAACCAGCCCGCCTATAATTTCCGCCTTTTTTCCAAACTTGTTGCCAAACCTGCAGCCTATCACAAAACCTGCGGCGCATATGGAAAATGTAATGGAGGCGATAACCGCGCTGGCAAGAAGATACCCGTAGCTTAAGGCAAAGATCCCTTTATGTGGCCTCAAAGCAAAAGATGCGCCGACAGCAAGGGCGTCTATGCTGGTGGCGACAGCCATAACAAGTACATTGTCCCAGCGGCTGGGGTCAGCCGGGAGCTCTTCCTCCCCTTTAATTGCTTCCCACAGCATTTTGCCGCCTACAAAACTTAAAAGCCCGAAGGCAATCCAGTGGTCTACCGCTGCGAACTTGTCTGAAAAGGTGTTTGCAATGGCAAAGCCGATAAGCGGCATGATACCCTGGAACAATCCAAAACTTCCTGCTATACGCAGCGTGGGGCGAAGTTTTATAAAGCACAGTACCAGTCCGCAGCTTACCGCTACCGCAAATGCGTCCATTGACAACCCCACTGCGATAAGCAGGAGATCCGAAATTCCCATTAATTGTTTCAATCCTTTCAAGGAAGTGTAGCGGCTGGATAACAAATTTTATCAAAGATATAGCTTTGATTAAAGGTATTATACAGCCCGGTTAAAGAAAAATTTGCTGAACAATTGTAGCACTAAAAATAAATTATGTCCATAGTTTGCAGGGTTGTGTTTTATGTTTTTTT
>DUMT01000080.1 GCA_012839705.1 Clostridiales bacterium | reverse complement strand
GATTTTGGTAGGCAGCTAGCTGCCCACCAAAATCGTTCCAACAACATCCCGATGCGTCCTCTTCACTGGCTTTCTCCTAATGAAGTTATCATTGCCTTCACTGTCCAAGATGTTTGACAAACCTACAAACTAAATTTCATTTAAATTCAAACCAAACCGTAAATGTATCCGAGAAAATCTTCAACTACATCCATTAAGAATGGCGGTGAGAGATCGGCTCCTTCCAAGCGGGTACCAAGCTTTTCAACATCGCATTTTTCAGTACATAAATCTGAAAATGTTACTACTTCGCCATCGGAGAAATGTATCTCGAGACCCCAGACTGATATATTTCGATTTATTTCTTCACTCCAAACTTCGGAGCAAATTACCCTGCAATTCGAAATATATGTTCCTGCTTTTTCCTGTACCTGATTCACTTTAGCCACCCTCTCCAGTTTAGTAAAATTTTGTGGTGTTTATCCACAATATACGATATATTATATCATAATTCCAATCTAAGTCAACACTTTATGTTGGTAATCTATAATATTTTGTGAATTATTTTGAGCAATAATATGCTATTTTTTTTCACAAAATAATATAATAATTCACTTTAGGGTGCTAAAGCCTATATATAGACATAAAACGATTCTATGTTTCTACATATTGTCTTATAATATGTTCTTGATTATACCGCATAAAAATTCATATCCTTCAACCAATTCGCTGATATTTTTAAAATTGTTGCGGTAAAGCTCAATGATAATGCTGCCGTCAAAGCCATTTTCCTTCAAAGCGCCAAACAACCCTTTATATTCCACCTTCCCCCGCCCAGGCACAAGGCAGTCGTGGGCAAAATCATTGTCACTGATATGGACATGGCGCAGGCCGCTGCCCATTGCGGAAATCACCTCGCCGGGCTCAAGGCCACATCTGACGCTTTGCTTCAAATCAAAGACAAACTGCGCCTTCTCCTTTAATAATTTACGCATTTCACAAATATATGAAAGTTCTGCGGAACGGTAATGTACCACATTTTCCTGCAGCAGGGTAATCCCCCTTTTTTGCCCCAAATCATAAAGCTGCCCGTATCTTAACACCGATTCCCTGAAAGACAGCGGGCCGCCGGGCCTGTCGCCGTGCATTATGACGTATGAAGCCCCCATAATCTGAGCTGCACAAAATACCTGGTCCAACCGTTTCAAACCATCCTCCAGCCTTCGCTGGTAATTGGAGAACAGCAGGAAGGCCTCGCTGGATGAATTATATGAATGAACGGACGGTATGCGCGCCCCAAAAGAATCCGCCATTTCCCTGATTTCGGCTGCAAACTCGGCTGTTGCCTCAGACTCGGTATTTATAAACACCTCTATTGTTCTAAACCCTGCCTGAAGCAAAGTCTTAAAAGCTTCCTCGGTACGCATAGGGTATAAATTTGCGGTAGAAACCCCCACGGTCATGGTATTATCCTCCTAAAAATCCGTATGCTGTCGCAAATTGATATCGCTGGCGCCGTATCAATTTGGCATTATTTTAGCATTGCGGGAAAGTTAAAAAAAGTGTTATACTTTAATCAACACATCAAACTTCCGCTCGGATTTGATTATAACATAATCCGCCATATAATTAAGAGGATGATATTTCAAAATGCGGGAAAAATTTATTGAATTTATAAAAAGCATTATTAACACCTTAAAAGGGCTTTTACACTTACATAAATACTCAAAGGACATAATACATGGCTCATTTCAGTTTTCCGTCGTACTTTATGCCTTTGCCGGATTTATCTACCTTATAGCCCCATACACCCCCGATTATATTTTAAGCGTCAGCTACTATACAGCGGCGCTGGAAGTAGCCCCTGTGATTTTTGCGGGAGGGGTTGTGGCTGCCCTGCTTTGCGATTTGGCGCTCAGAAAAAACAAAACCGAAGAACCCACCGACGAACAGGATAAAAAAGATTAAAAAACAGGCTGCAATCTGCAGCCTGTTT
>DUMT01000079.1 GCA_012839705.1 Clostridiales bacterium | reverse complement strand
TTCCTGAACTTAAGGAGGGGAAATAATGGTATTTGAAACTGTCATAGGTTTGGAAATCCACGCCGAACTGTCTACCAAATCCAAAATATACTGCTCATGCTCCACCGAGTTCGGCGCCGATGTGAACACCCAGACCTGCCCCATCTGCACAGGTATGCCCGGGGTTCTGCCGGTATTGAATAAAAAGGTTGTGGAATACGCCATCATGGCAGGGCTCGCTATGAACTGCCATATTACCGAATACGGCAAGCAGGACAGGAAAAATTACTTCTACCCTGATTTGCCAAAAGCCTATCAGACCTCCCAGTACGACCTGCCCATCTGCCAGAAGGGCTATCTGGATATCGAAGTTGAGGGCAAAACCAGAAGGATAGGTATTACCCGCATCCATATTGAGGAGGACGCGGGCAAGCTGATACACGACAATTTCCGCGGCGTATCCTTCGTGGACTACAACCGCGCCGGGGTTCCCCTGATAGAAATTGTCACCGAGCCGGACATCCGATCCGCCGAAGAGGCGAGGGTTTTCCTTGAGAAAGTGAAATCCATTCTTGAATACACCGGGGTTTCTGACTGCAAAATGCAGGAAGGCTCCTTACGGTGCGATATCAACCTGTCTGTACGCCCCCTCGGGCAAAAGGAATACGGCACCCGCACCGAGATGAAAAATATAAACTCCTTCAGTGCGGTAGTCCGGGCTATCGGAAGCGAGCGCAAGCGCCAGATATCCCTGCTGACCTCCGGGCAGGAGGTTGTGCAGGCCACCAGGAGATGGGATGACGAAAAGGGCGTCAGCTACGAAATGCGCTCGAAGGAAGAGGCGCACGATTACCGGTACTTCCCCGAGCCAGACCTTGTGCCAATCGTTATCGACAGCGAGTGGGTAGAAAGGGTTAAAAACAGCCTGCCGGAGCTTCCGGACGAAAAGAAAAGAAGGTATGTGGAAGAGCTCGGGCTTCCCGACTATGACGCCGCCTTCATCACCGCTTCAAGGAAGCTTGCGGATTATTTTGAAAAGGTTGTGGAATTTGGTGCGCCCCCGAAGGTTGCGAGCAACTGGATTATGGGGGATATAACCAAGGAACTCAATGACAGGGGTATCGAGGAAATCCCCTTTGCCCCTGAATACCTTGCAAAGACCATCGGGCTTATAGAAAAAGGTGTCGTCAGCACCACTGCGGCAAAGAAAATAGTTTCAGCCCTGTTTGAGGAGGAAAAGGACCCGGAGGTTATAGCCCGGGAGAAAAACCTCATCCAGAATAGCGATGAATCCGCGCTGCTGGAGCTGGTAAAGCAGATTATTGCGGATAACCCCAAAGCGGTGGAAGAAATCCGCGCCGGCAAGGAAAAGGCGATGGGATTCCTCATCGGCCAGGCAATGAAGGCTTCAAGGGGAAGCGCCAACCCGCAGATTATAAGCAGGCTGGTCAGAGAGCAGCTTGGAATGTAAATAATATAACAATGAAGTCAGGTAATCCGCCGTAATTTATTTCACGGCGGACTTGCCATGCTTAATATATTAGGAAAGAGCTGAAGTTGATGGATAAAATTTTGGTTCTGGATTTCGGCGGCCAGTACAATCAGTTGATTGCTCGGAGAGTGCGCTCGGAGCATGTTTACGCCGAAATAAAGCCTTACAACAAAATTTCCCCGCAGGAGATTAAAGAGGCAGGATATAAAGGCATCATTTTCACCGGCGGTCCAAACAGCGTTTATGATACAGCATCCCCCCACTACGACCCGGAGGTGCTGGAGCTTGGAATTCCTGTTTTGGGAATCTGCTACGGGTGCCAGCTGCTGGCACATCTTGCGGGCGGCGAGATTACCCCGGCGGATTCGGGCAGCGAATACGGCAAAACCGAGCTTTACACCGAGGATAGTGTCCTGTTTGGCGGAGTACCTCGGGAAAGCATTTGCTGGATGAGCCACACTGACTATGTCAGGACTGCGCCGGAGGGCTTTAAGGTCATAGCCCATACGGACAAATGCCCCTGTGCCGCCATCAGTGATGACAGCCGCAAGCTGTACGGGGTGCAATTCCATCCCGAGGTTACCCACACCGTTTACGGGCAGCAGATTCTGAGGAATTTCTTATTCTCGGTTTGCGGCTGCAAAGCGGACTGGAAAGCTGAAAGCTTTGTAGAAAGCTCTATTGAAAAATATAAAACCCAGCTTGCGGGCAAAAGGGTGCTGCTGGCACTTTCCGGCGGAGTGGATTCCACCGTTGCCGCCGTGCTGCTGAACAAGGCTATCGGCAGCAACCTTGTCTGCGTGTTCGTGGACCACGGGCTTATGCGAAAAGACGAGGGGGATTATGTAGAGCAGACCCTGGGCGGAAAATTCGGCATAAACTTAATCCGGGTAAATGCCGAGGAAAGGTTTTTAGACAGGCTTAAAGGGGTCACCGATCCGGAACAAAAGCGGAAAATTATCGGTGAGGAATTTATCCGCGTATTTGAGGACGAGGCTAAAAAGCTTGGGAAAATCAATGTTTTGGTGCAGGGCACCATTTATCCAGACGTAATCGAAAGCGGCAAGGGCGACTCGGCGGTAATAAAAAGCCACCATAACGTTGGCGGGCTCCCCGATGTTATCAGCTTTGAGGAAATCGTTGAACCCCTGAGGGATTTGTTCAAGGACGAGGTTCGGGAAGTTGGCAAGCAGTTAGGGTTACCCCACGAGCTTGTCTGGCGGCAGCCCTTCCCGGGCCCGGGGCTTGCAGTCAGGGTTATTGGCGAGATTACAAAGGATAAGCTGGACCTTCTCAGGGAAGCTGACGCCATTTTCCGGGAGGAGATTGCAAAGGCAGGGATTGAAAGCAGCGTAAACCAGTATTTTGCGGTGCTGACAGACCTCCGCAGCGTAGGAGTCATGGGGGACGCCAGGACTTATGGCTACACGGTGGCTCTGCGGGCTGTCACAACCGACGATTTTATGACCGCCGA
The DNA here is from genome assembly GCA_012839705.1 of Clostridiales bacterium. GTDB lineage: Bacteria > Bacillota > Clostridia > Oscillospirales > Acutalibacteraceae > Avimonas. The sequence goes on along the minus strand of DUMT01000079.1, from coordinate 15,369 downwards.
ATGGGCAAGGCTGCCCTACGAGGTTTTGGAAAAGGCGAGCAGCAGAATAACAAACGAAGTCAAGGGTATCACCAGGGTAGTATATGACATAACATCCAAGCCTCCCGCTACGGTAGAGTGGGAATAATTTTAAATTAAGTGAGGTTACGGTTATGTGTGGCATAGTTGGATATACCGGATTTCAGCAGGCAGGGCCGATATTGCTTGAAGGGTTAAAAAGGCTTGAATACCGGGGTTATGATTCCGCCGGTATTGCGGTTATAAATGATAAAAGGCAGATTCTGATCAGCAAGGTCACAGGCAGGATTGCCAATCTCTGTGAAAGGACTCAGGACGGAAGTTCCTGCCCGGGTAATGCGGGGATAGGGCATACCCGTTGGGCTACCCACGGCGCGCCGACGGATACAAACGCGCATCCCCATGTCAGCAACAACGGCAGGTTTGCGGTTGTTCACAACGGCATAATTGAAAATTACCTTTCCCTGAGGAAAGAACTGGTTGCCAACGGTTATCACTTTGAAAGCGAGACCGATACCGAAGTCGTGGCACACCTGATTGATATGTATTACGATGGCGACATTAAGAAGGCAGTCATCAGGACCCTGTCAAGGCTTAGGGGCTCCTACGCACTGGGGGTTATCTGCCAGGAGCAGCCCGAAAAGCTTTATGTCGCCAGGGAAGCAAGCCCGCTAATACTCGGTGTCGGAGTGGGCGAAAACTACTTTGCATCCGATGTTACCGCCCTCGTTTCCTATACAAGGAATGCCATCTATCTTGAGGACGGGGAGTTTGCCGAAATTACCCCCGATTCAATTACCGTTTATGACTGCTCCGGGCACCCGGTGCAGAAAAAAGTCACCCGTATAACATGGGATATCCAGGCTGCCGAAAAGGGCGGGTATGAGCATTTCATGCTCAAGGAAATCATGGAGCAGCCGGCGGCGGTTAAGGCGACTATTGCCCCGAGAATCAAGGACGGGGAAATTGTGCTTGATGATATCGAGCTGACCGGGGAATATTTGGGCAGCATCGACAAGATTGTAATTACCGCCTGCGGCTCTGCTTATTACGCGGGATGCGCAGGGAAGTATGCCATTGAAAAGATTTGCCGTATCCCGGTTCAGGTGGAGCTGGCAAGCGAGCTTAGATACAGCGACCCGATTATAGACGAGCGTACACTGCTGATTGTGTTGTCACAGTCAGGGGAAACGGCGGATACAATAGCCGCAATGAAGGAATGCAAACGGCGTGGCGCCAAAACAATCGCCATAGTGAATGTGGTGGGCAGCACCATTGCAAAAGAAGCTGACCATACCATCTACACCTGGGCAGGGCCCGAGATTGCGGTTGCCACTACCAAGGGATACACCACACAGCTGGCGGTTTTATATATGTTCTCCCTGTATGCTGCTAAAAAACTTGGCAGGATTGGTGAGGAGGATTACTTAAGCCTGTTAAAGAAACTTAAATCCCTGCCAAAGCAAATCCAGGAAGCCATCGACATGAATTCGTCCATAGACAGGATGGCGAAGAAGTATTATAACAACAGCTCCATCTTCTACATAGGCAGGAATACCGACTATGCGATTGCCCTGGAGGGCGCCCTGAAGATGAAGGAAATATCCTATATCCACGCCGAGTCCTACGCGGCTGGGGAATTAAAGCACGGAACCATCGCACTGATTTCGGATAACCAGCCGGTTATCGCCCTTTGTTGCAACCAGTCGGTTATGGAAAAAACCATGAGCAATATCGTGGAAGTAAAGGCGAGGGGCGCAAAAGTAGTTGCGGTGACATTCAGGGAAAATGAAAAAATTGTGTCGTTAGCTGACGATGTTATTTTCGTGCCGAATGTTGAAACACTGTTTTCGGCAATTGTTGAGATTATACCTTTGCAGCTGCTGGCTTATTACGTTGCCAGGGAAAACGGCTGCGATATAGATAAGCCGAAGAACCTGGCTAAATCGGTAACAGTCGAGTAAGCCGGGTTTAGGATAAAGAGTCTAAATAAAGCGGGGGAAAGCATGGGAATTCAAGAGGAATGCGGGGTATTCGGCATTTTCGCGCCTGAAAGCACCAATGCTGCGGATTTTTGTTACTACGGTCTGTATGCCCTGCAGCACAGAGGGCAGGAAAGCTGCGGGATTGTGGTAAACAGCGGCGGCGAATTCGCCTCATGCAAGGATTTAGGGTTGGTCAGCGAAGTGTTTACAGGAAAGGCGCTGTCCGGCCTGCCTAAAGGCAACATGGCTGTAGGCCATGTGCGGTACGGTACCACCGGAGGCACCAGCCGCAGCAACTGCCAGCCTATTGAAGTAAACCACCACAGGGAAAAAATGGCCCTGGCTCACAACGGGAACCTGTCCAATGCTGAGGTGCTGAGGACTGAGCTGGAGATGTCCGGAGCCATATTCCACACCACAAGCGATACCGAAACCATTGCCTATATCATAACAAGGGAGCGGCTTAATACCCCTTTAATCGAAGAGGCGGTAAGCCGCGCCATGGGGATTATCGAGGGGGCATATTCCCTGGTGATTATGACCCCGGATAAGCTGATTTGCGCAAGGGACCCCTTTGGGTTCAGGCCCCTGTGTTTTGGCAAGACCGATGACGGAATTTATGTTATAGCTTCCGAAAGCTGCGCTGTTAAGGCGGTGGGGGCAAGGTTCATCCGTGACGTGGAGCCGGGGGAGATTCTGGTTTTCAGTAGTGGAGGGCTTTTCTCCCGCAGGGAGCATTGCGGCAAAAAGCAAAAAAGGCTTTGCGTTTTTGAATATATCTATTTCGCCCGTCCGGACTCTGTGATTGACGGGGTTTCGGTCCATAAAGCCAGGGTCCGGGCAGGAAGGGCACTAGCCAAAGCCCATCCGGTGGACGCCGATATTGTTGTAGGTGTGCCTGATTCAGGCTTGGATGCAGCTTTAGGGTTTTCCGAAGAATCCGGGATTCCCTATTGCACCGGGTTTATAAAAAATAAATACATCGGGCGGACCTTCATATCCCCCGGGCAGGGCACAAGGCTTGACCAGGTAAAGATAAAGCTGGCGGTTATTGAGGAGAATGTAAGGGACAAGCGGGTGGTGCTGATAGACGATTCCATCGTCCGCGGCACTACCATCGGGCGGATTGTAAAGCTCCTGCGGGACGCAGGGGCAAAGGAGATACATATGAGGATTTCCTCCCCGCCGTTTTTACACCCTTGCTACTACGGTACGGACATCGACTCCGAGGAGCATCTTATAGCCCGGAAATGCAGCATACCTGAAATAGCGCGGCTTACCGGGGCGGATACTTTAGGATTTTTGCCGATTGAAGATTTAAAAACCCTGTGCGAAAACAGCGGGTATTGCAGCGCCTGCTTCGATGGAAGCTACCCCACTGCTGTGCCTGAAGGCGGTAAATCCCGGTTTGAGCAGGGGCTTGAAATAGAGTGAGGTGCCGGAATGGTAAGAGAATTTGACAGGAAGTTAATTTTGGAGGACGGTCAGGAATACTACGGCTACGGTTTCGGAGCCGATGCTGACTGCGTGCTGGAGATTGTGTTCAACACATCTATGGTAGGTTATCAGGAAATTCTGTCGGACCCATCCTACACCTACCAGGCGGTGGTTATGACCTATCCGCTGATTGGAAATTACGGGATGGCTGATGACGACTACGAAACTGCTACCCCCACCATCGGCGCGCTGATTGTGCGGGAGTACAATGATGAGCCATCGAATTTCAGAAGCACCGCGACTTTGGGGGAAGTAATGTTAAAATACGGTATTCCCGGTGTTTACGGTGTGGACACGAGGAAGCTCAACCGCTCAATAAGGGATTTTGGCAGCCGCAAGGTACTGATTACAAAGCCATCAACAACCCTTGAACAGGGATTGGAAATCTTGAAATCCACCGACATCCCCCGAAATGCGGTTTCCAAAGTCAGCAGCAAAGAAATATGGGTATCCCCTGCGGAGGATGAGAAGTTCCATGTCGCCCTTATTGATTGCGGCGTGAAGCTTAATATAATCCGCTCCCTGAATAAGGTTGGATGCAGGGTTACTGTGGTTCCCTGGAACACTCCCGCAGAGGAGATACAGAAGTTAAACCCCGATGGAATCTGCATTTCCAACGGCCCCGGGGACCCCACCGATGTGCCGCAGACTATTGAAACTGTGCGGAACCTCACTGGCAAATACCCGATTTTTGGTATCTGCCTTGGGCATCAGATTATTTCCCTGGCGTATGGCGCCAGAACCTACAAGCTTAAATTTGGCCACCGGGGCGGAAACCATCCTGTCAGAAACCTTTTTACCAACAAAATTGAGATCACTTCACAAAACCACTCCTATGCGGTGGACAAGGATAGCCTGATGGAAACCAGCCTGGTCCCCACCCATATAAATATCCTTGACCACACCATCGAGGGAGTAAAATGTGATAAGGATAAGGTTTTCAGCGTCCAGTACCATCCGGAAAGCGCCCCCGGACCACAGGACAGCACATATCTTTTCGAGCGTTTTCTTAAACTGATGGAGGAGGTGCGGAATAATGCCTAAGCGGACGGACTTGAGAAAAATTCTGGTCATAGGTTCAGGCCCGATTGTAATCGGGCAGGCGGCGGAGTTTGACTATGCAGGTACCCAGGCATGCCTGGCTTTAAAAGAGGAAGGCTATGAGGTGGTGCTCTGCAACTCCAACCCCGCGACCATAATGACCGATACCTCCATCGCGGACAAGATATATATGGAGCCTCTGACCCTTGAGTATATTGCAAAAATCATCCGCTACGAGCGCCCTGACGCCATACTTCCCGGTATTGGCGGTCAGACGGGGTTAAACCTTGCGGTCCAGCTTGCCAAAAAAGGGATTCTTGCCGAATGCCGGGTTGAGCTTCTGGGCACAAAGATTAAGAGTATTGAATGCGCCGAGGACAGGGAGATGTTCAAAAAGCTTTGTGAGGAGCTTGGTGAGCCTGTCCTGCCTTCGGATATAGCCAACTCGGTGGAGGAAGGGCTGGAGGTTGCAAGGAGAATAGGCTATCCCGTTGTCCTGCGCCCCGCCTTTACCCTGGGCGGCACCGGCGGCGGATTTGCCGATAACGAGGAGGAGTTCATCCCCCTTATTAAGAACGCCCTTTCATTATCCCCTGTTGGGCAGGTGCTGATTGAAAAGAGCATTAAGGGCTATAAGGAAATCGAGTACGAGGTTATCCGTGACGCCAATGACACTGCTATTGCCATATGCAATATGGAAAACCTCGACCCGGTGGGAATCCACACCGGCGACTCCATAGTGGTTTGCCCCTCCCAGACCCTGACCAACAAGGAATACCATATGCTTCGCGACAGCGCGCTGAAAATCATCCGCGCCCTTGAGATTGAAGGCGGCTGCAATGTCCAGTTTGCCCTGGACCCGAAGTCCTTCCAGTATTACCTTATCGAGGTTAACCCCAGGGTGTCCCGCTCCTCTGCACTGGCTTCCAAGGCCAGCGGTTACCCGATTGCCAGGGTGTCAGCAAAAATCGGTGTGGGCATGACCCTGGACGAGATACAATTAGCCAATACCCCCGCATCCTTTGAGCCTGCCCTTGACTATGTGGTAACAAAAATGCCGCGCTTCCCCTTCGACAAGTTTGCCGATGCCGACAATGCCCTTGGCACCCAGATGAAGGCTACCGGCGAGGTTATGAGCGTCGGCAGGACCTTTGAGGAAAGCCTGCTGAAGGCTATCCGCTCCCTGGAAATCGGGCTTTACCACCTCCACCACCGCAAATTTGACAATATGGCAGAAGGCGAGCTGCTGGCTTATATCAAGAAGGGCACCGACGACCGCATTTATGCCATAGCCCAGCTTTTGCGCCTTGGCTGCAGCGTGGAAAAAATTTCTGAGGTAACATTGATTGACAGGTTCTTCATCAGAAAGCTTAAGAATATAGTAGATGAGGAACAGGAAATCAGGAACAACCCCAATGACATCAGGGTTTTGCGCGAAGCCAAAAAAATGGGCTTTTCCGACAGGGCGATTGCTTCCCTTTGGAATACTGATGAGATAACTGTATGGAATATGCGCAGGGATGCCGGGATTTACCCTGTTTACAAAATGATTGACACCTGCGCCTCCGAGTTTGAAAGCTATATACCATACTTCTATTCAACCTATGAGCAGGAAAACGAGTCCATCGTATCAGATAAACGGAAAATAGTGGTGCTCGGTTCCGGGCCTATCAGGATTGGTCAGGGCGTGGAGTTTGACTACTCCACTGTCCACGCGGTGCAGACCATCAAAGCCGCAGGTTTCGAGGCAATAATCATAAACAACAACCCCGAAACCGTTTCCACCGACTATACATGCTCTGACAAGCTGTATTTCGAGCCTTTAAGCGTCGAGGATGTCATGAATGTAATCGAGCTGGAGAAGCCCGAGGGCGTTATCGCAACCCTGGGGGGCCAGACCGCCATCAACCTTGCGAACCCCTTGAGGGACAGGGGAGTAAAGATTATCGGTACCGACTGCGACGCCATCGAAAAGGCTGAAAACCGCGACGCCTTTGAAAAGCTGTTGTCATCCCTGGGGATTCCGCAGCCCAAGGGCAGGGCGGTGACAAGCATAGAGGAAGGGGTAAAAGCCGCCGAGGAGATTGGATATCCCGTCCTTGTGCGCCCCAGCTTCGTGCTTGGCGGCAGGGCAATGCAGATTGTCGCCAAGGAAAAAGCGCTGCGTGAATACCTTAAAACCGCGGTGGAAATCAGCGAGGATAAGCCTGTGCTTGTGGACAAATACATCCGCGGAAAAGAAGTTGAGGTTGACGCGGTTTGCGACGGCAAGCGGGTATTTGTCCCCGGCATTATGGAACTGGTGGAAAGGACCGGCGTCCACTCCGGCGACTCTATTAGCATATACCCCACCTACAGCATTTCCCAGAAGGTTAAGGACACCATTCTGGAATACACCGAAAAGCTTGGCCTTGGCATTGGGATTGTGGGGCTGTTCAATATACAGTTTATCGTTGACGACAACGACGACGTTTATATAATCGAGGTTAACCCCCGTTCATCCAGGACTGTCCCCTTTATTTCAAAGGCAACCGGGTACAGCCTTGCGGATATCGGCACAAAGGTAATCCTGGGGGTTAGCCTTGAGGAGCAGGGGATAACTGAGCTTTACCCGAAGGAAAAAGAGAGGTATTATGTCAAGGCTCCCGCCTTCTCCTTCTCAAAGCTGCAGGGTATGGACGCGTACCTGTCGCCTGAAATGAAGTCCACGGGCGAAGCTATCGGCTATGACAAAAAGCTTCACCGCGCGATGTACAAGGCTATGCTTGCCTCCGGAATCAAGGTTCATAACTACGGTACGATTCTTGTCACCCTGGCAGACGAGGACAAAGAAGAAGCTTTGCCGCTGATTCGCAGGTTTTACGATATGGGCTTTAATATAGAAGCCACCATCGGTACCGCCATGTTCCTGAAAGAGCACGGAATCAGGACCAGAATCCGACGCAAGCTCTCCGAAGGCAGCGAGGAAATACTTGAATCCATCAGGGCGGGGTATGTCAGCTACGTCATTTGCACCCGCGCCATTATGTCAGGCGTCCATTACCAGGACGGCGCTGCAATCCGCCGCTGTGCGATACAGAACAACATAACCATGCTGACCTCTCTCGATACCGTCAGGATGCTTTTGGATGTGCTTGAGGAGGTAACCATAGGTATATCCACCATAAACGAGGAGGCAAAATAAAATGCGCTTTACAAAGATGCACGGGCTTGGAAACGATTACCTGTATGTTTTCGGCGAAGTGCCGGAGAATGCTCCCGAGCTTGCCAGAAAGCTTTCTGACAGGCATTTCGGCGCCGGTTCTGACGGTTTGATTTTTATTTCCAACTCCGATAAAGCGAATTTTAAAATGAGGATATTCAATGCGGACGGCAGCGAGGCAAAAATGTGCGGCAACGGCATCCGCTGTGTCGGCAAATATGTATACGACAAGGGGTATACGGATAAAATTATAGTTACCATAGAAACCCTGTCGGGAATCAGGACCTTAAGGCTTCATGTTTCGGACGGGAAGGTAAAGACCGTTGCGGTTGACATGGGCATGGCGGTGGCGGAAAAGCCTGTTGAACTGGATGTTGACGGGGAGAAAGTCCTCCTTACCCCGGTATCCGTTGGCAACCCCCATGCGGTGATTTTCGTGGATGATATGGATTCCGCGCCTCTTACCACCCTCGGGCCCAAGATTGAGCGCCATCCCTTCTTCCCCGACGGCGTGAATGTGGAATTTGTCAAGGTGCAGGAAAAGAATAAGCTTCGCATGCGGGTCTGGGAGCGGGGCAGCGGCGTTACAATGGCATGCGGCACCGGCGCCTGTGCCAGCGCCATGGCTGCAATTGCCGCTAAATATTGCCGTTACGAAGAGCCAATTGAAGTCCAGCTTGACGGGGGCAAACTTGAAATTTTAATTGACACCGACAACAACGTTTTGATGACCGGCCCTGCGGAGTTTGTGTATGAAGGGGAGACAATTGATGATTAAAATGAATACCCATTATGCCGAGTTAAAGGACTCGTACCTTTTTTATAATATTTCTCAGAAAATAAAGGCGTACCTTGACAAAAACCCCGGAAAGCCTCTGTACCGCATGGGTATCGGCGACGTATCCCTCCCGCTTTGCGATACTGTAATTAAGGCATTGCACGAGGCAGTGGAGGACCAGTCCAAAAAGGAAACTTTCCATGGATACATGCCCGAATGCGGCGCCCCTTTTTTGAGGGAGATTATCGCGAAGCACTATGCCTCAAGGGGCGTTATGCTGGATGTTGACGAGGTGTTTGTTTCCAGCGGCGCCAGCGATGAGCTGGGGGATATTCTCGACCTGTTTGACCGCTCCAGCACAGCCCTTGTTATAGAGCCCGCGTATCCCGCTTATGTGGACGCAAACGTCATGGCGGGCAGGAAGATTTTGCACCTTGCTTCCGGCGAGGAAAACGGGTTTTTGCCCCGCCCGGATGAGGATACAAAAGCAGACCTTATCTATATCTGCTCCCCCAACAACCCCACCGGCGCGGTATTCAGCCGCAGCCAGCTTCAGGAATGGGTGGACTTTGCCAATGAAAACGGTTCGGTAATCCTTTTTGATGCCGCTTACGAGGCATTTATTGAGGATGAGAACCTGCCCCACAGCATTTTCGAGCTGGAGGGCGCCAAAACCTGCGCCATTGAGATTTGCTCCCTTTCCAAAACCGCAGGGTTCACAGGTACAAGGCTTGGATATACCGTAATCCCCAAGGCTTTGAACAGGGACGGCATGAACCTTAATTCCATGTGGGTGCGCAACCGCACCACCAAGACAAACGGCGTGTCGTACATCCTGCAAAAGGGCGGCGCCGCCGTATTTACCCCGGAGGGGCAAAAACAAATCCGCCAGAATATCCAGGTTTACAAGAATAACGCCAAAGTCCTGATGGAGGCTCTGGACAGCCTCGGAATCTGGTACTGCGGAGGGAAGAACGCCCCCTACATCTGGCTTAAATGCCCCAACGGCATGGGCAGTTGGGAATTTTTTGACTACCTGCTGAATGAAATCCAGGTTGTAGGCACACCCGGCGAAGGGTTCGGGGCCTGCGGAAAAGGGTATTTCCGCTTTTCCACCTTCGGCAGCCCCGAAGATACAAAGGAAGCGGCAAGAAGGCTCTGCGAGCTGCTTAAATAATAGAGGTGATTTTAATGCTGCGGGATTATAAGGTTGAATTTGAAAAAAGGGTAGCGTTTATTAAAAACCTGCTGGCTGAAAGCGGCGCGTCCGGCATAGTTTACGGCAACAGCGGCGGCAAGGATTCGGCTCTGGTTGGAATCCTTTGCAAAGCCGCCTGCGACAACACAGTGGGTATCATCATGCCCTGTTCCACAAAGCGCAATTACAACGAGGACGCCGCCGACGCCAGGGAAGTAGCCGAGAAGTTCAATATCGAGACACGTTTTGTGGACTTGACCCCGGTTAAAGAAGCTGAGCTGAAGGCTCTTGAGGGAGTTACTGAATTAACGCCTTTGGCTGTTGCAAATATTGCGCCAAGGCTTAGAATGCTTACGGTCTACGCCATCGCCGGGGCTGAAAACCGACTTGTGGCGGGTACCGGCAACAGGAGCGAAGCCTATGTCGGGTACTTCACCAAATGGGGTGACGGAGCCCACGACTTTAACCCCATAGCGGATTTGACCGTTACCGAAATATATGAGTTTTTGCGGTATCTGGGCGCACCTGAATCCGTTATCAAAAAAGCCCCCTCAGCCGCCCTTTTTGAGGGGCAGACCGACGAAGGGGAAATGGGAGTCACTTACAAAGAGCTGGATTCCTACCTTTTGGGCGGGGATATCCCTGAGGACAAAAAGGCGCTTGTGGAGCGCATGCATAAAATCAGCGAGCATAAGCGCAGGGGTATCGCGGTTTATTCGGATAAGTGATTGGGAACATGGTTTAGCGGTTTTGCCGTTAAACCATGTTTTTTGCTGCAATAAGAGAATTACCCTTGACCAAAGCCGCCCGTTAAAGGTATCATAAAATTTATAAAATCAGTTTGTAGGGGCAAGGGATATGGCATACAGAATTTTGATAGTAGAGGACGACAGGGGAATTTCAGACGCCATGGAAACCTGCATCAAAACCTGGGGCATGGAGCCAAGGGCTGTCCGGGATTTTGGCAATGTTCTGGGGGAGTTTTCGGATTTTAAGCCCCATCTGGTGCTGATGGACATAACGCTTCCCTTTATGGGGGGATACTACTGGTGCCAGGAAATCAGAAAGCTCAGCCCCGTACCGATAATCTTTATTTCCTCGGCGTCTGAGAACATGAATATCATTATGGCGATGAACATGGGTGCGGATGATTTTATCGCCAAACCCTTTGACCAGAATGTTTTGATTGCAAAGATACAGGCTCTTTTACGCAGGGCTTATGATTACGGCAATTTTGCACCTGTGCTGGAGCACAAAGGGGTGCAGCTTAATACCGGGAACAACACTATTACCTATAACGGCAGCCACATCGAGCTTTCCAAAAACGAATACCGGATACTGCTCACTCTTATGCAAAACAAGGGCAAGGTTGTAAGCCGGGAAAAGCTGATGGAAGCCCTGTGGGAAACAGACAGCTTTGTTGATGAAAACACGTTAACCGTAAATGTTGGAAGGCTAAGAAAAAAACTTGAGTCTGCCGGGGTTAAAAACTTTATCGCCACAAAATTCGGTGTAGGGTATATTCTGGAGTAGGGAAAAATGAAACTGTTTTTATGTTATCTTAAATATAAGAAGAAAACCTTTGCCCTTTGTTTGCTTTTCATCATATTATTTGCGGCAACATTTTACCTTTACCATTTGCCATTAAAAGCCGTGTGGTACCCGTCGGCGCTTTGCTTCGTTATCGGGGTAATTTTTCTGCTGGCGGATTTTCTTAAGGTGCGGAAAAAGCATAATATACTTAAATACCTTGAAAAGATGACGGCAGAGCTTATCGGCAACCTGCCGGAAAGTGACAGCATTGCCGACGAAGATTATCAGAAAATTATAGCCCATCTGTGCGAGGAGCAAAGGAGAAGGGCAGACGAGGCGCAGGCAAGATACAACGATATGGTGGATTATTACACCGTTTGGGCCCATCAGATTAAAACACCTATTGCCGCCATGAGGCTGAATCTGCAAAACGAGGATTCTCCGTTTTCAAGGAAGCTGCAAAACGACCTTAACCGCATTGAAAGCTATGTAAATATGGTTCTGACATTCCTGCGGCTGGAATCGGACAGCACCGATTACGTTATCAGGGAATATGACCTTGACAGCATTGTCCGCTCAGCTGTAAGGAAGTTTTCGGGGGAGTTTATCGGCAAAAAGCTTTCCCTTGAATATGAGGGGGTTAACGCAAAGGTTCTGACTGATGAAAAATGGCTTTCCTTTGTGGTGGAACAGGTGCTTTCCAACGCGGTGAAATATACCGGAAACGGCGGGACAATCTCGGTTTACATGGAAGAGCCTAAAACCCTGTGTATTAAGGACACCGGCATTGGTATTGCACCAGAGGATTTGCCCCGGATTTTTGAAAACGGCTATACCGGCTTTAACGGCAGGGCGGATAAAAGGGCGAGCGGGATTGGGCTTTACCTTTGCAAAAGGGTTTGTGACAACCTGGGGCACGGCATTTCTGCCGAGTCAAAGGTGGGCAGCGGCACTGTTATCCGGATAAATCTTGACAAGCGGCAACTTGAAGTAGAATAGATGTGACAAAAGTGTAAGTTTATTGTAAGCTGATTCAATGGAATGAATCAGCTTTTCTTGATAATATATCCCCGTAATACGAAAGGGGTTTTGAAAAATGAGTTTACTGGAAGTCAGAGGACTGAAAAAAGTTTATAAGACACGTTTCGGCGGGCATACCGTCGAGGCGCTTGAATTTCAGCGTGGAGAAAGGCGAATATGTCGCCATAATGGGTGAATCCGGCAGCGGCAAGACAACCTTGCTGAATATCCTTGCCGCCCTTGACAAGCCGACAGCGGGAACTGTGCTGCTGGACGGGCAGGACTTTTCAAAAATCCGGGAGTCTGCGGTGGCTCAGTTCAGGCGGGATAACCTGGGCTTTGTGTTTCAGGATTTTAATTTGCTGGATACTTTCACCCTTGAGGATAATATATACCTCCCCCTGGTGCTGGCGGGGAAAAAGTACAGCGAAATGAAGGCAAGGCTGATTCCTATTGCCAACCAGCTTGGGATTTCAGGTTTGCTTAAAAAATACCCTTACGAGGTCTCCGGCGGGCAGAAACAGCGTGCCGCCGTTGCCCGCGCCCTTATTACAAACCCGAGAATCATTCTTGCCGACGAGCCCACCGGCGCCCTGGATTCAAAGGCTACTGACGAGCTCTTAAGGCTGTTTGGCGAGATTAATAAAACCGGGCAGACAATCCTGATGGTTACCCACTCAGTCAGGGCTGCCAGTCATGCGTCCCGGGTGCTTTTCATCAAGGACGGCGAAGTGTTCCACCAGATTTACAAAGGTGGCAACACCAGCGAGCAGCTTTATCAGAAAATCACCGATACCCTAACTTTGCTTGCGTCAGGCGGTGAACTGAAATGAGGACATACTTCTATCCCCGCCTTGCCGTAGACGGTATAAGGAAAAACCGGAAGCTTTATTTGCCCTACCTTTTAACCTGCGTTATGATGGTTTCAATGTACTATATCAGCGTTTTTGGACTCGTCAGATTTCGGGATAAGCATACTGATTTTTGCCCTGTTCTACACTGTTGTTTACCGAATTACTTCAAACGCGTACTATTCTATCGTCAGCGGCGCGAAAGAGCAAACAAAAAATCCAGACTGCCAGGTGGCAGTCTGGATTTTTGCATTTATTTTTTCCAGTTTGAGAATATCTCCTTTGCCTGTGCCAGGAATTCCTTTGATATAATGATATTGCCCCCATCCACCGTTTTGTTTTCGGAGGTTATGGGTACAGGGTTGCAGCCGCCCCTTGTTACCTCTACATCGTCTGTACTGAAGCGGTTGCCGCAGTTCTGGCAAACAAGGTAATTGCCTTCCTTGACATAGTACCCTCTGCCGGAAGCAAAGCACACCTGGCAGGTGTTAAAGGCGGTGCGGACGGTATTGTCCGACGCCTTGACGGCTAAAACTTCCATCTTAGTGCCGCCGATTTCAACCGGATAGAATCGGGCTTTCTCACTAACCTCGCTTAACGGGATTGCAAGGTCGCTGTCTTTTGCTACTGTTTTACCGCCGGAGTTTATCAAAATCAGCGCCGCTGCGGTTATTACAATAGCCAGGGACGCGACCGAAAGGGCGGCGAGTTTAAAGTATCTTTTCTTCTTAACCTCTGTTATTGGGGTAACATTGCCCTTTTGCGTGTTGTATTGTTTTGCCATGTCCTGATTTCCTTTCTTTAAAAGTTTTTAATGTCATCCACCACTACAATTTGGCTTCGGATCATGCCCATCCAGCAGGTGTATTCAAAGGTGCCGCTTATCTCAGGGGTAAATTCTATAATGTTTTCCCCCTCCTCAAGCTTTTTGGAAATGCTGAATTTTGGAATGTAGATTTCGTTGTTGCAACCGTTGATGTCCTTTTTGTCTGCTTTTATAATCCATTTTACCGGGATTCCCTTCTGCACGGTAATCGGCTCGTATCGTCCGGGGTGAAGCTTTGTTGTGACGGTTTGAAGGTTGCCATCAATTTCGGCGATATTCTGGTTAGGCGATCCGGTGCCGGAAAGCCCGGGAAGGCTTAAGCCTGACAGGCTCAAACCGCTGCCGAGCATAGAAAAACCCAGAAACACCACCAATACCGCGCATACAGCCATCATTTTATGGGTGAATTTCCGGCTAAGATAACTGCTTAATGCCCCAAGCCCGAACATAAGCGGTACTGTGCCAAGGCTGAAAATTAGCATTGAAATGGCGCCTTTTATCAATGAACCGGTGGAAAGGGCATAAAGCTGCATTGCCTGAAGTGGCCCGCAGGGCATAAGGCCGTTTAATAGTCCAACAACAAAGGGGGCTTTGCTGTGCCTGCCCCTGGATATTTCAGAGGCAAAAAAATTAGGGATTCTGGGGGTGAGTTTCTTTAGGGCAGGGAACAGGTTTAGCATATTAAGGCCCATGATTACCATGAAAATACCCGCCGCAATCTGGACAGCGCCCTTCATAGCCCCTGAAAAGCTGATGACGGACCCTGCCGCACCCACAATCCCTCCCACAAGGGTGTAGGAAACCACCCTTCCTGCGTTGTATAACAGGCTTGGGATTAATGGGGATTTGACTGAATTGCCTATGCTCTGCGGCACCGACTGCGACAGGTTGATTCCGCCGCACATGGCGACACAGTGCAGGGAGGTGAGCAGCCCAATTACAAACAGCATGCCGTATCCTGTGGTTTCCCCGGCCTGGGGGAAGGCGTTGAAAATATTAAAAACGCCCAAGAGGTTTAAAACCAGGTAAAGAACAATCATAGCCGCTGCAATGCCTATAACCCTTGCAATGGCGGGTTTTGGAGGCTCTTTGGCGACCCAGTAGCCCAGTTGCTGGATAGTATCAATTATTTTTTCAAGGCTGATTAACCTTTCATTAAAGGTTATTTTTGCTGTGCCGGATGTAAAGCTTACATTCGCGCCGGTAATACCCTTTTTGCCCCTCAGGGCTTTTTCAATCCTCTTCTCGCAGCTTAGGCATGTCATACCCTCAATATTCAAGGTGACCGAAGGCATAGCCCACCTCCTTTTCATATAAATCATATAGATTATATAAGAATATGTGGAAAAATTCCAGACCTAAATTGTTAAAAAATTTAAAACAGCAGTTTTTATAAAACAGCAGGCTAAAGCCTGCTGTT
>DUMT01000078.1 GCA_012839705.1 Clostridiales bacterium | reverse complement strand
GCTGCATTGTTACACCACAAAACATAACGGCAAAAACCGTTGCCCGGTATGTTGACGGGCTTTCCGGCGTTGTCGGAAGCAATATTAGAACCATGCATCGCATTTTCACCGGTGAAAACGGTGATATTGAAGCTATAGAGTTCCAGGTTTACAAAAAATCAAAATGCCTTAATACGCCAATAAAGGATTTGAATTTGAAAAAAGGAATCCTGATAGGCTGCATAAGCAGAGGTTCTGATATTATCATCCCGTCCGGCGATTCGAAAATTCAAATCGGAGACAACGTAATAATTATAACCAAAAACAACAATATTCTTGATCTTGACGATATTCTACAGAATTAATTAAAGTATTTCGCAAGAGGGATAAGTACAAAATGAATTACAGGCTTATTATCAGGTCAATTGGAAATGTCCTGAGGATAGAAGCAATATTTATGCTTTTTCCACTTGTCGTAGCATTGATTAATAGCGACAATAGCCATTGGGCATTTCTCTGGTCAATTCTGATAACCTTTGGTGCCGGCACTTTATTGGCTTTTATAAAACCAAAAGACAAAAACTTTAGAACCAGGGACGCTTTTGTTGTCGCCGGATTATCATGGATTCTGCTTTCCATTTTCGGTGCACTGCCTTTTTACTTCTCCGGATACTTTAGCAGTTTTATCGACTGTGTCTTTGAAACCGCATCTGGTTTTACGACCACCGGCTCTACCATTTTAACCAATATTGAAGTGCTGCCGAAAGGGATATTATTTTGGAGGAACTTTACACATTGGATTGGCGGCATGGGAATACTGATGTTTTTTATGGCGGTTGCGCCGACTAACGCTTCTCTGGTCAATCTGTTAAGGGCAGAAAGCACAGGCCCTTCTCCTGATAAAGTCGTACCCAAGATACGCGAGACAGCCCGAATCATGTATATGATTTATCTCGCCATGACCGTTTTGCTGATTATCCTGCTTTTAATTGCCGGGCAACCGCTTTTTGACGCATTTATAAACGCCTTTGCAACCGCAGGTACTGGCGGATTTTCAAGCATGAACGCAAGCATTGGAGCATACAACAACATAGCCGTTGAAATTATAATAACGGTATTCATGTTTTTGTTCGGAATCAATTTTTCACTTTACTTTGTCCTGCTGGACAAAAAGTTTATTAAATTTTTCAAAGACACAGAATTAAAGGTATACCTTGGAGTCGTAATAGCAGCAATCCTTATCATCACATTTAATATTTCCGGAATTTATGGCGGGATTGACAAAGCATTAAGGTACTCGTCTTTTCAGGTATCTTCCATAATTTCGTCAACAGGATTTGCAACTGCGGATTTTAACCTGTGGCCGACTTTAAGCAAAACCATACTGGTGCTTTTAATGTTTTCTGGCTGCTGTGCCGGCTCAACCGGCGGCGGTATAAAGATTGTTCGGTTTATTATACTTTTCAAAGCTGCTAAAATAGAAGTTGGCAAAATCTTTCATCCCGGCAGAGTAAAGTCTGTGACAATCAGCGGGAAAAAGGTAAACGATGAAACGGTTTCAAAAACTGCTTTATTCTTCTTTATCTATTTAATGTTCTTATTTGTTTCCGTCGTACTTATTTCCATTGACGGAAAGGATATTGTTTCGAGCACAACAGCGGTTATATCGTCCCTTAGCAATATCGGGCCTGGGCTAGGAGATGTCGGCCCTGCGGGGAATTTTTCCTCATTTTCTCCTTTTTCAAAGATTGTTCTGTCATTCTGCATGATCGCAGGGCGCCTTGAGTTTTACCCGATATTGGTTTTGTTCGCCCCGTCGGTTTGGAAGAAAAGCCTGATAAAATAAAGTTTTCCTTTATTTCTTTAAACTTAGTTTGCCTTTTTTAACTGGCGCCTGTATGCTGTTGGCGTTATCCCCGTTGCTTTCTTAAACAGCCTGGTAAAATAATTGTAGTCATCAAGCCCCACACGGGAAGCTACATCTGCAATTGACATCGTATCATCAGCCAGAATCTCCTTTGCCCGTGAAATCCGGTATTCGTTAACCAGCTGGAATACCGTCTTTCCCGAATGGGCTTTTGCAGTTTTGCATAATGTGGATATGCTCACAGAAAGGTCGTTGCTCATTTCATCCAACGTGAAATGGGTACCGGCCTTTTTTTCTATGTAGTTAACCATCTGCTCCCAAAGGCTGCTTTTACTCAGCTTTATAAGTTGTTCAAGCCTGATATAACCTACACACGCAGACATGATATTCGCCACTGCATTTAGATAATCCGATGGAATCTTACGAATGCTTTCAAACAGCAAACAGAATTCCGAATAGTCCTTTATAAGCCCTTTGCATTTGCTCCATACCTCATCTCGCTGGCGTTCCAAATTGCGGTCATATAAAACCTGGCCGAACATTAAAAAACCCGAGATTCCCTCCTCCTCAATTATGGGGCAGCACACCTCAACAAGCCCGGCATGGCAACGGTAGTAATATGTTTTTCCGGTTTTTGCCGACACCTTCATCCCGTTTATATCGCAGGCTTTACACTTGTCGGAGCCCTCCGGAGTACTGCGTATTTTAGAGCAGAAAGGGCTGTGCTTTTGGGGATGCTCGATTAAGATGTTGAAATTGTTATCAAAAATCCCTATCCTCTGGCCGGTTACTGAATAAAAGTCCGCCAACAGTTTTCTTAATGCGCTTAAATTCATCTGAGCTGTTAACATGGACGCCACCCTGTTTAAGATTAGATTGTATTTTATGCAATATTGTGCTAATTTCAGAAAATATTTTACTATAAATTTTTAAATTTGTATAGTAATGTTTAGATAAATAAACAAAATAAGAGGTGTTTTCCAATGCTAAAGGGTATTCCAAGAATTCTATCTCCGGAATTATTGAAAATCCTTATGGAAATGGGCCATGGCGACGAAATTGTCATAGGTGACGGTAATTTTCCTGCGGCAAGCAACGCAAAAAGGCTTGTCAGGATGGACGGCCACGGCGTGCCGGAAATTCTGGACGCAATCTTGCAGTTATTCCCCTTAGACAGCTACGTGGATGCGCCGGTTGCACTGATGCAGGTCACACCCGGAGACCCAATAGTACCGGTAATTTGGGATGAATACCGTCGAATCATTTCCAGATATGAAGATGTAAAAATCGAAGAAATTGAGCGCTTTGCGTTTTATGAGCGCGCCAGAAACGCCTATGCGATTATTGCCACTAGCGAAACGGCACTGTATGCAAATGTCATACTCAAAAAAGGTGTTGTTAAGGAATGAAAAGCAGCAAATCAAGGCGCGCACTGGCATTTGATTTCGGCGCCTCCAGCGGGCGGGCGATGCTGGGTGAAATCAGCGGGGATAAAATAATTTTGCAGGAAATCCACCGGTTTTCAAACGACCCGGTAAAGATATGCGGCACATTGTACTGGGATGTCTTAAGGCTGTTTTATGAAATCCGGCAAGGT
>DUMT01000077.1 GCA_012839705.1 Clostridiales bacterium | reverse complement strand
TTGTCAGTACGCTGATTATAGCGTTCTGTATGGTTTTTTCTTGTGTTGCGGGAGTTTTGGTTCTCTCTTTGCCAATCAGAGCCAGCAGTAACTCGGTTTATTCGCTGGTTGGCAGGTCAACTGATGACTGGGAAGAAATAAGCGGAAGCTTAAACAAATCGTTAGTCAGCGGTGGAATAACTGCAGCATTTCAGGCGGCCTATGGAAGCGGCATAAAGCTAAACACTCCGTTAAAAGGGCTGAAGGAGATTTCTTTCAACTTACGGTTTCCTGAAAATAAGCTATTGGCTGATGAATGGTTTTGTGTGACTCTCGGTACTGGAGATTATACATTTGACCATTCAAATGCAAGTGGGCGCGGCGCATCGTTCCTGATTTACAAAAAAGCGGATAATGCCATTCAGGTTGCTACCGAAAGCGTTTGGAAGGAGTTCTTCTTTTTAGAGGATAACGAGATATCAATCAAACCGGGCTCCACCGGATGGGAGCTTCACCTCAAGAACAAAAATGTAAATGGTAAAATTGGCGAAGTCCCGTTTGATAAAGCGCCTGCCGAACTTTTTGATGATAATAGCGCATTTTTAAGGATTTATGCGTATAAAGGCGATGCCGGTGAAGTGAAAATACGTGTGACAGACGTGATGGCTAAAGTTAAAGCTGAAGGTACCCAGCACCAGGTTTTTTTGAAAAATACAGCCGGTTTTTCGCCCATTGGGGACAGCGAATTTGATATAGAGGAAACTGACAAGGGAATAAAAGTCAGCGGCACTTCTGTTTATGGAAAAGGTATTGCTTCAGATAAGGTTTTCAATACGGCCAATGAGGTTTCTTTCAGGCTTAAATTCATAAATGAACTGCCGGAAAACGGAACGCTGGCAATTGCCCTGGGCAATGAAAACTACCAGCTTGCACCTGACAACAACAGCCAGAATGGTTTGGTATTTCTGCTTGAGAAGAAGGTAGAAGGAGTTATCCAGTGCAATACCAACGGAAGCGGTTCATGGCTGGAATTCCCCAAGGATGAATTTAATTACCTGACTATTAAAAAATCTGAATCCGGCTGGGATTTGTACTTAAGCAATTCGGTTAAGAATTCCCCGGAAAAAATAGGTACGGTTCCCTTCACTGCTGTGCCTTCCAATGTTTTTGCCAATGATATGGCTAAGCTTTATTTTTATACTGTTGCAAACCCCGCATCTGCGGTATCAGAATTTGTGGTGGAATATATGGGACATACTGTAACAACAGCTTCAGAAAACCCTGGCCTTCCTGCCGGGAATGTTCTTGATGCATATGATTTGGCAACTTATATCAGGCCCTACTGGACAGGGAATACCGTTTATCATGAGTCTGCGCTGCCGATGAGGGATAAGGACGGGACTATTAAACCCATCCAGTTGCTTTACGACGCCACTGAAATTATCCAGGTATGCTCCAGCGACCTTGCCACAGTTTATCAGCAGGGTACCGACTGGGTGCTGGATGACGGGAAACTTATCATTCCGGAAGGTTCCTCCATACCTGTAATGTCCTATTCGGAATATTTCCCGGACAGTGCGGGTTCTTCCAGCTTTGAAACATTAGACGGAAGGTATATTTACTTCTCTGAGGGCTCAGTATTCCACAGCAAGCAGATTGCGATTACATATAAGCATAATCAGAGCTGGAACTGGTCCACACCTGCATATAAAGGAAACCTGCTGCAGGGTACTGTTAATAAGCTCAACAACAAGCAGCCGTTGAAAGTGCTGTTCTATGGCGACAGTATTGCTACCGGGGTCAACTCCAGCGGCGTAACCGGGGCTGCGCCATACGCTCCAAGCTGGACTGAGATGTTTGTGGAAGCTTTGAAAGCCAGGTTTGGCTACAGCGATATTACTGTTGTTAATACTGCCGTGGGCGGAACAACCTCCGCGTGGGGTGTGGAAAATGCCCAGGAGAGGGTGGCTGCACATCAGGCAGACCTGGTTGTTATTAATTTTGGAATGAATGATGGGAACGGAAGCAGTATATCTGCCCAGCAGCTTCAGAACAATCTCAGCCAGATAATTTCAATTGCAAAATCCGCAAAAAGCACAACCGAGTTTATACTGATTTCCCCAATGCTGCCAAACCCCCTTGTAAAAATGACCAGCGGCAACCAGGCAGAATTTGAGGCCGCGATGCTCAAGCTTGAATCGCAAGGGGTGGCGGTGGCGCCTATAACCACAATGTTCCGCTACTTGATGAGCAGGAAAGAATATGCCGACATGACAGGCAATAACGTAAACCATCCGAATGATTTTGTCGCGCGCCTTTATGCCCAGACGCTGTATGCAACGGTTGTTGATACAGGGCCGGCAAAGGTTTACCCTGAAAAGACTTTCGTACTCCCGACCAACGACAGCTACTGGGTTGCAGGTGACAATGCGGAAGTCAACAATGGCACCGTAACCCTTGGGACAAGCGCCAATGCTTATTATACCGGAAGCCTGTTAAAAGACAGGATTGCCCAGTTTGAAGCAGAGGCAGATATTCCCGACAACACCTGGGTAGGGTTTTTGCTCAAGCAGTCCAACCCCGGTTTGGCACCCTGGGACCAGTCGCAGGCGTACCTTTTGATAGTCAGGAATAATGGCGCTGTAGAATTGCTGAAACGCAAAAACGGGGCGCTGAACACTATTGCCAGCGGCGATGCCTCCGGATTTGTGAGCGCGGGCAAATTAGACAGGGCTGTTATACGTTTTGGCGCTGTGCAGGAAGGGGACAGCCAGCGCATAATATTCGACATAAACGGTACCAATATCATTAATTATTTCGATGCCGATAGCCCAATCCTTGACCACGGCTATACAGGCGTAATGACTCTGGAAACTGCCAGTTTAAAGATTTATCTCGGCCCAAATGGCTCCGATTCGGACGATTCTTCCGACCAGGGACGGTACGGCGCCGGCAAGGGCTATCTTGGCGGAGAAATCAACCCCGAATACCTGATTGACTGGCCGGAAGTATCTGATTTTGAATACACAGGCAAAATCGATCCAGAGACTGAAAAAGAACCTACCAAACCTACCGAAAATGGTGGCGGGCCCAGCAAACCGGGTAAATCTCCTGCTACGGGCGATACGCAGCGGATGTTTGCTTCCCTTTTGTTTATGATTTCTGCTATCTGCCTTGTGGTGCTCGTCCTGATAAATAAATCCCAGTTGTCTAATTTGCTGAGGGGAAAGGGTGCTAAGTCATGAATAAAGTAATCAGGCAGGCGGCATTGATTATCTTCCTTCTTTTAGCTGTCACATTAAACGCTTTCGCGCTTAACAAAAATGATTTTACTGCGTTGAAATATGGAAAAATTGCTGACGCAGGGACAAATACAATAATTGTAAGCGGCAAGGGTTTTCTGGGTATTACTACTACCCAGGGGCCCGACGCCGCTTCGGCAGTAATCTACAATAATCCAATAAACCCGCGGAATTTTGAAGCCAATCTTACTTTTATCAAGGATTATGGCCGGGGCGAAGGAGTACAGGCTGGCTGGTATGCAATAAACTTCAGCAAGACGAAAAACTGGTTCTCCTCTGCCAAGGACGTTGTAAAACAGAGCAATATCAGCGGCGTGACTATTATTTTCAAGCTGAACCCCAATGACAAAAAGACCCTGACGTTGGAGTTGAACCGCTATACCCCTGGCTCCGGTTTTACCAACCTTGTGGGCAGTTCCATAATTGTAACCATGCAAAAGGATTGGCAATGCAATGTAAAAATCACAAATGGCAAGCTCGTAATTGATAATCAGGATGTTTTGGACTTGAACGATGCTTTTGACCTGACCATAGGGGAAAAAGGGTATGTTGGTTTTGGAGGTTTTTCTGAAAATCACTACTATATTGAAATGAAAGTTGAATACCAGGGAGTGTCACAGCCTAACCCCACCAACCAGGTTTCCACAACAAAAAAACAGGATGCACCTCCAGCTGCAACTTCAGCAAATACAACAAAACCAAACAGCACATCCGGCGTGACATCTGCCACCACCGGATTGAACAGTACCGGCAATGAGACGCCTGAAACTACTGAAACCGAACCTGACAGCACTATTGTAGATACCACTAATCCAGCAGTTACCACTGAGGCTGAGGACACCACTGACACCGAAAATTCCCAGGTCAGCGGTGGTACTGAGGATGGGAAGGGTGGATTTAATCCTCTTTTGATAGTTTTGGCGGTTGCAGTGCTGATTGTGGCAGGAGCCGTGGCGTTTTTCATGGTGAAAGTCAGGAAAAAGGGCGGCAATTAAAAATATAAAGTTATATGTTTTAGTATTAAATAATTGACGGAACGGAGGATGGGCGTAGGTATGCGAAGATTGAAAAAAGTTATTTCGTTTGTTACCAGCATGGCTGTGATGCTTGGTTTGTGCTCTATGGTAAATGCGCAATCTGATATAAAGGTAATCCAGCTTTCCGATTCAGCGGCATGGTCGGGAGACCCCAACAATGTTGATATTGTAGGCTCGGAAATGACCATTGTCGGGGAAGCAAATGTGGTCTACACTGGGCTGAATGTCGGCAATGAGCTGGTGGAATTCAAGGTAAAAACAAATACCAGGGACTGGTTCGGAATGAAGTTCCGCTCCGACAGGCCCCTAAACGCACCCTGGGATAATACTACCGGTTACTTCTTTATGCTGCAGCCGGGTAAGGCAGAGCTGATGCGGCAGGGCTCCCTGGAATCCTTAATGAATAAGGAATACCCCGAAGGTTTAAACCCTGTGGACAATGAATACCATGTGGTTACTGCCGGGGCCATTAACGTACAGAATGGTGTTGAATTAATCTTGAAAGTTGACGGAGTAGAACTAATTCGATATACCGATACCAGCGAAAAGCGCACCACAGGTTCCAGCGTGTTTTCAATCTATCAGTACGGCAGCAAGACCGTCAGCGAAGTATCTGTTTTCGCTGATGAAAACAGCACTATAGGCGGTATTGTCAACAGGAATGCACCAGCAGTTAAAAATACTTTGTCAACAAAAGACAACTGGTTTATCAACCGGGTTGTGGGTATGGATTCCTCGGGTGGGAACTATACCACAATGAATAATACAAGCCAGACTGTTGTGGTGTCAGGGCGTGGGGGAGCCACCAGCAACACCTGCCTTGATTCAAATGTTTTCGCCTTTGACATCAAGCTGGAAGTAATTCCGGATGATTCTGGAAGCAGCGGCGCCAATCCCAGCGCCACCGTCCTTTTCCGCAAGCAGAACAGGAATACCCCGTCCGGAACGAACTCCTATGGTATACGGTTTACCCCTTCAGGGCTTATCAGCCTTGTCAGATACAATAACGGACAGGCAAAAATATTCCCGGCTTACAAGACAGGCCTCAGCTTTTTAGAGACCAGAAAGGTAATTGTCGAGATTATCGGGGATATTTCAGGGGATGAATGGGTGGCCGATGTTTACATTTATATTGACGGCACCACCCAGGCTTATAAATACCGCGACTATGCCTATAACCCCAACCTTGAACCGCCTGCTTATTTCGGAGTACTCAACAGCGATGTTAATGTAAAGACCACCCTTTCAAACATCAAATACTCCGGCGACATTGTGGATATGCAATACGACGAAGAAGTATACCCGGTTTATTTCGCCGATGTAATGCAGGTAGGAAACAGGAGTTTCCTCCACTGGGAGTGGCGCGCTGACGGGATTTCTTATACAAAAGCCGTAATTGCAAATTATGAAGGCAAGGTAATCGGCGAGGTAGCCTATCCGAATAAGGAATTTGACATAACAGGGTTTAATAAGAATTCCCGCCTTTACATTTATGCAGTAAACTCAGACGGGAAGATGTCCGATGCTGCTGTGGTTGACCTGACCCAGAAAGCCAGCGATTTTTATGAAGAAAACGTGGAGCGTATTGTTATAAGGGAGACCGACGGGAATGCCGGGTTCTTTACGAAGGATTCCAACAAGGAGTATATTCCCAATGGCGTAAACTATGTAGGAATCCGTTTTGGCGACCATGCTACCTTTGAGTATGATTACGGTTTAATCCCGTCCAAGTATGACCCTTATACCGTAGAAGCCTTGATGAGGCAGCTTAAAAAGAACGGATACAATTTTATCAGGGTGTTTGTAATCCCGGGCGGGCGTCAGGCTCAGAATCTGGGGCTTGGCGGAATCCCCAACGAGACGGAAGGGCTTTATATCCCGTACATGGAATGCTTTACCGATTTTCTGAAACGCGCCCACCGTTATGGTATCTATGTAATGCCCTGCTTTGGAGAAAACGAAATGATTTCCAACAAATATTTCAGGGAAATGGCAGGCAATACGTCCGGTCAGGCAATCCTGTTCTCCAAAGACGGCATAAAGGCAAAGCAGCAGTATATTAAATGGTTCCTTGAATATATCAAACGGCGTTGCCCTGAGGCTATCAATTCCCTTATAGCCCTGTCCATGCAGAACGAATTTGCTTTCAACAGCACCCAGGCGCCCTTTAACCAGACATCCGGCACATATACGTTTATAGACGGGACCAAGTATGATATGAGCGACGATACCCAAAGGCGCGCCCTGGCAAACAAAGCAATTCAGTATTACTATAAGAAAATGAAAGAAGCTATCCATGAGGTAGACCCCGAAATCCTTCTGGCAGAGGGTACTTTCTCAATGATGGCTGTTGGCAAGGATATGGATTCAGCCAAAGGTTTGCGCACCATTTCCGGCGTCAATGATACACGTTTCCCGATGTCGGCGGAGAAATTGCTGGCAACAGATATTGATTTCCTTGATTTCCATGTTTACCGCTATGGAGCAAAAGGGAATGCCAGGGAAGTCTTTGAGCAGAATTTCAAAAATATGCTGTTTAATACTTCCAAAACAAAGGAATACATGAAGCATAAGCCGGTAATCCTCGGTGAATACGGTGCCATCTCTTCCGAGATACAGGAAAGCGAACTGGATGCCGGTATGAAATTTGCAACGGGTCTTAGAAATGCGGCTATGGAAAACGGATTCGCCGGGTGTTCGTTCTGGACTATAGACACCTTTGAGCAGACAGATGTCTGGTGCCTGATGTGGGACCAGGGCAGTTACCTTGGCAAATTGTCGCTTTTGACCCGGGACAAAAAGTATAACTCCAACTGGAATTTTTCTGCTTATCTAAATCCGACAAAACTTAATTGATTAAGAAAGGATTAGATGCAAAGTTGGTTAAATGTTTTTTAAGAATCCTCTCTTTAATTTCTTGCTGCCTGATGCTGTTTGCCTTAGTATCCTGCGGCAAGACGGAAGGAAAATCCGATACAGGTTCTAAAGATTCAGACAATTTAAGCGAACTGGATAAGGTGGCAAGGGAAATAGCCGATTCCTATGCCGGTTTCGATTTGCCAAAAATTAATGACGGTAAGCCGGTCACCATAAAAGTCCATCTGGGAGACATTATTCCCACATTGTCTGAGATACCCACTGCCGAGCAGCCTGATGTATTTAATTCAACCGAGATACTCCGCAGAGCTTTTATGATGCTCTTCCCAAACGTTACGGTTGAATGGGCACGGACTGTTGATACCAGCAGTTCTGACGCATTTTTGCAGTATATAACTACGCAGCTTAATTCAGGCACAGCCCCTGATATTGTCTCGGCGTGGGGGGCATCTTTCGCCTACCGCGGATGGTATTACGATTTTACCGAAGTGCTTGAAAAGCCGAATCCATTTGTAAAAGACAATAAAAGATGGAGGGACCAGTTCCCTGAATATGTTTTTGCCACATGGCAGGTCAGCGACGCTAAAGACAGGGTGGTTGCAATACCTGTAAGCCTCGCTGCCGGGACTTCTACCGCGCTTTATTATAACAAGGAGCTCTTCAGCAAGCTGTCCATAAATGCTCCCAAAACATGGGAGGATTTGTTTACGGCCTGCAAGACACTGCTCGGCAATGGCTATATCAGCTTTTCGCCCTGGGGAGGGCCTGGGTCCGGAAACAGGAAAATCAGCACAACTCTCTGGGATGTGCAGTTTAGCCTGGGCCCCTATTACGCCGCCAAACAAAAGGATAAGCTTGATTACAACGGCGACGGGATACAGTCTCAGTCCGAGCTGTTCAGGGCTGCGTACGAAGGGCATTACTTCGTGAGCACCAATGACTATGTATGGGATATGTGGAAGCAGGTTAAACGCAAATACACCACGTGCCTGGAGAAGGGATACGAGAATTCAGATTATGAGACCAAGTGGCTGCTTGGCAAAGTGGGCATTCTGGAGGATGGCCTGTGGCGCTATCCTTCAGAGCTGAGCAATACAGACCGGCAGTTTGAGTTTGGAATTATCCCGCCTCCTGCAATTGATACTGATTCTACCGAATTTGTGGATAAGCTTGAGTACACCGAGTCAGGGCCGTACCGCCCTGTGCCCAGGGCCAGCTTCAATATTATTAAGGACAGTGCCATGGCTCACGGCGGCGAAGGCAATATTCAGGCATGCGTGGCGTTTTTGCAGTTCCTGACACAGCCAGACAACAACAATATGATTATTAATGAGGAGAAGGGCAAGAGCATCAGTATTATCAAAGGCTCAAAGGTGCCGCCGCAGCTCACTGAATATTTCAAACAGCCATTCCCCAAAACCCCCAGTTTCAGCTGGCCAGGTGGCTTTACCAATGCAGGGGCAGAAAAGATGTCAAAAATTCTTGAGCTGTGGGTCAAGGACCAGATTAGCGACAGTGAGTTTAAAAAGCAGTTTGATGACGAATTCAAGAAGGATATTATGGAATTCGTACAGCTGATGCAGATTGACACTTCCCAGTATAAAAAAGGCTTTTAATTTAAAAGGCGGTGGTGAATCGCCACCGCCTGATTGATTTAACAGGGGAGATAACCTTAAAGTTGAGAGGTGTGGTTCCCATTAAGCGTAAACTTATAGTTATATCTGGAATACTTATTTTAATTGCAGCAATGCTGGGGATAGACTACTTCCGTATGAAACAGGTGGAAATTCAGGTGTTAAGCGTTTCCCCGTCTCCTGCGCCGGCATCCTCTGATGAAAATGTAGAAATAAGGGTCAGGGTTGTTAGGAAAGGCGGGCAGCCTGTGGCAGGGCATTTGCTGTATGCGCTGAGCCTTGGCGGTGGCGATTTCCAAAGCTTTTATGTCAAAACAGATGGCGACGGGTACGCAAAATTTATTTATTATCCTTATGACCTTCCATCCTATCAGAAACCGAGGGATGTGGAAATTGAAATCAGGGATGAATCAAATTCCATATTTATTGAAATGTACCCGAAGGTAAGGTACACCATCAAAATGGTGGCACCTGAAAACTCTGACAGCGATGGGCTTATAGTGGATGATTTTTTTGATTAAGAGGTATGATGGAATATGAAAGATGAATATCTCAAAAAAAGCCTTGGCTATCGCCTTAAAAAAAGTATTCCAGCTTATTTGTTTATTGCGCCGCTGATAATATTGATTTCGGTTTTTTCATACTATCCGGCAGTAAGCGGCATTTTCCACTCATTCTTCGACTGGCGGCAAGCAGGAGAAGCAAAATTTATTGGGTTGCAAAACTATAAAGCCATGTTCCAAGACCCTATATTCCTAAATTCCATACCGGTAATGGCAAAGCTGATGCTGCCAAGGCTGCTAATATCTATTATATGCCCCCTTATTATGGCGGAGATGCTGTTTCATATACGCTCAAAACGGCTACAGTCAGCTTACCGCATGTGGTGCCTGCTGCCAATGGTGGCGCCGAGCATAGTGGGGATTCTGGTCTGGAGATATATCTATGACCCCAGCGGGGGGCTTGCTGTAAGCCTGTTGCGCGCCTTTGGGATTATCGGCGCCAATCAGAATGTGGACTGGCTGGGGGATCCAAACCTTGTCATTGGCAGCCTTATCTTTATGGGTTTTCCCTGGATAGGCGGCACGTCGGTTATGATTTACCTGTCTGGGCTCCTCGGCATATCCAATGAGATAATCGAGGCGTCAATGCTGGATGGCGCATCCACAATGCGGTGCATTTTCTCAATCCATTTGCCTTTAATTACGGGGCAGATAAGGTATTTTCTCATATTCGGCGTGATAAATGCTTTGCAGGATTACAGTTTTCAAATCGTCCTGACTAACGGCGGGCCGGGATATTCCACATATGTTCCCGGGTTTTATATGTACAAGCAGGCTTTTACATACGGGAATATGGGATATGCCAGCGCGATAGGAACAATACTTTTCCTTGTCATATTCGGCTTTACAGTTTTGACTATGAAACTGAAAAAGAGTCAGGATTAGGGGGGCGTTTTGATGAAGAAAAAAGCAATTTCCCAGATAATCTTGAATATTATCGTCATCGCCCTGCTGGTTGTCATGATTTATCCATTGGCAATGACCCTCTGGGGTGCGTTTAAAAACAGCTTTACATATGACCAGACCAAATGGTATCCCACATTGCCTTTGCGTGTCACGAACATAGCATCGGCGTATAAAAGCATAAAGCATTATATTTTCAATACCATTTTTGTGGCAGTCACCGCCACCGCCGGAAGTTTGGCGGTTGCATCCCTGGCGGCTTATGCATTTGCACGGATGGAATTTGTGGGAAAGAATTTTTTGTATCTGGCCGTAATTTCGCTGATGATGATTCCCGGCGTCTTGACCCTGGTGCCTTCCTATGTGCTGTATAAAAATATTGTGGGGCTTAACAATTACCTTGTACTCATACTGCCCACAGTTGCAGGGGGGCCGGTGTTTGGCGTGTTTCTGCTGCGCTCGTTTTACGAAGGGTTGCCGGAATCTGTCTTTGAGTCGGCGAGGATTGATGGCGCCAATGAGCTAAGGGTGTTTTTCAGCATTTGTATCCCGATGTCCATGTCTATTATGGGAACGCTGGTTATAATGCAGATTATGAGCATCTGGAACGAATACCTGTGGCCAATTATTACTATACAGGATGACAGGCTGCTCACTATTTCGGCAGGGCTATTACAGAGGTTCTCAAACGTTACCGGCGTACCAAATTACCCCATTACTTTTTCAGCTTACCTTGTTTCATCAATTCCGTTGATAGTGCTATTTTTTGCTGCCAACAAATATTATATCGAAGGCTTGACATCATCGGCCATTAAACTGTAACTGAGGTGAAATTAATGCATACCAGCTCAAAACCGGTTGTTTTAGATGGGATTTGGCTGATGAAATACATAAAAAACAGCGATTTTCAAAAGCTGGGTTATATCCCAGCTACATACAGCCAAGTAGAAAACCTGCCTGCTAAAGCTTATGACGGCAAGGTGCCCGGTAATTATGAACTAGATTTGTTAAGAGCCGGTGATATTGAAGACCCCTTCTTTGGAACCAATGCCATTTCCATGCAGCGCATGGAAAGCAACCATGTGTTTTATGCCCGCCGGTTTACTTATACCGCGGAAGAAAATATGCTTCCACAACTGGTGTTTGAAGGCATAGACACCATAGCGGATATTTATTTAAACGGCAGGCTTATTGGGCACAGCGAAAACATGCTTATACCCTACATAATTGACCAGCCTGAGCTTCTGGAAGGCGAAAACGAACTGGTTGTGCATATAATGCCGCCGGGAATTCATGCCAGAAAGGCGGATTATAGCACCGGGCATATGGCTGGTGCATTTAATTATGAAACCCTCCGGCTCAGGAAATCGCCGCATATGTTTGGATGGGATATAATGCCGAGGCTGATTAGCGCGGGGATTTTCCGGCCTGTTTATATAAACCATATCCCGGTTGAACACATCAGGCAGGCTTACCTGATGACTGTCAGCGTTGACGTAAGAAAAAGAAGCGCCAGAATGCAGTTTTTTTATGACCTGAACATTGAAGGGGACGATTTGTCCGAGTATACCATCTCGGTTAAAGGCGTTTGCAGGGACAGTGAGTTTGAACAGGAAAGAAGGATTTGGTTTTCCGCCGGAAAGTTTGTTTTTGATTTTGACGGGGCATATTTCTGGTGGCCAAAAGGGTATGGGGAACCAAACCTTTATCATGTTACAGTCCAGTTAAAACGCAGGGCATCGGTTTTGGATACCCGGGAGTTTTCTCTGGGGGTAAGGACTGTTTCATTAACCCGTACCAGCACCTCCGACCAGTTCTTAAACGGCGATTTTCACTTTAAGGTTAATGGGGAACGGATTTTCATACTGGGCACCAATTTTGTGCCAATGGACGCATACCATTCCCGCGACAGGGAACGCCTGCCGAAGGCATGCGAACTGCTTGAGGATATCGGCTGCAATTGCATACGGATTTGGGGCGGCAATATTTACGAGGACGATTACCTGTATGATTTTTGCGACAGGAAAGGGATTTTAATCTGGCAGGACTTCATCATGGCTTGCGCTTTTTACCCGGGTGATGAAAAGTTCCTTGCTGCCCTCAAAAATGAAGCGGTTGCGGCAGTCCGCCGGTTGCGCCAGCATCCAAGCATCCTGCTTTGGGCGGGGGATAATGAGTGCGACCTTTATACAAAATTAGAGCCCTTCTCCGTTGACCCAAACCGCAACAGGGCAACCCGGGAGGCTCTGCGGGATGTGCTGATATTTGAAGACCCCACCCGGCCTTACTTGCCAAGCTCCCCGTATATAGATGAAAACGCCAATTCATTGCCGATTGAGTTTTTGTCAGAAAACCATTTGTGGGGGCCGCGGGATTATTTTAAAAGCGATTTCTTCAAAAATTCAATGAGTATTTTTGTAAGCGAAATCGGATATCACGGGTGCCCTGGTGTCCCATCGATTAAAAAATTCATACCGGAAGATGAAATCTGGCCCTGGCAAAACAATAAATACTGGATTGCCCATTCCACTTCACCGGAGATAGTGCCGGGAGCCATAGAAAGGATAGACTTAATGGCTCGCCAGGTGCGGGAACTCTTTGGAATTGAGCCGGATACTTTGGAACTGTTTGCGGCGGCAAGCCAGATTTCACAGGCAGAGGCTTTGAAGTTTTTCATTGAGATGTTCAGGTTGTCAAAGGCTAAACGGAGCGGAATCATCTGGTGGAATCTCATTGATGGATGGCCCCAGTTTTCAGATGCAGTAGTTGATTATTACTACGAAAAAAAGCTTGCCTATAGCTTTATAAAAAATTCGCAGCAACCGGTGCTTTTGAGCTTTGATGAGCCGATGAATTGGAGGATACAGTTAAAGGCTGTAAACGATTTAAGGGCCGAAGTCGCGGTTTCCTATCGAGTGGAACTCTTTGAATCGGGAAAAGCCAGAGAGATTTGTTCAGGGGAAGAAATCCTTCCTCCTGACAGCGTTACAGGGCTTGTTTCATTGCCTTATTCTCATGGGGAAAACAAATATTATATGATTCAATGGGAATATAATGGCAAATCCTGTTGTAACCACTATGTTTCCGGGCATCCTCCGATTGATTTGGGTGAATATTTGGATTTTCTCAGGTTTTATAACCTGGGAAACAGTGTTACAGATTCAGCTGTTCAAATGACTGGCAGGGAGACTGAAAAATGAAATCAAAAACGGATTACCTAATATTCGGGGCACAGTATTACCGTGCCCCGACGCCAGAAGCATCAAACTTTGAAGAGGATTTGAAAAATTTTGCTGAGCATGGTTTTAATACGATTAAGGTTTGGGTGCAGTGGCGTTGGAACAACCCTTCGTGTGATGAATACAATTTTGATGATATACTGTTGCTGCTGGATATTGCTTACAGGTATCAAATCAAAGTAATCCTGAATATTATTTGCGATGTGGCGCCTGCGTGGTTTTATCAAAAATACCCTGACTCCCTTATGATAACATCAGACGGGCGTAAGCTTTATCCTCAAACTACAGCTTACCGCCAGATAGGCGGGGCTCCGGGGCCGTGCTACCATCATCCGGAGGGAATTGAATGCAGGAGGGCCTTTGTTGAGGCTGCGGCAAAAGCCCTGTCATCACATCCCGCCCTTGTATGCTGGGATTTGTGGAACGAGCCGGAACTCACTTGCGGCATTAAGAGGGAGTCCCGGCAGGAGGATATGGTTTGCTACTGCGATAATTGCAAGAAAGCTTTTCTTGAATGGTTAATGAAAAAATATGGCACAGTTGA
Organism: Clostridiales bacterium; assembly: GCA_012839705.1. Taxonomy (GTDB): domain Bacteria; phylum Bacillota; class Clostridia; order Oscillospirales; family Acutalibacteraceae; genus Avimonas. The sequence goes on along the minus strand of DUMT01000077.1, from coordinate 11,322 downwards.
AAAGCTTAACAGGGCATGGGGAAGGAATTATACCTGCATTGAAGAAGTGGAACTGCCCAGAAGCCGCAGCACTTTCCAGGATATGATTGACTGGAGGCTGTTCTTTGCCGATACGCTGGCAGAGGAATGCCGCATGCGGGCTGAGGCTGTCAAAAAATATGATTCCAAAAACCCGGTGATGGTTCATACGGTGCCGCTTCCATATTTTAATATGGTCAATGCCTGTTCAGATGATTATTTGCTGGCTCAAAGCTGTGATATGTTCGGAAACTCCCTTGGAAGTTCGCCTTTTTCCGCTACTGTTGCCACCAGCGTTTGCCCGGGAAAACGGGTTATAAACGCTGAAATCCATGCTATAGGAGGCGACACATTCAACCGCCCTTCCATTCCTACATTTGACGATATGAAAAAGCATATCCTTATCCCTCTGGCACGGGGGGTTAAAGGGTTTTTGTTCTGGCAATACCGCCCTGAAAGCATAGGCCTTGAATCTCCTGCCTGGGGGCTTACTGACCTTAAGGGAAAACCTACCCAGTGGCTTGAACAGGCAAAATTAATAAACAACGCGCTGCAAAGATATCAGGATTTATTATTAAATTCCTCTCCCATTCCTGCCAGGGTTGCTATTTTGAACTCCGGGGAATCGCAGATATTCACCTGGTGCATAAGCGGTGAAACAGAACTGTATTATCAAAGCATAAAGGGGATTTTTGATGCCCTGTATGAAAAAAATATCGCTGTTGATATCATCAGCGAGCATCAGCTAAATTCTAAGGAGCTAAGTTTATATCAATGCCTGATAGCCCCGTTTCCTTATTATATTTCTAAAAAGTATGCTGATGAGATACGTGCCTGGGTTGAGAATGGTGGGACGCTAATCAGCGAGGCATTATTTGGCACATATGATTCCCGCATCAACCTGCATGCTCCGGAATCCCCCGGATATGGGTTCGCAGAAGTTTTTGGAGCCCATGAAAAGCGGATATTTACTGCTTCCAGGTTTAACAACGCGTATAAAAGCAAATGGGCGGAAGAAGAAAACGATAACACGTTTTATATTAAAGCGCAGGATTTGCAGGCTAAAGGGTTCCATTTCAGGCAGGAGCTTGAAGTTACAACAGCAAAGCCTGTCGGATTTTTTGAAAGCGATGACGGTGAGTTGGCTATTGCCTCAACTGCAAACAGCTATGGCAGGGGCAAGGCTGTGCTTATCGGCAGCCTTATTGGCAAAGCCTACTTTGATACCAGACATCATCCTACCAAAGAGTTTATTTGCAGGCTTGTCAGTGAATATTCGCCGGTAAGGCCGGTTGCCAATTCTAACGGGCGTGTCGATTTCCTTTTCAATGAAGGCAATTTGTCCTTTGTAATCGCCCAAAGTATGGGGCAGGAAAAAGTCACGGTTGAATCAGAATATTTAAAGCCGGCAAAAAAGCTGATTAACATAATGAATGATGCAGAAATTGAAATAGTGAATGGTACAGCTGCACTTGATATTGTCCCTATGGGTATTGAAATTTACAGAGTAATTGAATAAGTTTGAAAAACAGGTGCGTATTATGCGTTTGTTAGGATTTGATATTGGCGGTACGAAGTGTGCGGTTATAGTGGGCAAATATAAGGAGGGTCATATCACAATAACAAGCAAACAGGTTCTCCCTACCAATTTGAAAATGTCCCCTGAGGAGATGGTTGATTCCCTGTGCAATATAGCTGACGGTTTGTTGCAGGGTGAAAAGGTTGACCGTGTTGGGGTTTCCTGCGGCGGGCCCCTTGATTCGAATACCGGCAGAATACTGGGTCCGCCAAATCTGCCGGGATGGGATGATGTCCCTATTGTGAAGCCGGTTAAAGAAAAATACAATGTTCCTGTATTTTTGCAGAATGACGCTAACGCCTGCGCACTGGCTGAATGGAAGTTCGGCAACGGCCGTGGCTTTCAGAATATTATTTTCCTGACCTTCGGCACCGGCCTGGGAGCTGGGCTTATACTGAATGGAAAGCTATATACAGGCGCATCAGATATGGCTGGTGAAGCAGGGCACATCAGGTTGGAACGGTACGGGCCTGTTGGATATGGGAAGAGAGGTTCTTTTGAAGGTTTTTGCAGCGGGAGTGGATTAGCTCAAATAGGGTATACCCTGGCTGTGGAAGCCATACAAAACGGCACAAGGCCGCTTTATTTCCCTGAAGGCACTACTGCCGATAAATTAACTGCCAGGGATATCGCAGAAGCGGCAAGGCAGGGGGATAAGACAGCCCTTGAAGTATTTCAGCTATGTGGAAGTTATTTGGGAGCAGGCCTTGCGGTTTTGATTGATATATTAAACCCAGAGGCTATCATAATAGGAAGCGTTTTTGCCCGCACTGAAGACCTGCTCAGGGAAAGCATGGAAATGGCAATACAGCGTGAAGCATTGCCTGGGGCGGCTAAATGCTGCCGTGTTTTGCCCGCGCTGTTAGGTGAATCTTTAGGGGATTATGCTGCTTTGTCTACTGCATTGCAATAATGGGGGTTGTTTTTATGATAGAAGCGTGCATTAAAAGATACCCTGGCCTGGCAGTGTGCAAAGGCGATATGGAAAAGGCGGTTGAAATAATTATTGCCTGTTATGAAAACAAGGGGAAATTATTAATTTGTGGAAATGGTGGAAGCAGCGCGGATTCTGAGCATATCGTAGGGGAGCTGATGAAAGGTTTCCTGAAAAAACGCCCTATATCAGAAACGCAGCGTACGCAGATGGTTAGCAATTTCCAGCCGGTAGCTGGCTTATTGAATAAATTGCAGGTGGGGTTGCCGGCTATTCCGTTGCCTGCGTTGACAGGGCTGAATTCTGCGTACTGCAATGATGTTGACCCGGAAATGGTTTATGCCCAAAGCGTGTTGGCGCTTGCCCGCACTGAGGATGTTTTTTTGGGAATAAGTACATCAGGCAATTCAAAAAATGTGGTTAATGCCGCAATGGTTGCACGTTCGTTAAACCTTGCCGTGATTACATTAACCGGTGAATCAGGCGGGGCATTAAGGGAGTTGTCCGATGTTTGCATCCGTGTTCCTGCAAGCGAGACTTATCAGGTACAGGAATTGCACCTTCCGGTTTATCACGCCTTGTGTGCTTCAGTTGAGGCGCATTTTTTTGATGAATAGCTATCAAAGTTGGATGTCCTGAAACCTTGATTATGCAGGGGTTCAGGACTTTTGATTTGTCTACACATTTTTCTGTCCAGCATGTATTTATGAGTCCTTCTTATATGCAATTTTGTTCGTTTGATACCACATTGGAATCTGATACACCTCTTAGCTCTTAATCCCTCTACTATGTTAATAAATGCAATATAATCCGCTTAATTAAGCAATTGAATTGCATATATAACTCATATATAATGCCAGTAAGCAGGAAGCTATGAAGATTGGAGGATTGTGCATTGGATAGTTTTAAACTCTGCGCCTTTGCCGATGAAGCCGGTGCTGAAATTGATGAACAGATCAAGGCGTTAAAAGAAAATGGGATTGCTTTTTTAGAAGTCCGCGGGGTAGGGAATAAAAACATATCCGCACTTACAGTACATGAAGCACGTGAGGTAAATAAGCGGTTAAACGATAACGGGATCAGCATTTGGTCTATCGGCTCACCCATTGGGAAAATAGGCATAAAGGACGACTTTAGCCCCCATCTGGACCTGTTTAAACATATTATTGAAATGGCTGTAGCTGTGAATGCTGCCTGTATCCGCCTGTTTAGCTTTTTTATACCCTCGGGGGAAAACCCTGAAGCCTTCAGGGATGAGGTAATGGAAAAGCTGTCAAAATTCTGCGAAGCCGCAAAGGGCAGCGGGGTTAACCTCTGCCATGAGAATGAAAAGGGGATATACGGCGATATTGCCGCGCGGTGCCTTGAAATACATAAGTATATCCCTGATTTAAAGGGGGTTTTTGACCCTGCCAACTTTATTCAAAGCGGGCAGGATACCATTGAAGCATGGGAGCTTCTCTCGCCGTATGTTAAATACATGCACATAAAGGACGCAAAACCCGATGGCACGGTTGTACCAGCAGGCAAGGGGGTTGGAAATATCCCTGAAATATTGAAGAAATTCAGGGCACAGGGTGGCGAGGTTCTGACATTAGAGCCTCATTTGAAGGTTTTCAGCGGGCTTAATGCCCTTGAACAGGGTCATGAGAGAAGCGTTATAGATGAAAATGCATTTCCATCTCAAAGGGCAGCCTTTGATGCGGCAGTTTCTGCCCTGAATAATATTATAAGAGGGATGTGAAGTTTATGGAAATCGGAGTCCAGCTTTATACAGTTAGGGAATATACGAAGAATCTTGAAGATTTTGCGAAAACCCTTGAAAGGATTGCGGATATCGGTTATCGGGTGGTGCAGGTTTCCGGTACCTGCGCTTATGAACCGGAGTGGCTGAAAGGGCAGCTTGACCGGCTGGGCTTGAAATGCGCCATTACCCATTACAATATTGACAGAATTGCCTTTGACACCGACAAAGTGGTCGATGAACACAAGCAATTTGGCTGCGAATATATAGGAATCGGCTGCATGAAAAACGCTTTGAATAACGGCATGGAGGATTACAAAGAGTTTTATAGGCTGTATAAGCCTGCCGGAAAGCGAATTGCAGAACTTGGGTGCAAGCTGATGTACCACAACCATGCCTTTGAGTTTGCCAGAACCGGCAAAGGCGGGCCAATATACCTTGAAAAAATGGCGGAAGATTTTTCGCCAGAAGAATTGGGATTCACCCTTGATACATACTGGGTACAAGCTGGAGGAGGAAATCCTGTCCAATGGATTAAAAAGCTTGCGGGTCGGGTTGACTGCGTACATTTAAAAGACATGGCTTACGAAAACGGACAGCAGCGGATGGCGCCGGTATATGAGGGCAATATCGATTTTGATTCCATACTTGAAGCGTGCGAAGCTGCCGGCACAAAATACCTGCTTGTGGAGCAGGATGACTGCTATGGCGAGGATCCGTTTGAATGCCTGAAAAAAAGCTACCAAAACCTTAGGGCAAAAGGTTTAAAATAAGGGGAAAGTGGTGTATAATGAGTAAAATACGTTTGGGTATAATAGGTATTGGCAACATGGGTACCGCCCATGCTAATAACATAATATCAGGGAAATGCCCTGAGATTGAACTTGCCGCTGTGGCTGATATAAATCCAGACCGCATAAAATGGGCAGAGGAAAACTTACCACAAAGTGTTGCAAAATTTGATAACTCTGATGCCATGCTGGACAGCGGAATAATTGATTCGGCTTTGATAGCAATCCCTCACTACGACCATCCGAGATATGCCATTGAATGCATGAAGCGCGGAATCCATGTTATGGTTGAAAAGCCGGCAGGCGTTTATACAAAGCAGGTTCGCGAAATGAACGAGTTTGCCGCTAAATCAAATGTGGTTTTCGGGATGATGTTCAATCAGCGCACCGACCACATTTACCGCAAAATGCGCGAGATTGTCCAAAGCGGCGAGCTGGGGCAAATCCGGCGCACAAACTGGATTATAACAAACTGGTACCGCCCCCAGGCATACTATGATTCCGGTGCATGGCGGGCTACATGGTCCGGCGAGGGCGGCGGTGTATTGCTTAACCAGTGCCCCCATAACCTGGATTTGTGGCAGTGGATTTGCGGTATGCCGGTTAAAGTACATGCCCACATGCATTTTGGCAAATGGCATGATATTGAAGTGGAAGATGACGTAACCGCATATGTTGAATATGCCAATGGCGCCACCGGCACGTTCATTACCTCCACCGGAGATGCACCGGGTACAAACCGTTTAGAGATTACGCTTGACAAAGGCAAACTGGTCAGCGAGAACGGCAAGCTTTATTTGTGGGAGCTTGAGCAGAGCGAGCCTGAATTCAGCAGAACTAATAAAAGCCCCTTTGCCGCGCCAAAAACAAATTTTAAGGAAGTTGAAACCGACGGTAAATCCGAGCAGCATGTAGGCGTTTTGAATGCTTTTGCCAGTGCCATCCTGCATGGAACACCTTTAATCGCCAGGGGTGAAGAAGGTATTAACGGGCTTACACTTTCAAACGCCATGCATCTTTCAGCCTGGCTGAACAGGGAAATTGAGTTGCCCCTGGATGAGGATTTATTCTATGAGGAACTGATGAAACGGGTCAGCACATCCCGCAGAAAGGAAGTAACTCAGGCTGTTGTAGCAGATACATCAAATACGTACAATACATAAAGGATATGAGTAAATGGAAAAGGTTCGATTAGGGCTAATTGGGTTTGGGAATATTGGATGCGCCCACGCCCATAGCATCTATTCCGGCCTTGTCAAAGGGCTGGAGCTTGCCACAATTTGCGATATCGACCCGTGCAGGGTTGCACAGGCTGAAAAGGCTTATCCTAATGTAAGACTGTTTTCAGATTTTAATGACCTTTTAAGCAGTGGATTGGTGGACGCGGTTTTGATAGCCACTCCACATTATCTCCATCCCCCCATTGCTGTCAAAGCATTTGAAAAAGGGCTCCATGTCCTGACAGAAAAGCCGGCAGGAGTTTTTACCCGCCAGGTTAAAGAGATGAATGAAGCGGCTGTGGATTCCGGCAGGGTATTTGGGATAATGTTTAACCAGCGTACTAACCCGCTGTTTCAAAAGGCCAAGGAAATCGTTCAAAGCGGCAGGCTTGGACAGCCAAAGCGCCTGGTCTGGATTATAACAAACTGGTACAGGACTCAAAGCTATTACGACTCCGGCAGTTGGAGGGCAACCTGGGCTGGTGAAGGTGGTGGGGTGCTTATCAACCAGGCACCTCACAACCTCGATTTGTGGCAGTGGATTTTCGGGATGCCAAAGCGGCTCAGGGCAACATGTTATAATGGGAAATACCACAACATAGAAGTTGAAGACGAAGCCTCAATTTATGCAGAGTACGAAAGCGGCGCCACTGCTACATTCCTGACCAGCACAGGCGAATTCCCCGGTACCAACCGGCTGGAAATCGCCGGAGACCGCGGGAAAATAGTTATAGCAGACGGAAAGCTGCAGTTTTGGGAGCTTGACGAATCCGAACGATCCTTCTGCTTTGCCGACAAAACAGGAACCGCAGTGCCGACGTTTAGTTTTAACGAATTTACACCTCAGCAGCGGGAAACCGCCCATGTGGGAATACTTCAGAATTTTACCGATGCCATCCTGCATGGAGCTGAGCTTATAGCTCCTGGATATGAAGGGATAAATTCATTACAGATATCCAATGCCGCATATCTTTCTTCCTGGACAGATTCCTGGGTTGGTTTGCCTGTTGATGAGGACATGTTTTGCAGTGAATTGGATAAGCGGATTAAATCTTCAAAACTAAAAAGCAATGCGTCGTGCCAGCCGGTGCAATCGTGCGAATATTACAGCCGGTGGAATATAAAGTGGTAGTTAATATTGTAAAAATTTTACCTCCTAAATAAGTGTTAAACCCTGGAACCTTGCTTAAATGCAGGTTTCAGGGTTTTCTTATTTGCGGATTATTGGGCATGATGTTTAATACTGGCATGGACCTGCAAAACAACTGAGGCTGCTGCGGTTAACTTTTATTTTAGAAATCTGTCCTAAAGTATATGCATTAGCAGATTTGGTTACCATATAGCATTTTTATCTACTACCAATAAATTTGGTTTGCTGATAAGATTATAATTGTAGAAAACTTATAACGGAGGTATACGCGTGAAGAGGTTTTTATTAATATTGATGGCGTTTTTGATTGCTGCCATGCTTGCAACCGCATGCAATAAGGACGCAAGTTCCAAACCTACAGAGGAACTGGACCCTGATGCAGCCGTCACTATCAAAGTTGGCATTTGGGCTAAGGATAGCGATGCCGCAGGGTTACAGGCATGGGAGAATTATAAAAATGTTATGGCTGAGAATTATCCCAATATTACGATGGTGCCCGAACCTTATTCATACTCTGCCAATACATTTATTCCTATGGCGGTAAGCGGTACGGCACCTAATATATTCCTTTGCCCGTTTACCCAGCCTAACCGTCTGATTACAAATAATTTTGTAGCTGACGTAACATCCTTTGCCGAACGGTATGGATTTAAGGACGGAATGGTCAAGGAAATGCTTGAAGTGGGCATGATGGATGGGAAAATATATGGTATCCCCCGCGGTGGATATGCGTTGTCGCTGTTTATCAACATGGACATGTTCAAGCAGGCGGGGTTGGTGGATTCCGAAGGGCTGCCGATTTATCCGAAAACTTTTGATGAGCTTGCGGAAACCGCTAAGACAATTAAGCAAAAAACCGGAAAGTCGGGCTTTGCACTTCCTTCCCGCGACCGCCAGGGCGGCTGGCAATTTTCAAATATAGCCTGGAATTTTGGCGCAAAGCTACAGTATCAGGATGAAAGCGGGAAATGGAAAAACGGTTTGAACAGCTATGGCGCAGTTGCCGCATTGCAGTATTACAAAAAGCTAAAATGGGAATATGACGTTTTGCCGGCAGACAGCCTTATCAACTATGAAAAGCTGTATCAGCTATTTGGTACCGGCGAAGTTGGAATGATTATTGCCGGTTCGGATTCATTCTCAAGGCCGGTCAGCAGCTACGGAATGAATAAGGACAGCATTGCAGTTGCGCCAATTCCGGCAGGGCCCGGAGGACAATACTCGCTTTTGGGCGGAAACATGTTCATGTTCTCCCACAACTCCACGCCTAACCAGCTTGAAGCCTGCTTCAAACTGCTGAAAGTTATAGGTATGACTCCGGATGTAAATGACGATATGCTCAAGTCCATCGAAGAGGATATTTTAGTCCGTTTGCAGAACAACATTCCCGTAGGCCCTCAGTCTTTGAACGTATGGAGCAACTCCGAACGCGTTAATGCGGAACAGAAGATTTATGACAAATACACTAATGTAAACATGAAGCTGTTCCAGCCCTTCTACGATGTTGTTAACAAGACATTGAAGGCAGAGGAACCCTATTACTGCCAGGATATGTATTCAGCATTGGACAATGCAATTCAGGAATGCCTGACAAACAAGGATGCTGACCCCAAGGCGCAGCTCGACAAAGCCGCAAAAGACTTCCAGCAGTTCCTTGACCAAGTTTAACAGGAGGGAGAGGCTTTTGTGAAATTAAAAGCAAAAGCTGGGCAGGAGGCAAAAAAAGCCTGGACCCTTTCCAGATTTACCCGTGAATTCGGCGGCTGGGTGTTTATGCTGCCAAGCCTTGTGCTCTTCGCGTTTTTCGTCTGGGAGCCGATGGGGTATGGCGTTGTCCTCTCGTTTTCAAAGCTTCGGGCTTTTGATATCGTAGGGTTTGCAGGGCTTGATAACTACAGGTACGTGCTTAACCACCCATACTTCCAAACGGCATTAATCAATACTGTTAAATATGCCTTTTGGTCGCTGATAATCGGTTATATGGTTCCGATTATTGTTTCTATCATTCTTAATGAAGTTGTGCATTGGCAGAGGTTTTTCAAATTTGTCTCATATTTTCCGTCCCTGGTTCCGGGGGTGGCAGCTCTGTTAATGTGGCAGTTCCTCCTTACTCCCGGCGATGAGGGGCTGATAAACAGTGTATTATCGGAAGTATTTGGCATAGAGCCCTTGCCATTTTTGCAAAATCCTTCATGGACAATTCCTATATTAATCATTACACTTACATGGAAAGCCGCCGGTTCCACCACAATGGTGTATTTAGCTTCCCTCCAGAGTATAAATCCGGAACTGTACGAAGCGGCATCATTAGACGGTGCAGGCGTGTGGAGCAAGATCAGGTATATCACCATCCCCGGGATTTACAATACAGCCCGACTGATGCTGATTATGCAGATAATATCCATCTTCCAGATACTCTACGAGCCTATGGTAATGACCGGAGGTGGGCCCTCAAACGCTTCGTTGTCGCTGATGTTCCTGAGTTACCAGTTTGCGTTTGATAAAATCCAGTTCCATTATGCTTCTGTGGTGGGAATAATTGTTTCGCTGATTCTGTTGGTTCTAACCGCTATTTACCTCAAATTTGTTAAGCCGCAGGACAGTTAGGAGATAAATTATGAAGTCAAGCAAATTAGCAACAAAAACCGGAATTATTTCGGCGATGGATTTAAAACGCACCTCCACAAGGGTGTTTTACCGATTCTTGTTCGCCTTTTTCATATTGATGGTACTTTTTTGCCTGCTGCCGCCGCTTTATGTAATGCTGTCATCATTAAAATCGGTGCAGGAATTCTACTCGATTCCGCCTACAATAATACCCCGTTCCTTTGAACCTTACAAAATTATTGATGTGTGGGTAAAAAACAATTTCGGAAGGCATTACATAAATTCTTTGATTATGATTGCCGGTTGTGTCGCTTCGGCTCTGGTTTTCAATGGAATGGCAGGATATACTTTGGCGATTTTAAAGCCCAGGGGGTACAAGATAGCGGTCATTATGTGGAGCCTTATGATGCCGACGGTTATTAATATCGTACCGGTTATGGTAAACCTCACAAAAATCGGGCTTATCAACAGTTTTTTACCATTATCAAGATGGAAGATTCCTATTTCTCCAGCATGGGGGATGTCAGCGAAGGTAACCAGATGTCAATCCGCTCAATCGGTAATTTCAATAAAACTGTTTATATTGATGAAATTTACTTTACAAACAACATCCCTGAGGTAGACACCGGCAGTGATGACGGCGATGATGAGCCTGAATATACCGATAACAATGTCATACCAGCGGACGCGATTTTCATTGAGGACGGCCGCCGCGATGAATTCCTTCTTCCATTTGGTGACAAGAAAATCACCTTTGCCAATGGGGATAAAACCTCATTCCTGAATGAGGTGACAATCAACGACGTGACAGACCCCGGCGCGTTCACCCTTTCAAATGGCATTATTACCTTCAATTGCGCTCCTGATGCTTACCTCAACTATTCCTTTGGCGAAAACTACTATGTAAATTATAAGTATATCGTATTCCGCATCCGCAGCACTGATGGAAGCGACGGTTCAAAATTTAAACAAATGTGAATTTCCGCAGGGTATCGCCAAACGGAAATGCCAGCGATGTTCTGCAGCTTGAAAAAACGCCGGTGGCATATTTCGATTTGGAAGGCAGCGCCCTGGTAACCGTTACGCTGCCGGAAAAGGTGGCCTCCGCGGTTGTCACTCCACGCTCAAGCGGGATTAATGCAACTGTCAGCGGAAACAGGGTTGAATTTACAGTCAGCAAGGCAGGGCAGTATACTGTTGAGTTTAACGATTCCGTCCACAAGGCACTGCACCTGTTTGTAAACCCCATTGAATCGAATCCGCCTGCACAAGGCAGCGA
>DUMT01000008.1 GCA_012839705.1 Clostridiales bacterium | reverse complement strand
TGCTTAAAGGATAGGAGGCAAGAAATGACGCGTGAGGAAGCCAGGGCAAGGGCAAAAGAATTGGTCGCTCGAATGACATTAGAGGAAAAAATTTCGCAGATGGTATATGATTCACGTTCAATCGAGCGGCTGGGAATAAAACCTTATAACTGGTGGAACGAGGCTCTGCATGGGGTTGCCCGTGCCGGCCTTGCAACGGTTTTTCCTCAGGCAATTGCAATGGCTGCTTCCTTTGACCCTGAATTGTTGGGTAAAGTGGCATCAGCTATTGCAGAAGAAGCCCGCGCAAAATATAACGCTGCGCAGAGAGAAGGGGATCATGGAATATACAAGGGCCTGACATTCTGGTCTCCCAATATCAATATTTTTCGTGACCCGCGCTGGGGCCGCGGACAGGAGACCTATGGGGAAGACCCTTTCCTTACCGCTACAATGGGTACGGCATTTGTAAAAGGGCTTCAGGGGGATGGCGAATTTCTAAAAGCTGCAGCATGTGCAAAGCATTTTGCAGTTCACAGCGGGCCGGAAGCTTTGCGGCATTCCTTTAACGCAGAAGTGGATGACCATGATTTGTTTGAGACTTACCTGCCTGCTTTTGAGAGGCTGGTGAAAGATTCAAAAGTTGAAGCCGTCATGGGGGCATATAACCGCGTGAATGGAGAGCCCGCCTGCGGGAGCAAGCGGCTATTGTCTGATATTCTGCGCGACGAGTGGGGATTTGAGGGGCATGTGGTATCTGATTGCGGCGCTATCGCTGATTTTCATAATAACCACCGTGTTACATCATCAGCTCCCGAATCGGCGGCGATGGCAATAAAAGCAGGTTGTGATTTGAATTGCGGATGCGTATACGCATCCGGAAATATTCTTGTAGCCTTAAAGAAGGGCATGATTTCTGAAGAGGATATTGACCGTTCAGTTATCCGCCTGATGACAACCAGGTTCCTTTTAGGCGAGTTTGAAAATGAGCGCCCCTATGCTGATATCCCCCTTGAAGTGGTGGATTGCCCGGAACATCAGATGCTCAATCTTGAGTTGGCTCGGGAATCTATAGTGCTACTTAAAAACGCGGATAGTATTTTGCCATTAGATGCTTCTAAGCTTAAATCAGTGGCGGTTATTGGTCCTATAGCCAAATCTATTAAGGTGTTGGAAGGCAATTACTGCGGTACTGCCGGAGAATATGTCACCATCGCAGACGGTATTCGCCGTTATCTTCCGGGTGCCCGGGTGAATGTAGTGATGGGCAGCCACCTTTATCGTGACAGGACTGAAGGCACTTCTGAACCGGATGACCGCATTTCAGAAGCAGTGGCGTATGCGCGCTTGGCAGATTTGACAATTTTATGCGTTGGTTTGGACCCGACAATTGAAGGCGAAGAAGGGGATGCTTCAAACGAATATGCCGCCGGGGATAAACACAATCTGCTTTTGCCCAAGAGCCAGCAAAACCTGGTGGATGCAGTTTGCAGGGTAACAGACCGGGTGATCGTTGTAGCCACAGCGGGGAGCTGCCTGGACCTTGGGATTGCAAACGATCATGCCAAAGCCATACTCCATGCTTGGTACCCTGGCGCCAGGGGCGGTGAAGCAGTGGCGGATATTCTGTTTGGTCGCGTCAGCCCCTCCGGACGCTTGCCGGTTACATTCTATCATGAAAGCAATAGTATTCCGGATATTACTGACTACTGCATGGACGGACGCACTTACCGCTATTTGAAAGAAAAACCGCTGTACCCCTTTGGATACGGCTTGAGCTACACGACTTTTAGCTACAACGATTTTGAAATTACTCCGGCTGAAGGTGGATACAGGGTTTCTGTAAAGGTAACAAATACAGGTTGCCGCGCCGGCCGTGAAGTGGTGCAGGTATATGCGAAAATGCGTGACAGCCGGTATCCTGCCCCCAATTACCAATTATGCGGTATTGGCAGCGTTACGCTAAACCCAGGTGAAACTGCCCAGATTGAGATTCCTGTATCCCAATACTGGCTAAAGGTTGTAACGGACAAGGGTGAACGAGTGGAACCAAACGAAGGGATTACATTATATGTGGGAGGGCATCAGCCAGACGATTACAGCTGCCAGCTGTGCAGTTCAATATGTTTAGAGCGGAGGTTATAATATATGTATTTATTAGGTATAGATATCGGTACCTCTGGAACTAAAACAGTCCTGTTTAATGAAAATGGGAAAGCCCTGGCAAGCTATACTGGGGAATATCCACTGTATCAGCCACAAAATGGCTGGGCGGAACAGGACCCCGAGGATTGGTGGCGGGCAACGGTGGATGGAATCCGTGCTGTGCTGGCGTTAATCCCCGAAGCCGCCCATGACAGGATTGCTGTCGGGCTTTCAGGGCAAATGCATGGGCTGGTTATGCTGGATAAGGAAGGCAGATTGTTGCGCCGCTCAATAATCTGGTGTGACCAGCGGACCGGGGAAGAAGTCCAGCAAATGAACAGGATTGTGGGAGAGAAGCGGTTGATAGAAATTTCCGCTAATCCCGCCATGACCGGTTTTACTGCCGCAAAAATCTTATGGGTGCAGAACCACGAGCCTGAAATTTATTCAAAATGCGCCCATATACTGTTGCCCAAGGATTATATCCGCTATCGGCTGACCGGCGAATTTGCCACTGAGGTTTCTGATGCCTCCGGTATGCAGCTTATGGATGTGAAAAACCGCTGCTGGTCTTCTGAGCTGTTGTCGGCATTTAACATTGACCGGAATTTATTAGGGAAGATGTATGAGTCGCCGGAGCTTAGCGGAACTATACATGCAAAAGCCGCATCTGCTACAGGATTGCCGGTAGGGACACCGGTTGTGGCTGGAGCGGGGGATAACCCTGCGGCGGCAATCGGGACCGGCATAGTTCGTCAGGGAATTGCCTTTAATACAATCGGTTCTTCTGCGGTTATTTATGCTGTTACCGATGGACTGCAACTGGATATGGAAGGCAGGGTACACAGCCTGTGTGCCTCTGTACCTGGCAAATGGACCTTGATGAGCTGCACTCAAAGTGCGGGGCTTTCTCTCAAATGGCTTCGGGATACCTGCTGCAGCGCAGAAGTGGAACAAGCTAAACAGGAGAATGTAGACCCATACAAGATAATGGATGAGCTGGCTTCTGGCGTGCCTGTTGGCGCGGATAAGCTGCTGTTTTTGCCCTATCTGATGGGTGAGCGCTCTCCCCACCCGGACCCCCTGTGCCGCGGAGCCTTTGTGGGGCTCTCCGCCCGTCACGGACGCCCGCACCTGATTAGGGCGGTAATGGAGGGCGTGGCATACTCTCAGCGGGAATGCCTGGATGTGTTCCGTGAGCTGGGTGTATCCATCGAGCGCATGATAGTCTGCGGCGGAGGAGGACGAAGCTCCTTGTGGAAGCAGATGTTGGCAGACCTGTATGGTTGCCCTGTTACCACTCTTAAAGTTGATGAGGGTGCAGCTCTTGGCGCTGCATTGTTGGCGGGTGTTGGGACTGGTGTATATTCAAGTGTTGAACAGGCTTGCGAATCGGTTGTCCAGTATAATGAGCCGCAAATGCCTTCGCAAAATGCTAAGGTTTATGAACAATATTTTGTTTTGTATAAAAAGCTGTATCCTCGCTTAAAATCTGTTTTTGATGAACTGGGAAGTATAAATTGATAAGGGAGAAAAGAATAAAAAAAATTAATGTAGCTCTGGTTGGACTGGGTTAGAGGTTTTTTGCAGAAATATATAAATATCATCCAAATGTTGAATCAATAGGAATATTTGATACTGACAAGGAATGTGATTGATGAAAGGCTTTTTGGAAATATTGCAGCGGCCGGTATTTGTGCGCATGAGTCAGCAATGAGAAACAACGAGCCGATTATAGTACCAAAATTTAAAAACTCTTTTGGAGGATTTAAACTTCCGTTGCAGGTTAAGTTGCTTGAAATTTAAAATATTAAAGTTTGATAGCTTGCTCTTTGCAGTCTTAAGCCCTGTTCAATTAAGGCTTGAACAGGGCTTTTTGTTATAG
>DUMT01000076.1 GCA_012839705.1 Clostridiales bacterium | reverse complement strand
TGAAACGGGGAATTTTTTTGCTTTTCTCTATTTAGCCTTTCCGCCTGCTGAGCAGCTTTATAATACATAATAAGGCGAAAACGGCAAGGGAAAGGGCTGTGATGGCAAATCCGGCAGCAAGCCCCCGGGGCCTGAAACTGAGTTTAAAGGTATGCTCCCCTTTCAGGGCTGCAAATGCCAGAAAAGCCTTTGCAACTTCTTTTGGCTTAACTTTTTTTCCGTCAATTTCAACCCTCCATCCCCAGTCCGAGGGTATGGAGGTGAACAGCACGCCATCCTGGGGCGCTGTGAAACTGCCTGTGATAACAGGCTCGCCAAATTTGCCGCTTGAAACTGTAAAGGATACGGGGGTTTCCTTTAATGCCCCTGCCAGGCTTTCAAAATGCCCGGCGTTGAATGATGCGGCTACCGGGTTTGCAAACCAGTTTTTATTACCCGTAACAAAAAGGGAAATTTCGTGCTCGCCCGGCTCCAGCTCGCCAAGTTCAATCACCCCGCGTATCAGCCTCTCGCCAAGCTGGTTTAGCCGTTTGCCGTTTAAATAAACCGCCTTGTTTTCAGCAAAATTGTTCTTTAAGAAAAACAGCACGTGCTGCCTTTTGGGGTTGGTTATTATGAATTTTACGGCGCCTGTGTCCTGTGCCTTTACAAATGTGTAGCCCGGCCTTTTCTCGGTTTCGCAGTTTTCAAACTCCACCCTGACATCAATAGGGGAATAGTATTCGCTGTTGTTTTGCCTGTAATCCAGCCCGTTTAGCAGGCTGTTCAGCGTATCGAAAGGGGATTCCGAGGCTTTTACATCCAAAACGGCTTTTCCGGCGAAGAAAATAAGGGGAAGGGCATTTGGGTTTTCCCACAGGGCAATGCCGTCAGCCTTGATTCCGGTGTTGATATATCCCCAGCGCCTTTCGTCATCACTGAATACATATTTTATACCCAGTATTGAATCCAGCGCTGATGTGGAGCCGTAATACATGAATTTTTTATTCCCGCTCTGGCAGAACATCCCGCAGCTTTTTAGAAAACTGAAGGTTTCCCTCCTTGAAAAGGAGCTGTAATGGCTTGCCGCGTGATACCCCACCGACATGCCTTCATTGGGGTTGCGGGCGTGGGTATTTTCTGCTCGGTAAAATTTGCTGCCCGAAGTGCCGTTTTGTTTGTCTGCCAGATTTAAGGCGGTAAGCATTTGGTTCCCTCTGTCAATAAAGCTGGCGTAACTTTCCCTTTCCTCAAAGCCAAGTTCGGTATCAAGGTTTTTAAAAGTGGCAACCGTATTTCCCAAAAGTTCAGCCAATACAGCAAGAGCCAGCAGCAAAACCGCGGTATGCCTCCAAATTTTTTTAAGTTTTAATACCATCAGGGAAAGAACCAGGCAAAAGCAAAGGGCTGTCGCGGTAATAACCACATTGCTGGATATGGGTTTATAAATCTCGGTAAAAGCCCGCTCGAAAATCTTTGATAAAAGGTATGATATGGCAACCAGGCTAAGGGCAGTTATAAAACCTGCAATTATTTTTTTAATATCCATGCCCGCAGGTGTGCTTATAGCCCTGGCGGCGCAGGAAATCAGGAGGAATATTAATGTAAAGCTGTAACGGCAGGGGAACCACACGGGGTTTTCAGCGGCGTGCCACAGGTAATCCAGCAGGCTTAGAATCATGCTTGCCAGCATTGTGATTAACAGGAATGCAAAACCCTTCTTTTCCCGATCAGGAATCCCTTTGTGCATTACCCAGACAGGGATTAGCCCCAGGGTCAGGATTCCGCAATATAAAAAAGGGGTTCCGTAATCTGTGACCGAATCATAGGCGCCAAAACCCATTTTTACAATCAGTGTAAATGGGTCGGTCATAAATCCCAGGAAAACAGAGTCTTTTGACAGTGTACCCTGGCTGTCGGCAAGGGCGAAAGCGGCGGGCAGGGTCACAAAGGCGGAAACCCCCGCTGCAAGGGCTGCGGCTTTGATGAATTTGAGTGTGGATTCTTTGTTTTCCTTAAAACCCCTGCCCTCAATCCAAAGGCTTGCAGCCAGATACAGGGTGGCGAAAACCCCAACCATGTAAGCGGTGTAGAAGTTTGCGATAAACAAAAACGCAAAAGCCAGGGTTAAAGGCAGATAGCTTTTGTTGTTTATAATATTTTTAACCGCCAGGATTACAAGGGGAAGCAGGATGACCGAATCCAGCCACATAAGGTTGAAAAAGAAGACTACCGAATAGCCGGACAGGGCATACATCGCCGAAAAGGCGGTGTTTAACAGCCCTTTTACCTGAAGTTCCTTATTCAGGTACAGCGAAAATGTAAAACCCGACGCGGCGATTTTTGCGGATATGATAAACAGCACCGCTTCGGTGATTTGTTTGCGGGGAAAGAGGAAAATAAGCCATGTAAAAGGGCTTGCGAGGTAATAGGCATAAATCCCGGCAAAATTCATGCCAAGCCCTGTGTCCCATGTATAAAGCAGGCTGCCTTTACCTGCCACGGCGTCATAAAAAGCCCCGTGGTATTCGATGTACTGTTGCCCGAGGTCGGTTATCAAAACTGACTTTGAGCCGAAGGGGTAAAAACCGTATATGGAAAGGGCCAGCACCCACACTGCCGCGACGGCCAGGGCAGACGTCGCGGCAGTGGGTATGGCGGCGGAAAAACGCCGGGTCATGTTATGATACAACCTCGTCGATTAGTTTCAGTTCCTCTTCAGTAAAGCTGAGATTGTGCACCGCGGCGAGGTTTTCCTCAAGCTGCTCCACGCTTGACACGCCGATAAGGGCAGAGGTGGCAAACCCTTCCCGCAGCACCCAGGACAAAGCCATTTGGCTTAGGGACTGCCCTCTGGACAGGGCGATTTCCCTTAATTTCCTAACAACCTCCAGTTTTTCGGGGGTAATGTCCCGCTCCTTGAGGAATACGTTTTTGGCTGCCCGGGAATCCTGCGGAATTCCATTCAGATATCTGTCGGACAGAAGCCCCTGGGCAAGGGGAGAGAATACAATGCTGCCTATGCCAAGCTCACTCAGGGTTTCAAACAGCCCGTTCTTTTCATGTGTCCTGTCCAGCATGCTGTAGCGGGGCTGGTTAATAAGGCAGTGTACCCCCATTTCCTTCAGTATTCTGGCGGCTTCCCTGGTCTGCTCCGGCCCATAGTTGGATATCCCAACATAAAGTGCCTTGCCTGAGTGGACGGCTGAGGCTAAAGCCCCCATGGTTTCCTCCAGCGGGGTGTCCGGGTCGTAGCGGTGGGAATAGAAAATGTCCACGTAATCAACCCCAAGCCGTTTCAGGCTCTGGTCAAGGGAGGCTAAAAGGTATTTTCTGCTGCCAAACTCCCCGTAGGGCCCGGGCCACATCCGATAGCCTGCCTTGGTGGAAATTATGATTTCGTCCCTGTAGGGGCGAAGGTCGTTTGCCAAAACCCGCCCGAAGGTTATTTCAGCCGAGCCGGGGGGCGGCCCGTAGTTGTTGGCGAGGTCAAAATGGGTGATTCCCAGGTCAAAGGCACGGAGAAGTATAGCGCGGGCATTTTCGTACACGCTTGTCCCTCCGAAATTGTGCCAAAGGCCGAGGGATATGGCGGGAAGCATCAGCCCGCTCCTTCCGACCCGCCTGTATACGGTTTGCTGGTATCTGTTTTCCGCAGGAGTGTAGGCCATTTTAACAACCTCCAAGAAGTAAAGATTAAACCATCGAATTTGAAGTTGATTTATAAATTCAAAAGCTATTATATCATAATTTTCCAAAAAGTATATATCATTTGGGGGCGATATCAACCTAAAGGCTGGTTTAAATCGCGGATATGGTATTGTGGAAAATTGACAATTCTGAAATTTACTCCTTTCAAAAAATTTTTTCATATGTTATACTTTGTTTAAAGTTTAACGTATTATTATTCTCCTTAATTACTTTAAATTATTACGCATTATATATTACGTTTAAATTATTACGCATTATATATTACGGAAGTAGGGATTTTTTTGGAAAAGCATTTGGAAGTGCTTAATCACCTCCTGGTGGAAACATTTAATGAAATATTGAAGATTGAGGAGCAGTCCTTAAGGCTGGTGGCGGGAAGTGAAGTGACGGTTAACGAAGTGCATACTCTGGATGCCATTGGGAAAAGTGAACCATGTACAGTTTCTGAACTGGCTTCTGCCATGATGGTCACTGTCAGTACCATGACAATAACCATAAACCGCCTGGAGAAAAAAGGTCTGGTTAAGCGCGAGCGGTCAGGAGACGACAGAAGGGTCGTGAGGGTGTACCTGACAGATAAGGGCCGTTCCCTTTCATATGTCCACCGCCGGTTCCACAGGAGAATGGTAAAGGCCGTTTCCGAACAGCTGACCATCGATGAGATAGGGGTATTAAGCAAGGCAATGGAAAATTTAAAGGATTTCTTCCGTCAGGAAAATATGAGGAATACCAAGAATATAGCCGAACCGGAGGAAACATAAAAAGATACCGCTGTGTGCGGTATCTTTTTATGTGTACCTTTATTAGGGAGGGATGGTGATTATATATCCTTTCATATTTATCTCGAAGGCTGATTTGCGGTTGATACAGCCGGAATTGTTATAATTCGCTCGTCTGAATCCACGATTGACAGCGGCAACTGGGGAAGCAGGCCCCGTATAGTTTCGATGAACATATTGCTGTTGGCCCCCGGTTTTCCGCTTACAATATGTACAGTCCCCTTTTTCCTTGCGTGGACGGCTATGGTCAGCGCCGGGTCGCTGTTAAAATAAAAGAACATTTCGGCCCCCAGGGAGTTCGCGGTATCATAAAGACCTTGGAGTATTTTTGCGGTGCTTTCCGAAACAAAGCTTTTGGGGAGCACCGATACAACATTCAATGCCAGGTTGTTCTCCTTTGCGATTTCGGCGCCGGCACGTATCAGCCGTTCACTTGAAGGCTGGTCTGTGACGCATACAAGAACATTCGGCTCAAAATTTTCCATTGTAACCATGCCCTTTCTACCGCCTTAATATGTGCCAAACATACCGGATTATAACAGCACAGAAATAAAAATTTTATCAGATTTTTGGCGGATTAGATTTTTTAGCAGGTTTTATCCTTAAAGTCAAAATTTACATCCTTAATTACATCAGTTAAAAACCCTGCCTCCCTCCTTTCCACGTTAGAGTATATGATACACCATGCTTGTGTAATAACCGTAAACAAAAAATGTACAACTTATGAATTTAAATTGTCTGTTATGTTAAATTTCAGGATAATTTGTCTTTTTTGCTTGACATTACCACGTCATATGATAGTATTTTGAAACTAAAAGTATTATTGTAATACTGTGGAGGGTAGAAAATTGAACCGAATTGACAAAAAACTGCTTCGCATGGTTTTGATGGCACTTTTTGCGGCGTTGGCTTATCTTGCACCGTTGGTGATACATATCCCATACCCTGCGCCATCCGGCAAACCCTTTGTCCATCCCGGGAATATGGTGGTAGTCCTTGCCGCCCTGTTGCTTGGCGGATGGCAGGGAGGGCTTTCAGGCGCCATAGGGTTGGGGCTGTATGATATTACACAGGGGTATATTATTGAGGCTCCGAAAAATATGCTTTTAAAGTTCGGAATTGGTTTTTTCACGGGGCTTGTTTTCAGCAGGGGGCGCAAGAACGATGGCGGCAAGCCCAGAATACCGCTTTTTATTATTTCTGCAGTAAGCTTCTGTTTAGGCGGCATTATCCTTGCCGGCAAAATCAGCGGTTGGGCAGGGTTTGAGAAGGTTTCATTTGTGGCATATCTTTTTATGTTTATCCTGGGGCTTTTGCTGTTGCTGATTGCGCTGTTGTCTTTTAAATACCCGTTTTTTGACAGGGAGCTGATGTACGCTGCCATGGGCTCGGTAACGGGTATGGCATGGAATCTGGTTGGATACTTTTCTACCAAGGTTTTAGGGCTTTTAATCCAGGGCTCTGAGTTTAACGCGGCGGTTACAACATCCCTTTTAAGCATGCCGGCATCAATTATAAATGCAGGTTTTTCTATTGTGGGTGCAATTATTTTGTATCAGCCTTTAAAGCGCGCCCTGGTGAAGGCAGGGCTTGGCAGAGCTCTGGAGTAAGAATTAAGGGGAGCAAAAAATAAAGGGAGCCGGGTGGCTCCCTTTATTTTTTACCTGTTCTTCAGGAAATCTTTCAATTTAAACCTTTGCCCGTAATGCAGTACCGATGCCTGGTAGAATTTCATCGACAGCAGTGAAACCAGCACGATAGCCGCAATTAAAAGCAGGACTGAGATTAGAATATCTACTGCCCCTACCGTTTCATTAAGCAGCCGGGAAGGCATTATGAAAGGCGAGGTAAAGGGGATATAGGTTAAAATCTTTTTGGCGCTGCCGCTGTCAGGCATGAGCGTTGCAAAATATGCGGCGTAAAATGCGGTAAGGCTGATTAAGACGGAAGGCATCATGGCTGTCTGCAAGTCTTCCGAGCGGCTGACGGTGGCGCCGCACACCGAGTTTATCATGGCATAAAGCGAGTAGCCCAGGAGGAAGTACACAAGTAACAGCAGGGCTGTGGAAACGCTGAAGGATGGGAACTCGATGGGCATTCCCGAAATCGTGAAGTTTTCCGGGATAAGCAGGTTATATCCAAGCACTCCGGCGAGGATGAACAGGGAAAGCTGGATAAGCCCTAAAGCCCCCATGGCAATGCACTTGCCGAGTAAGATGCGGGAGGGTTTTGCCGACACAATCAGGGTTTCCATTACCCTTGAGGTTTTCTCGGATGCCACCGACATGGCGACGCCATATCCGTAGAAATACACCGCAAAGAACATAATCATGGTGATTAAAATGCCGGCTGTATACCCTGTGGCGTCCATTTTTAAAGGAATTGTGGAATACTGGATATCCGACATCGCCATTTTCTGCAGGTCTTCATCAACCCCGGCTTTGGTCATGGCGCCGGATACCAGGTACTGTCGTATAACCTCTTTAATCTCATTCGTTGGTGCGGAAGTGAATATACTTTTGACTGTGAATTTCAGCTCTGGCAAAATATCGCCTTTGGCTATCTCCATAATGATGGCGGAGCTTTCTTCCACGATTTTTTTATACTCATCCACCTGGTTTGAGCTGCCCTCTTTAAACTCGATATGGGGGAAAGCGGCAGACAGGGCATTAATTACACCGGGGATTGTGTTATCCGTGTCGATTACATAACAGGGATATGCCTTTTCAACCGGTACATTGCCTGAACCAGGCTGGCCGCCTGGTGTTGTGCCGGGTTCGGATTCGGAACCGCCTTGCAGCAGGGACGGCAGGGCGCATGCCCCAAGGATTAGCACCAGTACGATAGTGGTGATAATGATAAAAGATTTTTTGCGCACATTGTCCCTCAGGGTGAACGAAAATACAGTAAATATATCTCTCATTCTGCCGCACCTACCTTCTCGACAAAAATTTCATGCAGCGAAGGCTCCCTTATTTCAAACCTGTCGGGGCAGATTCCGCTGTCAACAAGCTCCCTGAGGAAGGCATGGGCGGATTCATCGCCGTTAATCTTGAATTCGTAAGCGTTTGCCCTCTTTTCGATAAGCTTAATCCCGAGCCTTTCGGCAACAGGCAGCGCTTTTTCAAAGGCTTCAGGTGAACAGCCAAGGGACAGGTTTGTATGCCCGTACCCCCCCTTGATGGCGCGCAGGTTGCCCTTTAAAACGGTGCAGCCTTTGTTGAGGATAACCAAATCCCTGCAATACTGCTCGATGGTAAACATCTGATGGCTGGACATCACTATGATTTTATTCTGGCTTATAAGCTCTTCGATAATATTTTTGAAAACATCGGTGTTAATAGGGTCCAACCCGCTGAAAGGCTCATCAAGGAAAATAAGCTCCGGGTCGTGGATAATTGCGGCGATAAGCTGGATTTTCTGCTGGTTGCCCTTGGACAGCTTTTCCGCTAATGTATTCTGGTATTCTGCGACCCCCAGCCTTTCAAGCCAGTATTTAGCGGCTTTTGCCGCGTCGTGGCGGCTCATTCCGCGAAGCTGCCCGAAATACGTAAGCTGCTCCAGGATTTTAACCTTAGGGTATATGCCCCTTTCTTCGGGCATGTACCCGTACCGGACAGTTTTGCTGGTGATTTCCTTCCCGTCCCAGTGTATTACCCCTTCGTCCTTCGGGATAATTCCAAGAATCATCCTGATGGTGGTGGTTTTGCCGGCGCCGTTTGTGCCAAGCAGGCCGAAAACGCCGGGCTGGCTGATTTCAAAGCTCAGGTTGTCAACAGCTTTTTTGCTGCCGAAGGATTTGCTTACATTCTGCACAGTTAAAGCCAATAACATCACACCCGCTTTCTGATTTTGTATAATTTTAGCATAGATGCCGCTAAAGCTCAATAAAATCTGTAGTGAAAAGATGATTTTAATAAAAAATCTTGATTATGGCTTTAAAGGATGATAAAGTAAACTCAGTTTGAAATTTTGCAAAGGATATGATGGTTATGGGCAAGTACGAATACAAGGTACCACAGCTTTACACCAGCGCACTTTTTGAGGAAGGCAACTCAATAGCCTGGCCGCTCCTCAGCCAAACCGAATATCCGTGGGAGGCAATCCCCGGGATTAAGGATTTCATCAAATCAATAGGCCCCACACTCCCTTCCGATGAGTACGATTCCCCTCGCCCCGGAGTGTGGATACATAAAACTGCGTCGGTTGCCCCGTCGGCTTTTATCGGGGACGACGTAATTATCTGCGAGGGTGCGGAAATCAGGCATTGCGCTTTTATCCGCGGAAGCGCCATAGTCGGCAAAAATGCGGTGGTGGGCAACTCTACCGAGCTTAAAAATGTAATCCTGTTCGACTGCGTCCAGGCGCCCCATTACAATTATGTGGGGGATTCCATCCTGGGATATAAAGCCCACATGGGCGCTGGCTCAATCACCTCCAACGTTAAAAGCGACAAAACCCTTGTCAGCATTAACTTTAATGGCGAAAAGCTCCCTACGGGGATGAAAAAGTTCGGAGCAATCCTCGGGGATAATGTGGAGGTTGGCTGCGGCACCGTTTTGAATCCCGGCTCGGTTGCAGGCAAGGGCGCCAGCATTTATCCGCTGTCATCGGTACGGGGGTTTGTCCCTGCCGGATGCATTTACAAACGGCAGGGCGAGGTTGTCGAAAGGCTGTAACCATTACTGTATTTGATTTCAGATTATACAAGCAAAAAGAAAGGATGATTTAAGATGGCAGAGGTTCGCCCATTCCGCGCACTGCGGTTTACCCCTGCAGCAGGAAATATAGAGGAGCTCACCTGCCCACCATATGACATTATCAGCGAGGAGCAGCGCCGGGAATACCTGGAGCGCAACCCTTACAATGTAATAAGGCTTGAACTCCCCAGGGAAGGGGAGGACCCCTATGCTAAGGCCGGGGAAACCCTGAAATCCTGGCTTGAAGGCGGGATACTTAAAAAGGATGAAAAGCCCGCGTTTTATGTGTATGAAATCGAGTTCTCGCTGGAAAAGGATAATTTAAGGCGAAGGGTTATGGGGCTGGTAGGTCAGGTAAAACTTGAGGAATTTGAAAAAGGCATTGTGCTTCCCCATGAGGAAACCCTGTCCAAGGCGAAAACCGACAGGTTTAACCTTATGAAGGCAACCAACTGCAATTTCAGCAGCATTTATTCCCTGTATATGGACGAGCCGGGCAATTGCCTTGATATAGCTTCCCTGATTGCCGGCGTCCAGCCGGTTGCCTCCATGACAGACCATCAGGGGCTTACCCACAGGCTTTGGGCGATAACCGATGAGGAGAAAATCTCCTTAATAAGCAGCCACATGAGGGATAAAAAGCTGTATATCGCCGACGGGCACCACAGGTATGAAACCGCCCTGAACTACCGCAACTACCTGCGGGAAAAGGGCGTGCAGGAAGGGGCGCCGTCCGATTATGTAATGATGGTGATGGTTGAGATGAACCATCCCGGGCTTGTGGTATTCCCCACCCACCGTATGGTGAGGGGCATCGGGGATTTCGAGCCAAACCGCATAATCAGTGAATGCGAAAAGTATTTTGATATAACCAGGAATATCGATATATCATTGATGGATGAGGCCCTTTCAAAAGCCTATGATTCCAATCTCCATGCCTTCGGGTTTTACACCGGCGGCAGCAGCTTTACCCTGCTTACCCTTAAGGATTCATCGGTTATGGACAGCCTGCTGCCGAAGCTATCCCCCGCATCCCGCACTCTCGATGTAACCATACTGCATACGCTGGTGCTGGAGCGGCTGATGGGGATTGACAGGGAAAACATGGCAAACCAGCGCAGCCTGGCTTATACCAGAGATATTGGCGAAGTGCTGGAGAGGGTAAACAATGGGGAATTCCAGTGCGGGTTTGTGCTGAACCCCACCCGTGTTACCGAAATCAGGGATGTTGCCCTGGCGGGAGAAAAAATGCCCCAGAAATCAACTTATTTTTATCCAAAGCTTATTACCGGCCTTACAATGAATAAGCTGGATTAAATCGAAATTTAACAAAAAACCATTAGCGCCGCGCGGCTGTGGGGGAACCAGCCGCGCGGCGCCTTTTTGCCTGGTCAGTATGCCCGCCCGTTTCCCGGCGGGATTTGGTTGGGGGTAAGACTGCTGGATTGCTGTTTAAATTGGGTTTGCCTTTAAGTAATCTGTTAATTCTTTTTAGATGTAAGACCTGGCTTAGCAGCATCCGTTGTCATTGTTGCAGCAAAGGAGAATCAGGATGATGATGAAAAGGATCCATGTGCATTCATTGTCTCCAAACAGGTTTTTAAGACACATTATGTTTTGCCCCCCTTTCTTCTGCTCTCATGCCATTCTATGAAGACTTTTAATTATTGTTACAATTGATTCAAACAGTTTAAATTTTATTGCTGTATAAACAAAAGGAGTTTCGGAGAAAATATTGAAAACAACAGGCAAAAGAGAGGAGAAGGTTTATGGAGGTAACCAGCCAGGAATATCGAAAACTCAGTGAAAAGGTATCACCTCGCTCTCCCGTGCTGAAAAACTGTATTTTCGCCTTTTTGATAGGCGGGCTGATTTGCGCCATAGGGCAGGTGGTAACCAACCTTGCCATGGAATCGGGCATTGAGCTTGACAATGCGCGGCTGATTGGTTCCGCAACCCTGATAGCGGCAAGCGCAATCCTCACGGCGCTGGATGTGTTCGACAGCATCGCAAAACATGCCGGAGCGGGAACCATTGTACCTATTACAGGCTTTGCCAACTCTATTGTTGCCCCTGCAATCGAATTTAAAACCGAAGGGCTGGTGCTGGGGCTGGCAGCCAATATGTTTAAGATCGCGGGGCCGGTGCTGGTTTACGGGATAACCGCGTCGATTATTTACGGGCTGATTTTGAATCTGCTGAATATGCTGAAATAAGGAGGACGAGTACATGCCGGAACGGAAAGGGCAGTATACTGTGACTTTGTCGGGGCGCCCTACCATACTTGGGTACTCGGCGGTTGTGGGTAAAAAGGAGGGGGAAGGCCCCTTAGGACGCTATTTCGACATGGTGTTTGAGGACACCACCCTTGGCGAAAAAACCTGGGAAAAGGCGGAAAGCGCGCTGCAAAGGGAGGCTTTTACCCGGGCTTTGAACAAAGCAGGGATTTCCCCCTCCCAGGTAAACTACATGTTTGCAGGTGACTTGTTAAACCAGAGCATAGCCTCAACCTTCGGGCTCAGGGAATTCGGGGTGCCGCTGATGGGGCAGTTTGGCGCCTGCTCCACCATGGCCCAGACCCTGGCGTTAGCCGCAATCTTTGTGGACAGCGGGGCCGCGGATATTTGCGCGGCAATTACCTCATCGCACTTTTGTGCCGCGGAAAGGCAGTTCAGGTTCCCCCTTGAATACGGGGGCCAGCGCCCGCCCACATCCCAATGGACCGCCACAGCCGCCGGAGCGGTTATTGTGGGGTTTGGTGGAAACGGGGTGAAAATAGCGGATGTTACGGTAGGGTATATCACCGATTTCGGCATAAATGACACCAACAACATGGGTGCCGCCATGGCTCCCGCCGCTGCCGAAACCCTCAACGCATATTTAATAGATACCGGCACAAGGCCGGATGATTATGATTTGATTGTCACCGGCGATTTGGGAGCCATCGGGTCGGAGCTTTTCCGGGAGCTTATGGAGCGCAAGAGTTTCCAGCTGGGCGCAAACTATTCGGACTGCGGGATGATGCTGTATGACAGAAGCAGGCAGGACGTCCACGCCGGCGGTTCCGGCTGCGGCTGCTCCGCTTCGGTGCTTTGCTCCTATATTTTGAGCAAGATGACGTCGGGCGAGCTAAAGAATGTACTGTTCATAGCCACCGGCGCCCTCATGTCCCCAACCTCGTCGCAACAGGGGGAGAGCATACCGGGAATTGCCCATCTGTGCCACCTGGTAAAAACCGAATAGCACAACAAAACAGCCCTGATATTCACCGGGGCTGTTTTTAAGTCTTGACAAATATTTTTGATAATCGTATAATAAATGTAGAAAACGGAACTTAATAATTTAATATTAAGAAGTTAAACAAGGGGTGCTGGCGACTGGGCCGGCTGAGATGAAGCCCGCAGGCTTCGAACCCTTAAACCTGATCCGGATAATGCCGGCGGAGGGATGTTTAATCGGCCTGTTTTTCGGCTGTTGCAACCTCCATTTTATGGAGGTTTTTTTGTTAAACTGCACCTCCTTTCCGGCAAAAAGCGAAAGGAGAAAGAAATATGAAAACCAACAAATCACTTCTTCTTACAGAAAGCGGCATAATGCTTGCCTGCGCAACAATACTCAGCATGATTGAGATTGTGCGCCTGCCCTACGGGGGCAGTGTCACGCTGTTCAGCATGCTGCCGGTGATACTGGTGGCATACCGCAGGGGCACGCTTTGGGGGCTGTTTACCGCCTTCGCCTTCAGCCTGCTGCAGATGCTGCTGGGGCTGAACAACCTGTCGTATGGCACTTCCGCCGGGGCGGTTGCGGCGATAATTTTGCTGGATTATGTCGTGGCATTCACCGTCCTGGGGCTTGGTGGATTATTCCGGTTTATGAAAAGCCAGTCGGCGGGCTTAGCGCTTGGCACCCTGCTGGTTTGCGTATTTCGGTACCTTGCCCATGTGGTGGTGGGATTCACCGTATGGAGGGATATTTCAATCCCCGCAGCCCAGGCGGTTGTATATTCCTTTATTTACAACGCTACATACATGGTTCCCGAAACCCTGGTTACCGTAATCGGCGGGGTGATAATCTCAAGGCTGATAGATTTCCGCGGGGAATCCTTATCACGCCCAAGGCTCAGGGACAAGGCGTCCCGCAGGGATTTGCTGTTTTCCGGGATATCAAAAATCATTGCGGGGGCTGCGGTAATAACAGATACCGCCCTTGTGTTTTCAAAGCTGCAGAACCCGGATAACGGGGAATTTGATATTAAACTGATTTCCACAGTCAACTGGCAGCTTTTCGCAATTGTGACGCTGGCAGGGATTATCCTTGCGGGGGTGTTTTACCTGCTTTCAAAAAGGGCTCAATCCCGCAGCGATGTAAAATAAAACGGTTTTTAACCATACTCCGGTTGTTTTGTGAAAGAGAAGTATTAAAAAACGCCCGCTTTGAGCGGGCGTTTGTTTTTAACTTTAATTTGCGGGCTGGGTTTGATGGATTGCAAAGGCCTGGTTTAACACAGCGATTGTATCCTTCCAGCGGTCCCCGTCCGTGGGCCCGCCCATAACCACAGCCACTATTTCAACGCCGTCCCTTTGGGCAGTAGCGACGACGCAGTATCCTGATTCATCGGTGGAGCCGGTTTTCAGCCCTGTTGCACCCTCGAAATAGTAGTTGGAATTGGGGTTTATCAAAAGGTTGGTATTTCTGAAAGTTATATTCTGACCTGAGGGGAGGGTGTAAGTCACGCTCTTCTTCGCCACAGACTGCCGGATGTTGTCGTATTTCATTGCTGCAAGGGCGATTTTGAGCATATCCGAGGCGGTGGTGTAATGGTCCTCGGCAAAATACCCGTCCGGATTTGAAAAATGGCTGTTTACCGCTCCAAACTCCTTCGCCTTCTCATTCATTTTGTCAGCAAAGGCGAAAAGCGCCTCTATATCGCTGGCTTCCGGGTTGTTCAGCAGCTTTCTGCCGACGTGGGCGGCTATCGTGTACGCAGCATCATTCCCTGAAGGCAGCAGCAGCGCGTCGATAATCATATCCCTGGTGAGCTTGTATCCCTTGTAAATATAAGCCCTGCTTGAATTGGCGTTTACAAAGGACTGCTCGCTGCCGACGGTGAATATTTCGTCAGGCGTGCATTCCTCGGTGGCGATTATTGCGGTGAGCAGTTTGGTCAGGCTTGCGGGATAGCATTTTTCGTCGGGATTCTGGCTGTATAGCACCGCGGAATGGGTGGCGTCATAAACCAGAATCCTGGGGGAAGCAAGGGTGGCGCTGACTGAGATAGTGGGATGGGTGGTGGTAGTTGCCGGAGGCTCGGTGGTTTTGGAAAGCTGCGGGTCAGGCTGGTCGCCTGTGGCAATCGCCCTTGAAATGTTATGCGCCACCTGCCAGCCGAGAAATACAACCAGCCCCACGCAAAGCACCAAAAGGGTTAA
Source organism: Clostridiales bacterium (assembly GCA_012839705.1). Classification (GTDB taxonomy): domain Bacteria; phylum Bacillota; class Clostridia; order Oscillospirales; family Acutalibacteraceae; genus Avimonas. The sequence goes on along the minus strand of DUMT01000076.1, from coordinate 3,275 downwards.
TGCTGCGATTCTCTTCCTTGCGAAGGATTTATTTTTGCGCCTTTTCTTTACATTTTTTGAGTTGCTGGTATAACGAGGATTTCTGTTCATTTAATAAGCCCTTTCAGAAAGTAGGATAAGGTTTAGAATTAGTATACAATTTTTTGATTGTAATTTTTATGCCTATTTTTGTTAATTTGGCTGTTTTGACCTTGAACGGATAAAGCTTATTATGAATAACCCGGAGATAATTACGAAGGAGGACAGGCACAAAATCAAAACTGTTTTGTTTTGGTTGTTTTCATTAGAGCTCTCGGCCGCTGCTTTTATTCTCCACTCAACAGCCGCCGTACCTTTTGCCGGGTCTCCTTCGTAATTGAAGGGGCAGCTTAAAGTAATGCTGTATTCCAGGGTTTCCCCGGGTTTAATATCCGGGAATATATGCCTTCCCGCGATATCGCCGTAGCTTCCCTGGTACAGAATCTCACCGCCGGTGGTGGCAACCGTGATTTTAAGGGTTGTGATATATAAAAGCGCCTGCTGATTGCCATAAGGAAGGTTGATGGATGACTGGGATAAGTCAAGGGTGTTGCCGGTCTCGTTTTTTATATACAGTTTTCCGGTGCGGGTTTGCCCGGCATGAAGCTGTGGGTATTCCCAAAACACCCGTTTTGAGGGTTTTTCGTCTATCCTGCCTTCCCCGTCCTTTTCGGTTATGGTGTAAATTTTGGAGTAATCGTTATCGGGGCCATCAAAGTTGGATTCAGAAGGGGTTACCGCAAAGGTGTTTATAACGGCAAGGGTTAAAACTACCAGCGCAGTTGCTGCGATTTTTTTAAAATGCGTCACTGGTTTTCCCCTCCTTCGCCGCTGTCATCCTTTGTGCTGCCGGGCTTGAGGGCGTTTAAGAGCACGGATAAAATCACAAATACCGCCAGCAGCCCGATTGCCAGGTAAAATAACCACGGCGGCATACATAAAATGTCCCCCTTCTCCGGTGCCCGGGTTGTGGTTTCGGGTGGTGAGGGCAGGGAGGGTGCTGAGGTTGAGGGCAGGGTGGCGCCTTCCTCCAGCGGGTCGGTATCCAGATACAGCATTTTTATCTGCTCCTTATTCATGGCAAAGCTGTATATGGCCAAATCATCCACAAGGCCGTTGAAAGTTGGCTCGTTCCAGATTCCGCCGCCTATCAAAAGGTAGTTGTTTCTCATTTCCTCAACGCCAAGAACCAGCAGCCTTTCAAACCAAAGCTGCCCGTCAATATATAGGCGCAGCCATTGCCCGTCCATGGTCAGGGCGACATGGTGCCATTCGTTAAGGGGTAAACCGTAGTGAATTTTTCCCTCTTCAGCGGGGTTGAAAAATTCGTAAAATACCTTCTCATTGCCCTTGCCCATTGAAAAAGCCATGTAAACCCCGTCCAGAATGCCGCCGTTTTCGCCTTTAACATCGGTTTTTCTGGTATGGGGCATAACCGACAGCCAGGTATCCTTGCTGTGGGCAAGGGTAAAAAGCCGCTGGGAATACATGGACTCTTCATCCATGCCATCCGCCGCACCTTTCCAGTAGAACCAGCCGGCAATGGTCATGGTGTGGATTTGCAACTGTGTGTAATCCACATCGAGATATTCTCCATGGCCTGAAAGGTATATAGCTTTGCCTGAATTCCTTCCGTCGACCCAATTGATGGTTCCGGACGGCTGTTTTGTGCCGTTAATGTAATACATGACATAGGGTGACTGGCCGTCCGGCTCGTTTGCAAGCCAAAGCCGCCTGTTCACATATCCGGCAGGCGCGGCAAACGCCCAAAGGCAGCAGGCGTAAAGAATCCCTGTTGCAGCGGCCGCTGCCCGAAGGATACAGGCTATATTAGTTTTTTTGCTTTTAATAAATCGAAACATGGTAATCTCCTGACCTGAATCGGGTTACTTATTCTTTTTGGAAAGGTATGTCAGCCAACCTAATGCTGCAATAAGGACAACCGCCACGGCGGCAAGTATGTAGGGGACTATGTTGAGCCTTTCGCCGGTGGGCACAACCGTTTGAGCATATGCGGGAATGTTCAACAGCACTGCGGATAAAGTTGAAAACATAGCTGCGATTTTTTTCATGGCAACCTCTCCCTTTTAAACAATATAAAATTTTGACCGCTGGATACTGCGGCATTTTTACTGGTAAAACCATAAACCAGTATAATAGATTTTTATCCCGAATTCAACTTAAAAAAGGCATCCCTTCATTCAAACAGGGATGCCTTAGAATAAGCAGGGTTTCAAAACCGGCATACAGCTTTAGCTGTAAAATATGTTAAAGAAGGAATCGATACTAAGAGCACTAGGAGCAATAGCCCGATAGACTGAAGGGATAGATAAATCAGATAAATGCACAAGGCTATGTTTAAGCCAATTAAAAAATAAAAACAGGGTTTGAAAAATGCGCTTAATATTATCAGTATGCCAAGCCCCAGAAATACAAGCAAGATTATGATTAATGCAGGGTTGGGGCTAGAGCCTGCAGTTGAAAGCCTTTTGATACTATCTTCAAGAACTCTCAGTATTAACAGGAGAGCGGCAATTGCCTCCAGGGAAAATATGATTAAAGATAAATTCCTCGCTTTGTATTCGTTCATATCAGTTCACCTCTTTCATGTTTTAAACCTTATTATGGTCTTTGCAGTCAAATATAAAACAGGGGGCATCATTGCAAGGAGCCCAAAAATCAATACTCCGGAAAGGTAGCGGGATGAATAGAGAAGATAAACAGAAAAGGCGATTTGCAAAACCAATAAAAAATAAAACAACGGTTTGAAAAATGCGCTTAAAATTATCAGTATGCCAAGCCCCGCAAACACAAGCAGAAAGAAGATTAGCTCCGGTCGGGGGTTAATGCCTTCTATTTTAACCTCGTTTATCTGATAACCGAAAAATGTCCGTATCATAAGGAATAATAAAATAACCTCCAAAGCAATTATGATGAGTGATATATTTCTTGCCCTGTATTCGGTCATATCAGTTCACCGCCTTGCAATAGCCTGCCATGGCGATTATCTCCTGACCTTCCTTAGTGAGCAGGTAATCCCGAAGTTTCCTGGCAGGTGATTCCTGGGGTTCGTTTTTTCGGATAACCGCATAATAGCTTGTTGAAAAGGCGTAGGCGCCGCTGATAAGATTTTCATTGGTGGGGGATACGCCGTTGATTTTGATTACTTTGATGTTTTCGTTTTTATATAGGTTGTTTATGTAATAATTGTATGTATATCCGATGCTGGCGGGGCCGTTTTCGTATTCCGCCACCGC
>DUMT01000075.1 GCA_012839705.1 Clostridiales bacterium | reverse complement strand
TTTCTGCCGGAATATAGGCGGTTGCCTGTTCAAATTCATCCATGCCTGTCCTCACCTCGTTATAGAATATGAGACAAGCTAAAAAAGTAGAACAAAAAAAGAGAACCCTTTTTTCAGGGTTCTCTCAAATAGTATTTTAATCTGTTTTTAGTCTTTCAGAGGAACGTTGTTAGCATCTACATTAATGCTGCCGGTTAGAATCTGAATCCCTTCAATAAGGCCCCAAATGCTCATGGCAATTGCAGCAATACCGCAGGTTAATGGGCCTGCAATCAGGGACACCAGCAATTGAATCAAAGCTTTATTCTGGTAGCCAAGGTAAAAGTTATGTATACCAAAGCCACCGAGGAATATTCCAAGTAGGCCTGCCGCAAGCTTGCTTTTTTGCTGATAAGGCTGCCCGAATGGCTGCTGATTCGGCATATACTGATACTGGGGCTGACCCGGATCCTGTCCAAAGGGCTGCTGAGGCTGTCCGTAAGGCTGCTGGGGCTGGGAAAAGTCCTGATAATTTTGCGCCGAAAAAACAGGCTGCTGCGGCTGAGCCTGGTTTTGCTGGCCTGTTGCGGAACCGCAAAAGCTGCAAAATGCCGCATCTACCGGAATGTCAGCGCCGCAATTTACACATTTTTTTGTATTCATTTTTTTACCCCTCCACGATTTCTCCAAAATTTTGGACAATCAATCGCTAATATCATAATACTATTAAAATATTATTATGATATTTCCGATAATATTATTTCTATTAGTATACTTGCACGGGCTGGTTCCTGTCAAGTATCCGTAATTAAAGATAATTGTTGAATTTTCTTAAAATTTACCTCGCATAAAAAAATAAGACGAGGGTAATATAGAAATGGCAATAGACACATTTATGCGTTTGCTTGTTCTATTGCCAAAACCGCATTAGAACTAAGTTCTAATGCGGTTTTCTTTATTTCAGTTTATTCTAACGTCAGCTGTTCCCCAAGGTCCTCTGGTGCCGGCAGTGAGCCCGCTGCTGGCAGTGTTTTGGTTCTGTACCTGTCAGGACGGGCGAGCATCCCTTCCCTGTAAAGCTCAGCTTTCATCAGACGGTGTTTCGACCTTAAAGTTATTGCCTGCACGCCAATAGTGTTGCGGGTGGCTTTGGGTGAAAACGCGCCTGTATGGACAAGAAGCATCCTTCCGGAGCTGGAGGTTAATAAAATCTCCTCATCCTTTTGAATGTGGAAAATAGCCACAACAGGCGAATTGGTTGAATATGCGTTAATCAGCTTTCTGCGGTTTGTTTTTGTCTGATAAGCAGAAAGTTCCACCTTTGCAATTTTTCCGTTTTCAAAAAGGAAAACCATATATCCGCTGTAATCAGAGGTTACAACCATGTAAATGGCATTTTCGCCTTCTTCAAAGCCGAGGTTAGAAGCTACATAATCGCCTATCACGCTGGCTTTTGAATCCGGGAAATCGCTGACTCTGGACTTATACACCGTCCCTTTGTCGGTAAAGAACAGCAACTCCCTGTTGTTGGAGGTTTCAATGGTCTGGGTAATCTCGTCCCCTTCTTTAAGCTTATGCACGCTGCTCATGCGCAAAGACTGGGGAGTGATTTTTTTGAAATACCCTTCCCTGGTAAAAAACAATGTGCAGGGATAATCGGGGATTTCCTCTTCAAGGTCATTATACTCCTCAATTTCAGACTCGTAAAGTATCTGGCTTTTACGGGGTTGCCCGTATTTCTTCGCAACCTCTTGCAGCTCATCGATAATAATTGCCTTAACCCTTTCAGGAGTTTTGAGGATATCCTCCATATCCCTGATACTTTCCTCAAGCTCCCCAATTTCCCTGGTGCGTTTGAGGATAAACTCCCGGTTTAAGTGGCGGAGCTTGATTTCGGCAACAAATTCCGCCTGTACTTCGTCAATGCCGAACCCAATCATAAGGTTTGGCACGACTTCGCTTTCTTCCTCGGTCTCGCGGATAATTTTTATCGCTTTGTCAATATCAAGAAGTATTTTGGAAAGCCCTTTTAACAGGTGCAGTTTTTCCCTGGCTTTGCTAAGGTCAAAGTACACACGGCGCCTTACGCACTCAGTACGGAAGGCAATCCACTCATTCAGCAGTTCCCGTACCCCTAAAACCCTTGGCACCCCGCCGATTAGCACATTGAAATTGCAGGAAAAAGTATCTTCAAGAGGGGTCAGGGAATAAAGTTTTGCCATCAGCCTTTCAGGGTCCGTGCCGCGCTTTAAATCTATGGTGATGCGCAAACCTTCAAGGCCTATTTCGTTTCTGACATCCGAAATCTCCCGGATTTTCCCGTTTTTGACCAAATCCACAATCTTTGAAATAATCGCTTCAACGGTTGTGGTATAAGGAATCTCGGTTATGTCGATGCAGTTTGCCTTTTCGTCATAACTCCAAACCGAGCGGATTTTGATTCCGCCTTTGCCGGTTTCATAAACCTTTTCAATCTCTTTGCGGTTATATACAATCTTACCGCCGCCGGGAAAATCGGGTGCCAGAAGTGTTGACGCAATATCATGGTTTTCATCCCTTAACAGCCCGATGGTTGTCTCACAAATCTCCCTCAGGTTAAAAGAACAGATATTGCTTGCCATGCCGACGGCTATACCCAGGTTATTGTTCACCAGAATAGCCGGGAAGGTTACCGGCAGCAAGGTCGGCTCTTTCATGGTGGCGTCGTAGTTGTCAACAAAATCCACGGTATCCTTGTCAATATCCTTAAACAGCTCGGCGGCGATGGGCTCCAGTTTTGCTTCGGTGTAACGGGAAGCGGCGTATTCCATGTCTGTTGAATAGTGCCGGCCGAAATTTCCCTTTGAGTCGATATATGGATGAAGCAAAGCCGAGTATCCCCGGGATAAGTACACCATGGTTTCATAAATCGCGGCGTCACCGTGGGGGTTTAGCTTCATGGTCTCCCCCACGACATTCGCTGACTTGGTTCTGGGCCCGTGAAGCAAGCCTTTTTTATACATCGTATAAAGCAGTTTGCGGTGTGAAGGCTTAAACCCGTCGATTTCGGGGATTGCCCGGGACATTATAACGCTCATGGCGTAAGGCATGAAATTTGATTCCAGCGTTTCGGTGATAGGCTGCTTTTCAACAAGCCCCGCCCCGGCAATATACGCGTCCTGGGGAAGCCTATCCTTGAACAGGTCACCTGAATTCTTCGTTTTTCTAGCCATTTGTTTTTTCTTTCCCTTCCTGAATTGGTTTAGGAAAAACCTTAGCTTACGTCAACCATTTCAAGGTAGTTGCTGCCCTTCTGGGATATGATATCTTTCCTGCCCTGCAGGTTGTCGCCAAGCAGTATCTCGAACATTTCCAAAGTCTTCTCGGCGTCCTCGGGGGTTATTTGAATCAGCCGCCTGGTTGCAGGGTTCATGGTTGTCAGTGACATCATTTCAGGGTCATTTTCGCCAAGACCTTTCGAGCGCTGTATTGTGTACTTCGCGTCCCCGATTTTTGCTAAAATTTCTGCCTTTTCCCTGTCGCAATAGGCGAAATAAGTCTTATTCTTGCAGGTAATCTCATACAAGGGCGTTTCGGCAATAAACACCTTGCCCTTTTCAATCAATGTCGGAGTCAGCCTGTAAAGCATTGCTAAAATCAGGGTACGGATATGGAATCCGTCCACGTCCGCGTCTGTGCAGACAATTACCTTGTTCCAGCGAAGCTGGTTTATATCAAAGGTTGCAAGGTCCTTATTGGCTTTGGATTTGACTTCCACCCCGCAGCCGAGGACTTTTATAAGGTCTGTAATAACTTCGCTTTGAAAGATTTTATTATAATCAGCCTTCAGGCAGTTTAGTATCTTGCCCCTTAATGGGATAATCCCCTGAAACTCGGGGTTCCTTGCCTGAATACAAGCGCCCATAGCCGATTTACCCTCGACTATGAAAAGTTCGCGCTCCTCAACATTCTTGCTCCTGCAATCAACAAAGCTTTGAACACGGGAAGCAAGGTCGTTTCCGTATTGCAGGGTCTTTTTAAGGTTTAGGCGGGTCTTTTCGGCTTTTTCCCTGCTGCGTTTGTTAATTAGTATCTGTTCCGCAATCTTATTTGCTTCGATTGCATTTTCAATAAAGTAGACTTCCAGCTTTTCCTTAAGGAAATCTGTCATCGCGTCCTGAATAAACTTGTTTGTAATCGCTTTTTTGGTCTGGTTTGCGTAAGATGTCATGGTAGAAAAGGACGACGATACAAATATCAGGCAGTCCTGTATATCCTGAAAGGTAATCTTGCTCTCGTTTTTAAGGTATTTGCCGTTTTGTTTCAGATAAGCGTCAATCATCGAAACAAAGGCGGAACGTACTGCCTTTTCAGGAGAACCGCCATGCTCAAGCCAGCTGGAGTTGTGGTAGTATTCCAGCAAATTGTTCCGGTTTGAAAAGCAAAATGCAACGTTGAACAAAACCTTATATTCAGGCTTGTCCTCCCTGTCCCTGCCCTTTCTCTCGGCACTCCAAACCTGGACATCAGTGAGGGCGTCATCCCCGGCGATTTCCTTAACGTAATCTTCAATGCCGTTTTTATAAATGAATTCTTCCTGCTCAAATCCTGTGGGGGTTTGGCTTCGCAGGACAAACAGCAGATTCGGGTTTACAATTGCCTGCCTTTTTAAAGTATCCCTGAAATACTCAATTGGTATATTAATGTCAGTAAAAACCTGAATATCCGGTTTCCACTTAATCCGGGTTCCGGTATCGCTCTTGTCATAAACCTCTTTTTTTAAGCCGCCAACATTTTCGCCATGCTCGAAATGCAGATTATAAATGTACCCATCCCGCTTTACCTCGACGTCCATGTACTCTGAGGCATACTGGGTAGCGCAAGCGCCAAGGCCGTTTAGCCCAAGGGAATATTCATAGCTGCCGCCCTGGTTTGTATTATACTTGCCGCCGGCATACAGCTCGCAGAATATTAGCTCCCAGTTGTACCTTTCTTCCTTTGGGTTGTAATCCACCGGGACGCCGCGCCCGAAATCCTGGACCTCGATGGAGCCGTCCAGATACCTGGTTATAATGATTTTGTTGCCGTAACCTTCCCTGGCTTCGTCGATTGAGTTTGAAAGAATTTCAAACACAGCGTGCTGGCAGCCTTCAAGCCCGTCAGAGCCAAAAATAACCGCCGGGCGTTTTCGCACCCTGTCCGCACCTTTTAGGGATGTTATACTTTCATTTCCGTATTTCTGGCTTTTTGCGGCCATTGATACCATCCTTTTTATTTAAATGTAATAACTACCAGTAGTATCTTAATTTTAGATTTGGAATTTTAAATACAATATATATTTATTTTGTATTGTATTCTATTTGGCGTTGTTCTGTCAAGAGTTTGCAGATTCATATAAAACTTATACGTACTATGTTTTTTCGTATAGCAATTTTGTGAGGAATATTTTATAATAATCCTGACAGTAAACAAGCAGTCAGGGGTGATGTCAGGTGAGGCAGGAATATGTTCAGCAGTGCTTTCCAATTCTCAAGGAATTCCTGGGGTATATGGAAGTAGTTAAGGGCCGCTCTGTAAATACCGTTGAGGAGTATTTTATCGACCTGCGCACCTTTTTCAGATACATGAAAATGCACAAGGGACTGGTTTCCCGGGATACCGAACTGGACGAGATTCCAATAATGGATATAGGTATCGATTTTATCCGCGGTATTACCATTCAGGATGTTTATGAATACATGAGCTATGTAAAAAACCAGAGGGGCAATAATGCCCGGGCACTGGCGCGGAAAGCCTGTTCCCTGAGGGTTTTTTTCAGATATTTGACCAGTTACACACATATGCTGGATGTAAACCCTGTTTTAAACCTCGACACCCCAAAAACCAAAAAAGCATTGCCGAAGTATTTAACGCTGGAGCAAAGCATTGCGTTGCTGCAAAGTGCAGACGGGAAGTTCGCTGAACGGGACTACTGCATACTTACCCTCTTGCTCAACTGCGGGCTGCGTCGGGCTGAAATTGTGGGCTTAAATATAACAGACATCCGCACCGATGGGACACTAAGGGTTTTGGGCAAAGGCAATAAGGAGCGGATAATTTATCTTAATGAAGCCTGCCGTGACGCTTTGAACCGATACCTTCCCACAAGGCCGGTGGACGGGGTTGAGAAAAAGGATAAAAACGCCCTGTTTTACAGCCATCTTAAGAAAAGGATCAGCCTGCAGGGGGTACATTTTATAGTTAAAAGTTACTTAAAACGGGTTGAAGGTTTGGAAGGCTATTCAACCCACAAATTAAGGCATACTGCCGCAACGTTGATGTACCGCAACGGCGTGGATATAAGGGTACTCAAGGAAGTCCTGGGGCATGAAAATCTCAGCACAACTGAGATTTACACCCATCTCTCCAGTGAGCAGCTTAAAAAAGCGGCGGAAGCCAATCCACTGGCAAATATACATCCGAGGAAAAGAAAACCGGCAACCTCTGAATAGTTAAGTACATAAAACTGCAAAGCACACATTACACATATAAAACGGAACCGGCAAAAGACCGGTTCCGTTTTTTCTTTGAGTTATTCTTCATTATTCTTGCTGGCTTCAATTACCTTTTGGGCAATATGGGCCGGAGCCTCCTCATACCTTACAAATTCAAACTTATAGAATCCCCTGCCCTGGGTAAGGGAGCGCAGCATTATTGAATAATCCATCATTTCAGCCATGGGGACTTCAGCCTCAACACAGGTCATCTTGCTTTCCTCAGCGGGCGACATACCAAGGACACGGCCCCGGCGTTTGTTTATATCTCCCATTATATCGCCGGTATAGTCATTTGGCACAGTTACCTTCAAATACCCAATCGGTTCAAGCAGAACCGGGGAGGCCTGGGGTATTCCCGCTTTATAAGCGAGCTGTGCAGCGAGCTTGAATGCGATTTCAGACGAATCAACAGGATGGTATGAGCCATCCACCAAAGTGGCTTTCACGCCCACCATGGGATACCCTGCCAAAACGCCTTTCTGGCATGCCTCAATCAAGCCTTTTTCAACTGCGGGGAAGTAGTTTTTCGGAACAGCTCCACCGAATATCGTTTCGCTGAATTCCAGCTCATCCCTGGTGCCTGGTTCGAATACAATCCAAACATCGCCATACTGCCCATGCCCGCCGGACTGCTTTTTGTGCTTTCCTTGAACCCTGACCTTCTTGCGGATGGTTTCGCGGTACGGTACTTTTGGAGGCTCAAGGGTAACTTCCACGCCAAATTTGGATTTCAGCTTGGAAACAATAACGTCAAGGTGCTGTTCTCCAAGCCCTGAAAGAATCCTTTCGTTTGTTTCATAGTTGAAATAGTAATTCATTGTCAGGTCTTCTTCCATCAGTTTAGAAAGGCCCACAGAAATCTTTTCCTCATCCGCCTTGTTCTTTGAATACACAGCCATGGACAGGCAGGGCTCTTCAAACTTAACCGGCGGCAAAGTCAGCGGGCGGGATGGCGAGCAGAGGGTATCCCCTGTATTTGTGTTGGCAAGCTTCGCCACTGCGCCAATGTCGCCGGCGCACAAATACGGAACCTCGGTCTGCTTCTTGCCCCTGACAGTATAAACCTTGCCGATTTTCTCCATCTGCCCTGTGCGCATATTGAGCAGCGCAGTATCAGGCTTGATAACGCCGCTGACCACTTTGAAGTAAAGCAGCTTGCCCACAAACGGGTCAACAACAGACTTAAAGACGATTGCAGCTTCAGGGGCATTATCATCAACGGTTATTTTAACTTCGTTTCCGTCCTTGTCTACGGCGTTTTCGCCGGCAACGGATTCTGCATAGGGGGCAAGCCAGATTAAACCGTTCATAAGCTGGTCCACACCCTCAAGAGTGTATGCCGAACCGCAGAAAACCGGAGCGATTTCGCCGCGGCGAACGCCCGTGGCAAGGCCTGTTATCAATTCATCCGGGGTAAATTCCTCACCGGAAAAATATTTTTCCATCAATTCTTCGCTGGTTTCTGCAACAGCCTCATACATGGCGGTTCTAAGCCCCTCAAGACGGTGGCCCATATCAGGAATCTGCACCTGTGAAGCTTTTCCCTCCTTGTATGTATAGGCTTTATATTCAAGCAAATTCACATAACAATTTACCTTTCCATTTTCGACAATAGGAACAACAAGGGGGCAAACCATCGGCCCGAAAACCGACTTTAACTCCTCAAAAACTTTGTAAAAGTCAGCGTTTTCGTTATCCATTTCATTTACAAAGAATATTTTTGCAATTCCTTTTTGAGTAGCCGCTTTAAATCCTTTTTCTGTACCAACTGCCACCCCGCTTTTTGCCGAAACGGTAATAACAACACTGGCTGCGGCGCGGATTCCCTCGCTGACACCACCGGAAAAATCGAACAAACCGGGAGTGTCAAGTATATTAATTTTAGTATTTTTCCATTCAATAGGAGCAACAGACATTGAAACAGAGGCTTTGCGCTTAATTTCCTCCGGGTCAAAATCGCAAACGGTGGTTCCATCGTCAACCCGGCCCAATCTGTCCGTTGCACCGGATAAATAAAGCATGGCTTCAGCCAAAGTTGTCTTTCCTGTGCCTGCATGCCCTACCAGAGCGACATTGCGGATGTTTTTTGCGTTGTATTGTTTCAATTATAAACTCTCCTTCCGTTGTTCGAATGCCTATCAAGCGTTTCGACATAATTTGATAAAATCGACAAATCTATTGTCACATCTGAATTGTCTTTGATTATTATAAACTAATACATTACCTATTTCAACCATTAATTTCTTTTCCAACAAAAAAAATCACTTCGGATTTACACAAATCCGAAGTGATTTTATGCAAATTATACAATTTATACTTTATAAGCCGCCGGGAAAACCCATGAAAGAACAGTCCATGCCACGCTGTATAACAGGATGAACAGCGGCGGGAGGGTCAATCCCTTATAAAGCGCTACAAAGAAAGCCATGGACAAGCCAAGGGCACCGCCTATTACCTGTATAATCAGAGCCAGGCGAATAGCTTTCAGCAATCTTCTGCAGTATGTCACACCGGTAGCAGTTCCGTCCAACCGCCCGTTGGATGCCAAAACAGCTTCATCGCTTTCACTGCTTACGCCGGCAAGCTTTTCGTAGCTTCTTCCCGCCGGTGCTGTCATAACCTCGACATAATAAGAGTCTAAGCCGTATGTCTGGCATATAAGCTCCTCGGTTATGTTCGGGTCGCAGGTCCGCACCAAAAGGGTTATACCCGCCGAGCACATCCTCTTCAGGGCTTTGGCGATGCTCTCGTCAGGAACATAGCTTAATACAAACATTGCAGACAGCTCGCCGGAGGTAGAAAGATACACAACCTGGCGGTTGCCTTTTGTATATCTTGCCTCGTAATCACGGGATGGTACATCAACACCATGGTTTTCGAGAAGGCGGCGGTTGCCAATCAGCACCCTGCGCCCGCCAACCCAGCCGGATAATCCCATATCCTGTTCATATACCAGGGTATCAACTTCTTTTAATATGTCGGTGCGGTTTTGAATAACCCGCAGGAACACGCTCGACAAAGGCCCTCCTGCTGCGATAGAAACCGCAGCGGCGTCAAGGATAGCCTCGTCAATCCGGGCGCCTGAAAAAGTTTTTATACCGTGAAGCAGAACGCTTTCACTCGGAAAAACTTCATGGGCATCCACCGCCAGGGCATGTACATCCCCGAATTCCTCTGCCGCCTTCCAACCCACAATCATGGCTCCGTACCTTAACGCCTTTTTCGCCGCCCGCATTAGAGGGAAGTTAACGGAGGACAATACCCCTATCGGCAATGAAATGCAAAGGGATGCGGCAAAAAGGTTTAAAGCCTCCATAAGGGAGCCGCCAAAAATTATGTACAGGATTGCCAGCGCCAGGGATGCCGCAGCAGCGCAGGGAATGAATATCCTCATAGTTCCAAGGCTCAAATCCGGCTCAAAGGAATTTTTCAGGAATCCGGAAAGAAACCACGTTTTTTCCATGTAGCATACCACCGGGTCGCCGATGGCTACAGCCGCCCGTCCAATTTCACAGGCAGTTTTTCTATCTTCAATAATCTTTGCAGTGTATTTATCACTGTTATATGATACAAACTGGAAGTTCCTTCCTACCCTCACCAGTGCCATTTGCCGCCCTAAAGAATTGAAAAGCAGTGAATTTGCGGCAAAGTATATTAAAATGTTTGAATTCCCTCCTGCCAGCAAATTCGGGCTAAAAAACTGTATTACCGAATGAATAAGTGTGCTTATAACCAGCAGGGATGCAACGCTGTCCGCGTTGGCGTTAAGCTTTAAAAGTGCGCTAAACCCTTCCCCTATTGCCCGGTGGTTGAGCAGGGAAATAAACGCCAGTAAAAATATGTTGATTCCAATAAACAGCACTGGGTTCAGGCTGGATTCGTTTATGTTATAAATCAGGTTGGCACCTGTCAGAACTAACGTAAACAGGAAGGTCAAACCAAGTTGCAGCCATCCTGTACGCCGCCTGTAAACAAGCTCGCTTTTTACAGCTTCGGTATCTTCATAGCTGATAAAATCGTCGATTTCCTCTGCTTCAAAACTTTCCATTTCTTCCCCCGGGTCGTTTTCCTCCTCTTCGCCGGATAACCGAAACCCTATGGGGGACTGCAGCTTGAAACTTTCAGCCTTTTGCCGCCTTTCCCTTTTCAGCTTTTCTTCCCAGTTTTCTTCCCCATCATCAGCCTGCTCAGCTTCCTGCCCTTCATCCATAAGGCTGTCAAGGCTTATTTGCTCATGCTCCACCTGGGATTGGGCATCCAAACCATTTTCAGGTTCTATAGCCTGAGCAGCTATATCTTCAGTATTGTTTTCTGCAACCTCAGCAGGTTGGGGGATATAAATCTTTACATCCTCCAGCTCCGGCGCGGGAATTTCATCGGATTGGGTTTTTACCACAGGAAAAGTCTTTGTATCCGATTCGTCAGATTCCTTTTTATTATCAGGCTTTGCTTTAGTTTCGGCCATAACTTTCAAACCGGCATCCTGCCTGATTTGATTTTCCGGGCCTGAAAACTCGGGATGTTTCAAACGTTCCAGCTTAAGCTTTCTGGCATGTTCCAATATGACATCTATATCAAAATCGGACTGGTTATTATTCTTATTGTCCATCACACCACACCCCTTTTTACAGATAAAATACCTTTAGCCCCGGTTAGCCAATCCTTTTCTCTGCCGGACAACCTCATATAATACAATCCCGCCAGCAACAGATGCGTTCAAGGATGACACCTTTCCAAGCATGGGAAGCGACAAAATAAAATCGCATTCCTCGCGGACCAGCCTTCCTATGCCCTGGCCTTCCGAGCCGACCACAAAAGCGGAGGCCCCCCTCAGGTCAACAGTACACCAGGGTTCGCCATCCATATCCAGGCCGTAAACCCAGACACCTCTTTTTTTGAGTTCCCGCAGGGTTTCTGCAATATTTGTAACCCGCGCGACAGGGACATATTCAGCCGCGCCCGCTGACGCTTTAAAAACCGTGGATGTCAGCCCCGCTGAGTGGCGTTTGGGTATTATAACCCCGTGGGCGCCGGCGGCATCTGCTGTCCGGATAATCGCACCTAAATTATGCGGGTCCTCAATTTTGTCGCATACAACAAAAAACGGCGGTTCCCCTTTCTGGTTTGATACCTCAAACAAATAATCCAGCGTAACATATTCCCGTTGTGCGGTAACCGCTGCAACTCCCTGGTGGCTTGCGCCCACCAGGCTTTCCATCCTGCGCTTGTCGATTTCCTTCACCGGAATGCCGCATTCCCTGCACAGGGAGATAATTGTTTTAATGCTTCCGGTATGCTCGCCTCTAGTGACTAAAACTTTGTCAATCGGGCGTCCTGAACGGATTGCTTCAATCACCGCATTGCGGCCGTATATATAATCATCGTTCTTTTCGCCCGGAAATTTATCTTTCTGTACTTCAACGCTTTTTCTGCGTTTTTCGTTTAAATCCATAGATATTCCCCGTCATAAAAAAATTAAAGTGTTATCTGACATTTAAATATAACCATATTTTGCAGTATTATAGCATAATAAAACCAAAATTTGAATACAATCCGCACAAAAACTTGGTTTGAGCCACAATTCCTCTTTTCTGGTTTAAAGTTGCGAAATATTGTGATATAATGTAAAATAATGATACCAGTAGGTATTTTCAGGAGGAAACAGAATCATGATGCATGATGCCTTTTCTGACGGAGTAGAACCGGGCGGTTTGTATAACAGCAATGAAATTAAGATATTGATTTGTTATATGCTTATGGGCGCCGGAGAGCCAATGCCCCGACAGGCTGTGATGGATATTATCTACGGCAACGGGATGGCTAATTTATTTGAGGTTGGCGCCGCCATTGACGAGCTTATACGTTATGACAACATTGTTGAAAGCGAGGACGGTACCCTTTCCCTCACAGATACAGGAATCCAAATTGCAAACACCCTTTCCGGGATGATTCCCTACGCTTTGCGGGAACGCTCCGTAAAATCCGCCATACAGATGCTTACCCGTATCCGCCGTGAAAGGGAGAACTCTGTAAAAATTGAAAAAATAGAAAACGGTTATAATGTAACCTGCATTATCAACGATTATGATTCCCCGCTGCTGTCCTTCACTCTAAAGGTCGCTGACCAGCTGCAGGCTCAAATGATTAAGGAAAAATTTTTAAACGACCCGGTACTTTTGTACCGCGCCATGCTCTCAATATTAACCGGAGATGCCCGCTATACACAGGGCGAGTCCTGCATACAAATTGATTTAAAATAACCAAAAAGCCATAATGAGATTTCGCAACTAAAATCTCATTATGGCTGATTTTAAGTTTTATTCCGATTCCTGCGGGTGGCCTGGAGCAGCTCTGGCAGCTCTTCTGAAATCAGGCTGCATATTTCATCAGCGAATTCGGGGTTCTTAACACAGGATACCGAAACAGTGACATCATCTTCAATACAAAAGGCTGGGAAATCAAAAGTGCCATATTCGTAAGGGCGGGTAACATTCACCGGTATCGATTTTGCCTTGCATTCTTCAGAGATTGCAATATTCATGCTTACATCATCGGTCGCCGCGATGCACAAATATGCAGAAGAGCAATCCCCTCTGAAATATTTGCGCGGGATATACCTTATCAGCCCTTCTTCATCCATTTCCCGAAGCCTGTCACATAATGTAGGGCTGATTACCGTAATCTTCGCGTTAAACTTCAGCAGCACTTCCGCCCTGGAAGCTGCCGCTTCCCCTCCCCCGAAAATTGTGCAATTATTGCCTTTTAAATCAATATATAACGGAAAACGCGGCGCCATTTGTACCCTCACCTAATTCTTTTAGTATTTTTGTAATATTTTGTAAACGCCTTATTCTGAATATAACAAATTTTATTGAATATTACAATACAAATAATATTAATAAATTTGCATAAGTTTTATTTATTACTTTTTGTTGACAAACAAATTTCAATCATTTATCATAAATCACAGCAGCAGGCGCTGTAGGCAGGCAATTTGTCTACGGCGTTTCTTAATTTAACGTTTACAACAGTTTTCAATCGTTGTTTGAAAGGTGAGTCGTTAATGCAGTCAATTTCTGATATATTCGGCACATTGGTTTTTAACGATAAGGTGATGAGCGAGCGGCTGCCGAGCGATGTTTACAAGGCTTTGAAACGTACAATCGACATGGGAAAAAGCCTAGACCGCTCAATCGCAGATATCGTGGCTAACGCCATGAAGGACTGGGCAATCGAAAACGGCGCAACCCACTTTACCCATTGGTTCCAGCCCATGACTGGCATCACTGCTGAAAAACACGACAGCTTTATTTCCCCAAAATCCAACGGAACTGCCATAATGGAGTTTTCCGGCAAAGAATTGATTAAAGGCGAGCCCGACGCCTCCAGTTTTCCGTCGGGAGGTTTGCGGGCAACCTTTGAAGCCCGCGGTTACACCGCATGGGACCCCACTTCCTACGCATTTATTAAAGACGATACCCTATGCATTCCATCCGTATTTTGCTCTTACGGCGGGCAGGCACTGGACAAAAAAACCCCTCTCCTGCGCTCAATGGAGGCTATACGCAAGCAGGCAATGAGGATTCTCAAACTATTCGGGAACGAAGATGTAACCAATATCAGCACAACCGTCGGTGCGGAACAGGAATACTTTCTTGTTGACAAAAATGTTTTTGAAAAGCGTAAAGATTTAATTTTCTGCGGCAGGACCCTGCTTGGAGCAAGGCCGCCGAAGGGGCAGGACCTTGAAGACCATTATTCAGGCACTATAAACCCAAGGGTTAAGGCTTTCATGGCAGAACTGGACGAGGAACTGTGGAAACTCGGTATCCTAGCCAAAACAGAACATAATGAGGTTGCCCCGTCGCAGCACGAGCTGGCTCCCATATTCACCACCACAAATATTGCCACAGACCACAACCAGCTTACTATGGAAATTATGAAAAAGGTTGCCCTAAGGCATGGAATGGTTTGCCTGCTTCACGAAAAGCCCTTTGCTGGGGTTAACGGCAGCGGAAAGCACAATAACTGGTCACTGGTGACCAATACCGGCGTCAACCTGCTTGAACCCGGCGATTCGCCAAGTGAAAATGCCCAGTTTTTGCTTTTCCTTTCTGCGGTAATCAAGGCTGTGGACAAATATCAGGATTTGTTGCGGGTGTCAGTTGCAAGCCCCGGTAATGACCACCGTTTAGGCGCCCATGAAGCCCCGCCTGCTATTGTTTCAATCTTCATTGGAGATGACCTTCAGGCGGTTCTGGATTCTATTGAAAACAGCTGCCTTTATACCCAAATAGACCGCCAGGAAATTAAATTCGGCGTGCATGTTTTACCCCGGTTTTTTAAAGATACTTCAGACCGCAACCGCACATCCCCCTTTGCTTTTACCGGAAACAAGTTTGAATTCCGCATGGTTGGCTCTTCCCAGTCCATTGCTGACCCCAACACCGTTATAAACACAATCGTCGCCGAGGAGCTTTCAAATTTTGCGGATATTCTTGAAAAATCCGAAAATTTTGAAAGCGACGTGTTAAACCTCGTCCGGCAGACAATCATTGAGCATAAACGCATAATCTTTAACGGGAACAACTATTCCGATGAATGGGTAGCGGAAGCCGAAAGGCGAGGATTGCTTAACTTAAAGTCCACTGTCGATGCAATCCCCTATCTTATTGCAGAAAAAAATGTAAAACTTTTTACCAAGCACAAGGTATTTTCCGAAGCAGAGCTTCATTCGAGATATGAAATTCTTCTTGAAAACTACTGCAAGGTAATCAACATCGAAGCGCTTACATTGCTCGATATGGCACGGAAAGAAATCATCCCTGCAGTTACCTCTTATATTCGTGAACTCAGTGAAACCGCCCTGGCTAAAAAACAGTTAATACCGGATGCAAATTGCGATGTTGAAAAGGACCTTATATCCAGGCTTTCCGCCCTTTGTTCCGAACTGTATAAAAAAGCGGAAGCCTTAAACAACACGCTGAGCGAAACCAAAAAATATGATAACATTCTGGATTGTGCCAGATATTATAAAGATACTGTCCTGGCAACAATGCAGGAAATACGCCAGGCTGCTGACCAGCTTGAGTTGATTACAGACAAATCCCGTTGGCCCTTCCCTACATTCTCAGAGTTATTATTCAGCCTTTAAAAAAAATTTCATTCAATAAACACGCTTAATGATTTAAAAAATGAGCATGCATTTTTTGACGCATGCTCATTTTTTAAATTTTTTCGGTAATAATCTTATATAGCTTATTTCAAAAAAGGTGGGCTGTTTATGCGTTCATTATGGCAGGCTGAGTGCGAATTTACAAACCACGAACCGTTAAAAGAAAACCTTAATGTGGATGTCGCAGTAATCGGCGCGGGTTTAGCCGGGGTGTTGACCGCATACCTTTTGCAGGAAAGGGGATTTAATGTAGCAGTCCTCGAACGTGAAAGGATTGGCGAAGGTGAAACCGGCAGGACAACCGCAAAAATTACCGCCCAGCATGGGATTATTTATGATAAATTAATAAAGCAATACGGGATTGAACTTGCCAGAAAATATGCCGAAGCAAACCTTAAAGCCATAAAACAGTATGAATGCCTTGTCAAAAGGCTTAAAATTGACTGCAATTTCAAACACGCCCCTGCTTATATATACTCAACCGGCAATACCGATAAACTGGAAGATGAAGCCGCTGCTGCGGCACGCCTGGGCATACCTTCTTTCATGACCGACAAAACCGAACTGCCCTTTAAGGTAACCGGTGCCCTCGTTTTCTCCAACCAGGCGCGCTTTCATCCGCTATTGTTTTTAAAGGCAATTGCATCAAAACTTAAAATCTATGAAAACACAAGGGTAAAAGCCGTTGAAGGCAATACTGTTTATTTCGACGGTGGAACTGTAAACGCCAAATTTGTGATTGTTGCTACTCACTATCCAATAATCAATTTTCCTGGGCTGTATTTTTTAAGGATGCACCAAACCCGGTCTTACGTTCTGGGGCTTCAGAAAGTTCCGGAAATGGAGGGCATGTATCTGGATGTTCGGGATTACGGGCTTTCCTTCAGAAGCGAGGGGGATACTTTGCTCTTTGGCGGGGCTGGCCACCGCTCAGGCAAAAACCCGGCATCATCCTCCGATACCCTTGAAAGGTTCGAAGTGCTGCGAAGAAATGCCAAAAAGTATTATCCAACTGCGGAAGTATGCTACCAGTGGTCGGCACAGGACTGCATGACAGCCGACGGTATCCCTTATATCGGGCCCTATTCCTCCTCCACTCCCCACCTGCTCGTGGCAACGGGTTTTAACAAATGGGGAATGACAAGCTCAATGGTTGCGGCAAATATACTTGCCGACTATATCTCCGGTATCAAAAATGAGTATGCGCAGGTCTTTTCGCCCAGCCGCATTACTGCAAAAACAATAGCCATGAACCTGGCTGAAGAAGGGGTACAGGCGGCAATCGGGCTTTCATCCCAGGCATTCCATTTCCCGATGAAAAGCCTGCAAAACTTAAAAAAAGGTGAAGGCGGAATTGTGGAATACAAAAACAAAAAAGTAGGCGCTTACAAATCAGAAAACGGGGATGTCTACCTTGTCTCAACCCGCTGCCCGCATCTTGGCTGCGAGCTGAAATGGAACCCGGACGAAAAATCGTGGGATTGCCCCTGCCACGGCTCACGCTTTGATTTTAAGGGAAATTGGCTTAACTCCCCTGCTGTTGACAGACTTCCAAATAAGCTCATTAAAAATCATTAAAAAATAATTTAAAATTAAATGCTATTCTAATTGACTATTTTTTCACAAAGGAGTACAATGTTAACTAAATATACAATACGCTTTATTGGAGGTCGTAATTCGTGGCACGAGTTTTTAATTTCTCTGCTGGTCCTTCTATTCTACCGGAAAGTGTGCTCAAAAAAGCTGCTTCAGAGATGCTGGATTACCAAAATTCCGGACAGTCCGTAATGGAAATGTCACACCGCTCTAAGGTTTTCGAGTCTATAATCAAAAGCTGCGAGTCCCTTCTCCGCGAAGTAATGAATATTCCCGATAACTATAAGGTTCTTTTCCTTCAGGGCGGAGCTTCATCACAGTTTGCCATGATTCCGCTGAATCTTATGAACGGCAGCGGCAAGGCTGACTTTGTTATTACCGGACAATGGGCAAACAAGGCATACCAGGAAGCCTCCCGTTACGGGCAGGCTAACGTTGTAGCAAGCTCTAAGGACAAAACCTTTTCCTATATTCCGGAACTGGATAAGTCCAAGTTCACCCCTGATGCCGATTACTTCCACATCTGCCTGAACAACACTATTTACGGAACCCGTTTTGCCGAGCTTCCAGACACCGGTGATGTCCCTCTGGTTGCCGATATTTCTTCATGCATTCTGTCCGAGCCTATTGACGTGTCGAAATTCGGGCTTTTGTATGCCGGCGCCCAGAAAAACATGGCTCCAGCAGGGCTTACTGTTGTTATTATCAGGGAAGACCTTATCGGCAAGGCGCGGTACATCACTCCCACCATGCTCAATTACAAGACCCACAGCGAAAACGATTCAATGTACAATACTCCCCCATGCTACCAAATCTATATCTGCAAGCTTGTCCTTGAATGGATAAGAGACGAAATCGGCGGTTTGGAAAAAATGAAGGAGTTAAACGAGAAAAAAGCCAAAATACTCTATGATTATCTTGATTCCTCCAAACTGTTCCGCGGCACTGCCGAGAAAAAATACAGGTCGCTGATGAATGTTCCGTTTGTCACCGGCAGCGAGGAACTGGACGCAGAGTTTGTTAAAGAAGCGGCTGCAAGGGGATTTGTCAACCTCAAGGGACACAGGTCCGTTGGCGGTATGCGCGCGTCTATCTATAACGCCATGCCTATTGAAGGCGTTGAAAAATTAGTCGAATTTATGAAAGAATTTGAAGCCAAACATGCATAATAAGCATAATTTATTGGGAAGGTGAATTTGCCTTGTATAATATCCTGACATTAAATAAAATAGCCGAATGCGGCCTGGATTGCTTTAATAAAGATACATACAATGTATCAGACAATATTGAAAATCCGGATGCGATACTTGTCCGTTCCGCCTCCATGCATGAGATGGAGTTTCCAAAATCCCTCAAGGCAATAGCACGCGCAGGCGCAGGCGTAAACAACATTCCTCTGGACAAGTGCAGTACCGAAGGAATAGTAGTATTCAATACTCCCGGCGCAAACGCAAATGCAGTTAAGGAACTGGTAATTGCCGGATTGCTTCTTTCATCCCGCAAAATTGTCCAGTCGATACAGTGGGCAAATAGTTTAAAGGGCAAAGGTGGCGAAGTGCCAAAGCTTGTTGAGAAAGGGAAAAGCCAGTTCGTAGGTCCTGAAATCAAGGGCAAAACCCTTGGCGTTATAGGCTTGGGCGCCATCGGCGTACTCGTTGCCAACAGCGCTAAGAGGCTCGGCATGGAAGTTTACGGCTATGACCCCTACCTGTCTGTTGATTCTGCATGGGGGCTTTCCAGCTCTGTCCACCGTGCCAGCAGCCTGCAGCAGTTGTACGAAATTAGCGATTATATCACCGTTCACGTCCCCCTAACTCCGGATACCCGCGGCATGATAAACAAATCCTCAATCGACATGATGAAGGACAATGTCCGTATCCTCAATTTCTCCAGAGCTGAACTTGTGAACAGCGAGGATATGCTTGCAGCCCTTTCCAGCGGCAAGGTTGCCTGCTATGTTGTTGACTTCCCGACCGATGAAATGCTCGGCGTTGAAAATGTAATTGCAATCCCGCACCTTGGAGCTTCCACACCGGAAAGCGAAGACAACTGCGCTGTTATGGCAGCCAAAGAACTTATAAATTACCTTGAGACGGGAAGCATAATCAATTCTGTAAACTTCCCTGATGTTGAGGTTCCAAAAACTGAGCATACCCGCATTTGCGTGCTGCATAAAAATATACCGAACATGCTCGCGCAAATCAGCGGCCTGGTATCCAGTACCGGGGTTAACATCGAAACCATGGTTAACCGCTCCAAAAAGGATAATGCATATACCATACTCGACATTGACGGGGATGTAAGCGAGGATTGCTTGAAAGCTATCGAAGCTATTGATGGCGTAATCCGCATAAGAAAAATCTAATAAGCTTTGACATCCAATGGATTTAAAGCCAGCCTGGTTTTTTACAGAACCAGGCTTTTTTGTTTTTCAAAAAATATCGGTTTTTGAATGTCAAAAATACTAGGGTTTTATAATTATGCCAGCAAACAGCTCAGATTGACAAAATTTAGCCTATATTTTTAAAATATATTAGCACATATACAAAAAGTTTGATAAAATATTGACGAATATTATTGAAAAATAATATATTGGAGTTATAAATGGAAAATACTATTGAGTAGTTTGGAAATCAGGAGGCAGGATACCATTCGGGGTAGGTGTGTTTATAAGGGAAATTAATATTTTTATTAATTGGAGAGAAATAAATGCATTCAAAACAGCAGAAAATGTATTTCTTCCCAGAGAAGCTAAAAAAACAGCTCGAACTAATCCCTTATCATGCAGTAACAATTGTAGAAGCCCCGTCTGGTTTTGGTAAAACCACTGCAATCATGGAATATTTAAGCGAAAAGCCTGATACAAAAACATACTGGTACACCTGTATCGGAGAACCGCCCAATGCTGTTTGGGAAGGTATTTGCAGGCTGCTTGCGAAAATAGACAACCATGCCGCGGAAAACCTAAAAAATCTCAATATTTTTGAATTGGAATCCATTGCAGGTATTCCATCCATCTTAACGGACATCCAGTGCGAAACGGAAACCTACATAGCAATTGACAACTTCCATCTTTTTAAAAGCGAAAACCTTAATGAGCTGGTAAACACCCTGTCTTTTCATACCAACCCGCATCTTCGCTTTATTTTTATCACCCAGCGCCTTGATTATAAGAACACCTTTCACAACAACCGCATAATGGCTATAAAACCGGAATGTTTTCTTTTTGATTTGGAGTGCACCTCAAAACTCCTCCGCACTGAAGGGATTAACATTTCCAGAGAGGAATTAGACGAGCTATTTTCGTATACAGGCGGCTGGGCAGCGGCAATAAAAGCCCAAATCCTGTACTACAGGGAAGCCGGTACTTTCGGGCATTTTCGGGGAACTGAGCAGCTTGTGGAAACGGCAATACTAAACCAACTCTCTAAAGAAGAAAAGGAGTTTTTTATTTCACTGGCATTGTTGGACAGCTTTACACCACGTCAGGCAGCCCTTATGCTCGGTATACATACCCTGCCCGAAAGTTTGGACTCGCTTTTGAAAAACCACGGGCTTGTTCGTTATTCCCCGGAAAATAACCAGTTCACTTTAAACAACACGCTAAAAAGCTGTCTTCGCAACCATTTTGACAACTTTTTGCCGGCGGATTATCAAAAAAGGATACTCTTTTTAGTGGGAAAGTCCTGCGCCGATATTTCGGATTATTATTCAGCTGCCAGGTTCTTTTTTAAAATAGGCGATTTTGACTCAATCCTTTCATTGCCCTTTACCGAAAAGTACATAATCAGCAAAAAAGAATCGGGAATACTGGAATTTATAAATGAGCTGATTGAATATTGCCCTGAAGATGTATTTTTCAGGAACCCCAATGCCCTTTATGTTTTTTGCCTTCAAATGTTTGCCGGCGGTTATTTCAATTCTTATCTTAAGCTTTATCGGATAATCGGTGAGATTCTTCGCACTAAAAATAATATAAGCGATGAACGGTATACCAACCTAAAAAGCGAATATGCCTTTCTAACAATGCTTGGCGAATTAAATGATACCGGAATGATTACTACATGCGGACAATCAGGCGGCGCGGACAAACCTCTCACTCAAATCAAGTGCGAATTCCCGTTTTTTTTCGGATGCCCCTCTGCCATTTTCTATTTTTGGAGGCACAGCGGCCAGTTGGAAAAATCTTTGAGGGATGCAGAGGCTAGTTTTAAAATGCTAAGCAGGCTTGCCAGAGGGTATGGCATTGGCGCGGAAATTTTGATGAAGGCTGAAGCTTTTCTTATGCGCGGGGAAGATGACAAGGCTGAAGTCCTGTGTTATCAGGCGCTATACCAGGCGCAGGATAACCGCCAAACCTGTATTTGCATCTGCGCCAGGATGATTCTTGCCCATATAGCAATTTATCGCGGCGATGCCGAGGGATATGTCCAGTCAGTTGAGTATATTCAGAACCAAAGAAGTGTCAGCACCGATTTGCATATTCAGCGGCTGGCGGAACTGTGCATTGCCGCTTTGAGCTTGTTTCTTGGCAGCACCGAAAATATACAGCCATGGCTTTATTCAATAGACAGCATAAAAAATGTGCTGTACTTCCCTGCTGTTTATTACGCAAAGGTGATTTACGCGGTTTTGCTTTTTTACTGCAAACGGTACAACGAATTTTCAGGATTTGCGCTGGCAGAACTGGATGATGAAAATCCAGCGGGAAATATCCGTTTAATTATGCCACGCATTGTTTATTACAAGTATTTGGCTGTAGTAAAC
The DNA here is from genome assembly GCA_012839705.1 of Clostridiales bacterium. GTDB lineage: Bacteria > Bacillota > Clostridia > Oscillospirales > Acutalibacteraceae > Avimonas. The sequence continues at coordinate 4,713 of DUMT01000075.1, read as the reverse complement.
CTAAAAAACGGTAATATTATGGAAGCTGAGGATTGCTTTAAGAAGGCCCTTGAAATTTCACTCTCCGACAGAGTCCTGCTTCCCCTCGCCCAGAATTCTGACTTGCTAAATATACCCTACCTTATTGAGCTTACCAAAAGTTCAGTTTCCGATAAAGAGGGTATCCAGGCTCTGGTTTCACTTTGCAAGAGGCAAGCTAAGGGTGCGGCCGCAATAAAAAAAGCGGTGTTCAAGGCAAAATCCATTCTCACTCCCAGGGAGCGAGAAGTAGCAATGCTGGTTAAAAAAAGATACAGCGCCCAGGAAATAGCCGAAATGCTTTTTATTTCAAGAACCACCGCAAAAACCATTATCCGCAATGTCTACAGTAAGTTAGGGATACATTCCAGAACCGAGCTGGAAAATATCGAATTATGACGAATTATAAAAAAATACTACCAAAAGTAGTATGAATAAAAAAGTAATCTTTCCTATTTATATAGCGAAGATTACTTTTTTATTTTGCGCCATTTTTTAGTATGTTTTGCAAACAACCATAACGCCAAAAAAGAAGGGGGTTTGAAAAGGGTGACACAGACTGAGGTACTTAATGCACAAGTAATTGATGATGACTCCCTCAGGGAAAAATATTTAATTTTTTCCGTGGGGGACGACGTGTACGGCATGGAAATACGGTTTATCACTGAAATAATAGGTATCCAGCCTATTACGGAACTTCCGGAGATGCCTGAATATATAAAGGGTATTACGAACCTGCGGGGCAAAATTATTCCGGTCATGGATGCCCGCATACGTTTAAAAAAGGAAGTCAGCGAATATAACGACCGCACCTGCATCATCGTGCTTGACATGGACGATATCTCCCTCGGGCTGATTGTAGACAGTGTATCAGAAGTCCTGAACCTCAGGAATGAAGATATCGAACCTTTGCCAAACATGAATAAGTATGCCTGCAGATTTATCAAAGGCATTGGAAAAACCGGCGATGGTGTCAAACTGCTGATAGACTGTAAAAAGTTACTGTCAGACGAGGAAATCGAAGAACTAAGCTCCAAGTTTTAATCCATTTAAGGCTTTTTTACCCTAAATAAAACAAGCTATATCTTCTCCCTGTAACTTGAAAGGAGTATGTAAAATGAAAAATTTATCTGTTGGAGCAAAACTAATCTCAGGCTTTTGTATCGTGCTGGTTTTAATGGTCATTTCAGCGGGAATGTCTGCATACAGCATAAACAATATTTCTGAGCAGACCGAGTTGTACGCAAAATACACCGTACCCAATGCTGAATACCTATCGGACATGCGGGTTGCAATGGCAAGCGCAAAGCAGGCACTGCTTCTTGCGATTGTCCATGATGACGAAAAGTCTGTTAATGATGCCCTTGAGAAAACCGTTTCATTCGCAAAGCAGCATTCTGAGCTTCTTGAGCTTTACGCAAAAAACCAGAGAAACAAAGACAGGGATGCTGATATTGAAAAGATAAGAGGGCTTATTCAGAACGTAATCCAGACACGCCAAAAGATATCTGAACTGCTTACCAACCAAGCAAATGTTAATGAGGATATGGCACTTGCTATTTATCTTAATGAATACGAACCTCTCTTAAATGAAATTGAGGATATCATGAACAACTTCTCAGAAACCGCGAAAGAGCGCGCAAAAGCACAAAGTGAAACCGTTGACCAAACGACCAAGTTTGCATGGGTAATGCTTATTACCTCTGCGGTAATTTCAATAGCCCTTACCGTCGTCATATGCAACACTATTAAAAACTCCATTCTCCGCCCGGTCAATGAAATTATGGAGGTTTATGACGAAATCTCCAAAGGCAATCTTGGTGTTGAAATCCAATACGAGAGCCGTGATGAAATGGGCAGGATGGCAAAAAGCATCAACAAAACCAATGCCCTTATCACCTCTTACATCCGTGACATCGGTGAAAAGCTGGAGAAAATATCCCAGGGAGATATGCGCGTAAGAATCGATATGGATTATATCGGCGATTTCAGTGCGATAAAAAATGCCATACTTAACACTGCTACATCCCTTAACCATATCATAATGACAATCAACAACGCCGCGGAACAGGTAAGCGTCGGAGCTGCACAGGTTTCACAGGGCGCCCAGTCCCTGGCGGCAGGCTCTACCGAGCAGGCGTCCACAATTGAAGAACTCAGCGCTTCTGTTTCTCAAATTGCAGAGGATGCCGAAAACAACTCAACAAATGTAAAAACTGCAACCAAGTATGTTGAGCAGGCTTATGAGAATGTCAAAGATTGTGCCGAACATATGAAGCAACTTACCGACGCCATGGAAAATATCGGCACGACGTCCAATCATATCACCAATATAACCAAGGTAATTGAAGATATTGCTTTCCAGACAAATATACTAGCGCTTAATGCCGCAATCGAAGCAGCCCGGGCCGGCAACGCGGGTAAAGGGTTTGCAGTCGTGGCGGACGAGGTACGCAGCCTTGCATCAAAATCTGCGGAAGCTGCCAAGCAGACGGCTGAGCTTATCTCAGCATCGGTAGTGTCTGTGGAAGAAGGCTCTCAAATCCTGAAGCAAACTGCACAGACGCTGCTGGCTGTTGAGGAAAAGACCACTATGATTAATGAAATCATCAGCAACATTAATCAGGCTTCTTCCAACCAGGCAGCCGCAATTGAGCAAATCAAAGTCGGCCTCAACCAGGTATCCTCGGTTATCCAATCAAATGCGGCAACAGCGGAAGAAAACTCAGCAACAAGCGAAGAAATGTCTGCCCAGGCTGCCGCGCTGCGTAAGGAAGTCGGCAAGTTCAAGCTGGACTCAGGATATGAAAGCAGCATACCGGCACACTTCTCACAGCTTGTCAATTTGGAAGAAACCGGTCCTGAAACATTTGAGTTCGCCACAACTTAAACCTTTTCATCGCTATCCTCTCAACTCCCAGGTCCACAGGAATTCTCATCAAAATTTAAGCACCCACTCCTGTAAAGCAAAAAAGCTATGTGCTTTCAAAATGAAAGCACATAGCTTAAACCCGAATGGTAATTAATCCTGCCACTTTTCCAAACACTCAATTTAGTATTTACCAACTCAACAGTATTTTCCAAACATAATAAGTATTTTCCAAACCTATTTAGTATTTTCCAAACTCGCTATCGCTTAAAACTATCATTTCCTTATGTTCAGACGATTTTGCTTCCGGTTTGCGCTCGCCGTAGATTTCATCGTCAAAAGCAGCTTTTTTCAGCCTGAATCTGGCAACAAGCTGCCTTAAAGCTTCTGCCTGGCTTGAAAGCTCCTCGCTTGCGGCGGCGCTTTCCTCGGAAGTTGCAGAGTTCTTGTGGACCACCTGGGATACCTGCATAATGCCCTGGTTTATTTGATTGATTGCAGTTGATTGTTCATTAGAAGCCTTCTGAATGTCGCTTACAAGGTTGGATACCGATTCTACGCCATCCACAATCTTTTCAAGGGCTTCAGCGGTTTCTTTCGCAATCTTGGAACCTGCTTCGGATTTTTTGATGGAATCTTCAATCAAAGCAGTAGTTTCTTTTGCTGCATTTGCAGACCTTCCTGCAAGGGTTCTAACCTCTTCGGCAACAACAGCAAATCCTTTTCCGTGCTGTCCAGCCCTTGCTGCCTCAACTGCGGCATTAAGCGCCAATATATTGGTTTGAAACGCAATATCATCAATTACTTTTATAATCTTATTAATATTGCTTGATGATTGATTGATTTCATCCATTGCTTTAAGCATTTCAGCCATATGGTTATTGCCCGTAACTGCATAAGTTTTTGCTTTTTCAGCCAAATCATTCGCCTTGTTAGCATTCTCTGCATTAACCCTTGTTTTGGATGCAACTTCCTCAATTGAAGCAGTGAGCTCACCAACTGAACTTGCCTGCTCGGTTGCACCCTGAGAAAGCTCCATGCTGGAATCCGATATCTGTTTGGCTCCCGCCGAAACCTGTTCAGCAGCAGTAGTAATGTTCATAATCAGGTCATTAATGTTTTGAACCATCTCTGAAAGCTTGCGGCCAAGCAGGTCTTTTTCAGACCTAATAGGCACATCAACAGTTAGGTCTCCGTCAGCTATTTTTTCTACTACTGCTGCCTGTTCCTTTGTGCTGTCCACCAACACGGTAAAGGCCTCAATAAGCATTCCGGTTTCATCTTTGGATTTAATGTCAAAGGTAACATCCATATCACCTTCTGCAAGCTGGCGGGCGGCAATAACAACCTTGTTAATGGGCCCGGATATTCCCCGGGAAATAATGACGCTTAGTATGATTGCAAAAACTACCCCAGAAGCTATTACTATAATCATAACTGCGATTGAGCTGTTTGCCTGCTGTTCTTTTAACTCAATCTGGTTTTTCGCATAATCGAGATTATAGTCAATCAGAGCCTGAATTGCTTCGTCTGCTTTGCTGGCCAGATCATGGGCATCCCCGCCTTTTGAAAAAGCGGCAATAAAATCATCTTTTGTAATTGCCTCTCCATTGAGCTTGTTTATCAGCTCGTCCCTCATATTATTAAATTCGGTTATTGTATTTTTTACATCGTTTACTAACTCTAATTCCGTAGCAACTTCACTTGCTTCATATTCTTTTAGTATATCAAGATATTTGTTTATGTTTTCTTCTACCGCGCTGGCGTGCTGGTCAATCCTTTCAACATAATACTCCTTATCTTCCCTATCGTCTGTTGAAAGGACA
>DUMT01000074.1 GCA_012839705.1 Clostridiales bacterium | reverse complement strand
GGAATCTGGCACAGCTCCTCATGCATCTCGCAGTTGTCAGGGGACAATACCACCAGCGCGTCACTTTTTTCAACCAATTCCTCAATTGTATGGCATCGTTCTATGCCGTATTTTTCACACCACTCATCAGTAGTCATCCCGCCGTGGGGGCTGTCAATCTTCGCATAGGCAAAAGCTACTTCCATCTCACCCTTTGAGGCCTCTTTTATCCAGGCGGGATAATTGTTCGCGTGCCATTCGTCCAGGAAGTAATCAATAAACCCAATTTTCATTATAACCCTTCCTTTAAAACACAATTTCCCTGTGGGTTTCAGCGGAATCGTAAATTGCCTGCATAATCTTCTGGGTTATGATAACCGTATCGATATCGGAGGGTAGTTTCTCACCGGTCTGGATTGACCTGATAAATCCATTTATCTCGTTCTCGAAATGATTCGTCATATTGAAATCAGGTTTGTAGGATACCAAAGCGCCGTGTTCCGCTGTATATACCTCAAAATCCGCACCGTAATTGAGGCGTATTCCCGCCTTGTCACCCATGAAATCAATAAACATCTCAGTTTTGCCTATATTCTGTGCCCAGGCACCGTTGAACGTGATTACAGGCCCTTCGGTGCGGATCATACCGGTAACGGAGTCGTCCACGTCATAAATGCCGTCATATTTCGGAGGGCCAGCCCACATGTCTTTGAAAGCATACTCAGGAATATTCTTGCCAAGCTTGCAGAATGCCTCACCGGTCACCGTCAGGGGTTTCGGGTCGCCACAGCAGTACATCACGATGTCGAGGAAATGCACTCCCCAGTCAATCAGCGCACCGCCGCCAGCAATTTCCTTTGTTGTAAAAGCACCGCCAAGCCCAGGAATTGAGCGGTGGGAACGGAAACTTACATATACATGGAATACTTCTCCAAGCTTCCCGCTGTCTATGTATTTCTTAATCATGTTAACACTGTCATTAAACCTGTTGACAACCCCGATATTTAAAACCTTACCGGTTTCGTGCTTAACCTTCTGCATCTCCAGCGCTTCCTGATAAGTCCTTGCAGCCGGTTTTTCGCAGAGGACGTGCTTGCCAGCCCTGAGACAGTCGATGGTAATGGGGGCATGGACATTGTTCGGAGTGCAGACCGAAACTGCAACAACCTCATCATCTTTCAAAATCTCGCGGTAATCAGTTACAGCAATGCCGCAGCCGTATTTTTCCACAGCCTTCTGCGCACGCTCCGGGATTATATCACAGAAATATTTGATTTCAACTTCCTTGTTCTTCATATATGCCGGGATATGAGCCGAGTTTGCTATTGACCCACAACCAATAATCGCTACTTTCATATCAAATCACCCAACCTTAAAAATTTTTGTTTTCTTCAACCCATTTTTTGTACTCACTAGGTGACATTCCTACAAATTTTTTAAAAGCGCGGCTAAAAGCATGAATTGATTGGTACCCCATCTCCTCAGAAACCTCTGTGACATTTCTCCCCCTTTGCAAATTCTCTATCGCTTTGTTAAAACGCTGCTTATTTAAATATGTTTTAAGGCTTTCACCCATGATTGACTTAAACTTTTGAGCCAAATAAGTATAGCTGTACCCAAATACATCGCACAGGTCGCTCAGCCGCTCAATACTTTCAACCTTCGTATCTATGTAGTTCACTATGTCGTAAACCAGCTTCTGGTCTGCGCTTTCACTTGTGATGTATTTTATAAACTTTTTCTGGCTGAATGTGCGGTAAGTCAAACCCAATATCTGATGTATGTAGCTTTCTATCATAACTTCCGAGAAGAAGTCTTTTAACAGTATTTCAGAAAACAGATTGCTGAATGCGCTTTGTATAAAAGGATAATTATATCCGACATTGGCAATGCAGTGGCTCGGGTTCTCAATAAATTCCTTTATTTGGGCAATAGGCCCCTGAATCTCATCCTTAAACCTGAAACCTATGTAAGCAAATCTTATGGGAGCCTCTTTGGATGATAATATCTCGTGGGTCTCCCCGATACGGTTGATAATCAAATCGCCTTTCTTCACTTCATACTGCCTGTCATTGATGATAAAGCTGCCGCAACCCGACAAAACAAAGGTTATCTCATGGACAAACTGCTCATGCTTCTCAACATAATAACCGGGCTCACCACTAAGCTCCCCCAACTGATAAACCAAATAAGGGCCTATAGGCCGGAGCCCTTCATATTTAGGATCATAATTTAAAAAAATGTTGTCAAAATGGATTTTTGCCCTGTTTAATGCCATCGCAGCCACCATCCGTAATTATTATACTTTTGTTATTTTATAAAGTATTTGATATTTTTAAAATCATGTTTGATTTTAACCATCATTATATAAGTTTTCGTAAAAGTTTCAATAGATAATTTGCATTTTGTTTGACATTGCGGATTCGCTAATAACTTTTTTATATAAGAAAAGCTAAAACTGCCCTAAGTCATAACCACCGGCTTAGCCGGTGGCTTGCACCAGCCCTAGAAGGGCATGATACTGGCGAGACCCCTCAAGGGGTATTGAATGGTCCGCCAACCGCATAACTTTCTCAGGCCGCCGCTAAAGCG
>DUMT01000007.1 GCA_012839705.1 Clostridiales bacterium | reverse complement strand
TTAAGCCCCTAATAATGCATAAAGCATTGCAATATTATTAGGGGACTATTTATGATCTGATTTAAGTCTATAACCAGATGATTATTACATTATAATTATAAATCTTTTGACACTGATTTACTTCAACTTAAAAAAACATAAAAATATTTGAATCAAACATTATGTGTTATTATATTAGAAAATATTTCCTGTATTCAATTCCGAGAGAAAGGCAGTGTACAAATGATGGTAAGTTATAAAAAACTTTGGCATATTCTTCTTGATAGAGATATGTAGCTGACATACCGTGTTGAGGAACGAATTTGATGGATGATGCAGCGTTGTATCTTCGCTTTGGGGTAAACCGCACCAATGGCCTCTCGAAAGCCGTTTAGCCCATCTACACAAAACAGGTAAACATCCTTACAGCCGTCCATGTTGATTCCCAGCACCACATAGGCGGCTTTGGTTACATACTGGTGATTTTCTTTGACTTTGTAGTGGATGGCATCCATGAACACAAACGGATATACCGGATCCAAGCCGCTCGTCTGCCATGCTGTAACCTCTGGCATGATTTTTCGTTGATTTTGCTGACCAATTCCGGTGATATTTCAAAGTTTGTTGCGTACCTATTTTTCATTCTCTCCCATAAGTGTGCAAAAACTGCATTTCCACAAAGTTACCAGCCGGTGATTTCACGTATCATTTTTTCTAAAGCGTCAGCGGCCATCAGATGGGACTCTGCCGACGGATGTCCGGCACCATATGAGATTGCATGCGGCAGTTGTCCAAAAAAAACCCGACTTATTCCCTGACTGCGGGCAATTTCAACGGCCTGTTCGATATACGGGACGGTTGTCACAGACATCATCCCTATAACGCAGAGTATGATTGCATCGGGATTATAAAAACGTATTTTCTTTATAAAATCCACATAAGAATCCGTGAACAGTCTAATGTTTTCTTCCTGATTATCTTCAGAATCCATGCTAATCCACGCGCTGTCATTGGTCCCGAGATTTACCACCACTAAATCGACGGGATTGGACAAAAAATCCCAGTATTCGCCCTTGTCATACGTGTATTCATAAATATCCGGCATACGTTCACCGTAAGGGCTTTTATAAACACCCCAGCCTGAGTGGGCAATTACGTAGAATCGGGCATTCAGCCGCCGTGCTGTCAGCGCGGCATAAGAACGCCATCCGTCTTGCTCCTTTGTGTAAAAGGGGCCGTCCTCTGTTTTGCAGTTAATCCCAAACCCCGCTGTGATGGAATCGCCGATGAATTCTATGGCGCGTATGCTGCATGCGCAATTGGCAAGTGACGATTCAATCAGCTTCCCGTTCACTGTTAAATTTTTCACCTTTACAATCGAGTGATGCGCCTCGCTCAGTTTAACTAATTGTACCGAATGTCTGCCCTCGGGCAGCGATTGCGCCAAGGAATAAGAATTCCACCCCTCACGGTCTATCGGAAACACATACATTTCTTCGGGCTTGGTATTCCCATCCAACAGCACACCCAGGTATGGGCGGGACATTTCGCTGTGAGGCTGGTTTGTCCAAATCTCCGCCCAAACGTCCGTACCTTCAAAATTAAACGTAAAGCCTGAATCTGTCCAGCTAAAGCACCTTATGCCTTCCTGTTCAAAAGTACGCCCTTGAAAAATCACAGTTTCATTATTAACCGGATAGTAGTTTTTTCCCATTATACTTTACACCTTACTTCCATTCCTTTGAAGTTTTCAACAGAATATTGCTATATGCCCCGGTTTTCAACAAGATGATGGGGCTGTTGCTCAACTTTCGTTTTGCAACAGCCCTTTTTGCTGCTTTTTTAGACTAATTAGGAATGAAACCGATTTATCCAATCAAATATTTAGAATTCGCAAATGTAAGATCCTTTACAGAATCCCTTATTGCCAATGAAAAGGGGATAAAGTTCTTCTCAGGCATTGAATTCGGGTGTGTAATGCGATGAACCATTTGTTTAAACGCCACCTCGGCAAAGTCTTTTCTCGAAGAATAAATTGATGTCAGTTTCGGGTTCATTGTTTCTGCAATATCCGTATTATCAAAACTTATAACAGAAACATCATCAGGTATTGAAAAGCCAGATAGTTTCAGTTTTTCATAAAGATAATAGGCGGCCATGTCGCAGTGGCACACAAAGGCTGTTGGTAGCGGCTCAGGCAATGTGAAGTTTAAAGTATAAAGCCCGGTTTGCCAGTCATCATTAATTATAAAATTCTTATAGCATATAGGTAATTTGTTTTCAATTAAAGCCTTCTGCAAACCGAGAAACCTGTCTGCAATATTGGGTATGTTGTTGTAATCGCCGACAAAACCAATGTTTTTATGTCCCTTTTCAATAAGATAACAGGCTACAACATAACCCATATAGTAATTGTCCGATAATATAGAATCCAACTCAAACTCGTGATGGAAATAGTCAATTAAAACTATCGGCTTGCCTTTTGATTTTACTTTCATAACAACCTTGCTGGATATAAATCCTGCAAAGAAAATACCGGAACAATTGTTGGCAAATATCTTAGGAGGAAGATTTACTTCCTCTTCATCTTTACTTGTCATAACATAAAGATTTAATTTTATATTATGTTCATTACACAGCTCTTGAATATGATCATAAATTTTTGAGTAGAACCTGTCATGATCGGCCAGAAAATGCTGAGGAACAATATAGGCTAACTCAGAAATGTTACTGTATTCTTTAACCATTCTATTCGAATATTGATAACCTAATTCATCGGCACATTTCATAATGTCGCTTTTAACCCTGTCGCTTACTCCGGGTCTATTGTTTAATGCTCTATAAACGGTTACTTTGGATACACCAAGTTTGTCTGCAATTGTTTGCATTGATATTCTTTTATCCATTTAAATATAACCCCCTATTAAATACGACTATATTATACACGTTGTTTTGTTAACAGTCAATACAAATATATAGAAACAATAGTAACAGAAATACAGAAAATCAATTGTCATAAACATCAATTATATAACCAACATAAATTGACGACAAAAAATAAAAAATTTTTAGTTATATATATTGACATAATGGATTATAGGAGTTAATATATAAGAGAAATATAACCTAAATCTAACGTAACGTTACTGGATATTGGCATTAGATTCGAAGCTTTAACCCACAAATTAGTGAAATATTAAGACTGTTTGTTAACTTAAAAAATTACGAGAAATTACGAGATAAAGGTTAATGTTACTTAATAGCGATTGTATGACTATATAAACCTTGTGGAGGTTTCTATGAAACGGTACATAGCTCTGGTGTCAGTGATTTGGCTTTTAGTCAATACGTTGCCTGTAGTGGGGGATTCGACAAAAACGAACACAGGCAATAGCCTTGTGGCAAAGACTGGGCTTCGCTATGAGGACACCCTCAAGGAAGATTTAACTCTTCCGCAAAAACTCATAGATATCGGAGCGGAAGATTTTTCTTCACAAGAATCAGATGCCGTGTTGGAATCCTTTGAAGGAAAATCGGTAATCAATATTGCGGAAAACAGTAGTGCTGTTTGGGTATTTGAGGTTGAGGAAGCGGGATATTACAGCATAAGGATTAATTATTACTCCGAAGCGGGCAGAGGAGATATCATTGAAACCGCTTTGGAGATAAACGGCAAAATGCCGTTTGACAACTGCAATAAATTAGAGCTTACAAAATCGTATTGCGATATTTTACCGATAAAACACGATAATCGCGGAAATGATATTCGTCCCAACTCAATACATATTGCAAGATGGCAGCAGTGCTTTTTAACTGATCCAATGGGCTATGTTAGCCAACCTTTGCTATTTGAATTTAAAGCGGGGGAAAACACGATTAAATTAACGGCTGTCAAAGATTCGTTTAAAGTGGATAAAATAGTGCTTTTGCAGTTTGAAGAGGTACCGGATTATAAATCGTATTTGAAAAAAATCAAGGGAAAAAATAATTCTGTCGGCTTTTATAAAGAGATTGAGGCAGAGACACCGTCGCTCAAATCATCCCCGATGATATTTGCGGTTAACGACAAGACGTCGCCGCTGATGCAGCCGTGTTCCAACATTCAGATAAAGCTGAATGCCTTGGGAGGCTCGACCTGGAACCAGTTGGGACAATGGGTGGAATATGAATTCGAGGTTGATGAGGCGGGCTTTTATAACATAGCTTTAAAGGTTAAGCAGAATATGGCGCGAGGCATGAAATGTTACCGGAGAATACTTATTGACAGCGAACTACTTTTTAAAGAGCTCGACAGCGTCGGGTTTGAATTCTCAACCAAATGGAAGCAATATGTGCTTGGAGGCGACAAACCATATAACATTTATCTGGACAAGGGAAAGCATACTATAAGGATTGAAAATGTTTTAGGGGAATATGCTCCATTAATAAAACAAGCAGAAGAAATAGTAAGAGAGTTAAACAAAGCTTATCAAAAAGCAGTGATGTATATGGGTGCTACACCCGATATATATCGCGATTACATGATAGAAAAAAACCTGAAGGATGTTGTTGCTACATTCAAAGAACATGCTGATAAACTTAAGGTTTTATTACAGGATATGCTTAAGCTGACAGGCGGCAGAGGCGAAAAATCGGCTATTATCAGCAGGCTGCAATATCAGCTTAAAAGTCTTGTAAAAAAACCTGAAACCCTGCCGCGAAGAATGGACCAGCTAAAATCAAACTTAGGAGCATTAAGCGCACTAATTGTTGATTTAAGAAATCAGCCTTTATTGCTGGACTATATCACCATATATTCGCCAAATGCAGAGCTGAAAAAAGCAGAAGCGGGCTTTTTTCAGAATATTTGGCATGAAACGAAAAACTTCTTTGCCACATTCATAGTGGACTATAGCATGATAGGCAATATATATGAAGGGCAGGAAACCCTGAAAATATGGGTAACGACCGGCCGCGATCAGGCAAATATAATTAAACGTCTTATAGATGATTCATTTATCAAGGAGAATAATGTCGGCGTAAACCTTCAGCTTGTCCAGAGCGGGATGATACTGCCCGCAGTTGCCGGAGGTATTGAATCGGACATTATCATGCAGATGGCAAATACCGAGCCGGTAAACTTTGGAATGAGGGGTGCCGTATATGATATATCCACTTTCCCCGACTGCAAAGAAATACTGGAGCGTTTTTCGGAGTCAGCTATTATCCCGTTGAGATATAACGGCGGGATGTACGGATTGCCTGAAACCCAAAGCTTTCCGATGATGTTTTATCGCAAGGATATTATGAGTGATTTGGACCTTGAAATACCCAAAACTTGGGATGACCTCATTATAGTAATATCCGAGCTTGAGAAAAATAACATGTATTTTGGGCTTCAGCAGGGAGCCGAAGCCTATGGGATTATGTTGCATCAGAATAATGGGTCGTTTTATAAGGAAAACGCTTATTTGAGCAACCTTACGACAGAAGAGGCGGTTAAGGCCTTTGAAGAATGGACAGGTTTGTATGTCAACTACAAAATACCTTTGCAGTTTGACTTTGTAACCCGTTTTCGTGTAGGAGAAATGCCGCTGGCAATAGTGGATTTTGGAATGTTTAACAGTTTGCAGGTAACTGCGCCGGAAATCAGAGGGGATTGGGATTTTGCGCCTGTTCCTGGCAGGATGAATGAGGATGGCACGATAGATAGAAGTGTTATGAGCTCCGGTTCAGCAGTTATGATGATGGCCAATACCAAAAATCCAAAATTGTCCTGGGAGTTTATGAAATGGTGGACATCCGATGAAATACAGCTGAGATACGGAAGAGAGCTTGAAGCTGTACTTGGAACATCGGCGAGATACCCGACAGCCAATCTGAACGCGTTTAAAAGCTTACCGTGGAGTATAAACGATTACAGCAAAATATCTTCACAGCGCAATCATGCAAAGGGTATGCCATCGGTTCCCGGAGGATATTTCATATTCAGACATCTTGAAAACGCTTTTAGAAAAACTGTTTACAGCAAGACTAACCCTCGCGAAACTCTTCTTGACTATGCCAGAATTATTGACGAGGAAATAAGAATAAAATGTAAAGAGTTTAATCTTGACGTAAACAAAAGAGTAGCTTGAGTGAGAGGGGAGTGGTTTTGGTGAAGACAATGGCATTAGGCTCTGAAAAAGCTGCCAGAAGAATCGATATTAAGCAGATATTAAGAATCGAGCTTAGAAACTGGAAATTATACCTTTGTTTATTGCCGTTCTTTACAATATTTCTCGTTTTTACTGTTCTTCCCGTTTTGAAAGCTGTGCGCTACAGTTTTACATATTTTAATATTTTTCAGGAACCGCAATGGATAGGGCTTGATAATTATAAAAATCTTTTCCTTCATGATGACGTGTTTGTCAAAGCGATCGCAAACACCTTTTACTTTGCCATTATTACCGGCCCCCTGGGATATTTAATATCATTAACGCTGGCATGGGTGATAAACGATTTTAGGCCGGTAATTAGGTCTATTTTGACAGTGGTTTTTTATGCACCGTCTATTTCCGGTCAACTCTATCTGATTTGGACATTAATGTTTAGCGGCGATAGCCACGGCTTTGTCAATGGTTTTTTAATTAAGTCTGGATTAATAAACGAGGCTATTCAATGGCTTACAGACCCCAAGTATATGATGAGTGTCATTATACTTGTCGCTTTATGGATGTCCCTTGGAGCAGGCTTTCTATCATTTATTGCAGGTTTTCAGGGGATTGACAGAAGTCTTTACGAAGCCGGGGCGATTGATGGAATTAAGAATAGGTATCAGGAATTATGGTTTATTACATTGCCCGCAATAAAACCGCAATTGATGTTTGGCGCGGTTATGAGCATTACATCATCTTTTGCAACAGCTGATATTATGATTAATTTGGCAGGTTTCCCAAGCACCGATTATGCTGCCCATACAATAGTAACTCACTTGCAGGATTATGGTTTTATCCGCTTTGATATGGGATATGCATGCGCTATTGCAACCATTCTATTCTTATTGATGGTGTTTGTAAACAAATGGGTGCAGAGATTAATCGGAAAGGTTTGACCGTGAATATGTTTACTGGAAGAAAACTTAACAGATCAACTGCGGTTAATGTGCTCAGCTTTTTATTATTGCTATTATTAGGGGCTTTTATGGCGCTTCCCTTTGTTTATGTTATAAATAATGCGTTTAAGCCATTGGACGAATTGTTTATCTATCCGCCAAGGTTGTTTGTGCAAAACCCAACCCTTGATAACTTTTCAGATATGTTCACAGTAATGAGTGAATCGGTTATTACTTTCTCTAGATACGTTTTTAATTCGGTGTTTGTTACAGCGGTAGGAACAACGGGAATGGTGCTTATTACATCACTTGCCGCATTTGTACTGGCAAAATACCGGTTTCGCTTAGAAAAGGTATTGTTCAACATAGTTATATTATCGCTGATGTTTTCAAGTCAGGTAACAGCTATTCCAAACTACCTAACAATGAGGGACATAGGTTGGATAGACAGTTATCTCGCTATTATCGTTCCTGCATTTGCGATGCCGTTGAATCTTTTTCTTATGAAACAATTTATGGAGTCAATGATACCCGACACCATAATCGAATCTGCAAGTATTGATGGAGCGGGAATACTGGATACTTTTTTCAGAATAGCAATGCCAATGGTCAAACCTGCATGGCTGACAGCAATAATCTTTTCTGTTCAGAATCTGTGGAATAGCACTGGAGGCAATTTTATTTTTAGCGAACAGTTTAAACCTCTTCAATATGCACTACAGCAAATACTTGCCGGAGGCATTGTGAGGACCGGAGTTGGTTCTGCAGTATCTGTAGTTATGATGATTGTTCCAATAACGATTTTCATTTTATCGCAGAGCAAAGTTGTTGAAACGATGTCTGCATCCGGTCTAAAGGAATAGATACAAGGGGGTAGCTGACACACCATAAAAGATTTGGAGGCTGTATGCTAATGAAGCTGTTTGCTGGTCGGACAAAAAAGCCGTTCGTTATGTTAACTCTGCTTCTGGTAGTACTTACGATTAGCTGTAATGCAGCAACTATTAATGAACTGCCATACTATAATTACAACTATACATATTGGGGAGAAGTTGCAAACGCGCCCGCAGCATATATTTATAAATCTACTATTAGATTAAATAAAATTGACGCGGAAATAAAATATCCATCGGATTTGCTGATTACTTCAGATGGACAAATAATCATATCAGATTCACATGCCAATAAGATAATTGCATTGAACAGTAACCATGAGCTTCTCTGGGAGTTAAAAGAATTTGATAACAATGGAAAAAAACAAGGGTTTAAGCAACCAAGCAGCGTTTTCTATAAAGACGGCAATCTTTATGTGCCGGATACTTTGAATGAAAGAATACTGAAGTTTGACGAGCAAAGAAATCTTGTAAAGGTTTATTCCAAGCCGTATATATCGACAATGAAAGAAGACTATGATTATCAGCCTGTTCGAATTGCAGTCGACAGGGCGGAAAGAATATATGTCGTTGCAAAGAATATAAACCAGGGTCTTATTGTTTTAGATAGGAACGGCGAATTCAAAGGCTTTTACGGCGCACCTAGGGTTAAGCCCGATATGATTCAGTTAATATGGCGCATTTTTTCAACCAAAGCCATGATTCAAAAATACGGTAAATTTGTGCCGACCGAGTATAACAGCATAGATATCGACGATGAAGATTTTATATATTGCACTACAGATACCATAAACGGAAGCGACCTTTACAACTATACGTTTAGCAGAAGGACTGACGACCAGTTTGCGCCTGTTAAGAAATTAAATCCGGCTGGCACTGACGTAATGCTTAGAACAGGAATGTTTCCTCCGGTAGGAGACATAAGAGTTCCCAATTCGCCATTGCCCGGCTCCCCAATACTTGCAACGCTTCTTGACAGAAACAAAGAAGCAATAATCGGGTTCTCTTCTTTGGTTGACGTAAAAGTAATCGACAACGGGATTTTTTATGTACTTGATAGAAAAAGAAGCAGGGTTTTCACCTATGACCATGAAGGGAATTTGTTGTTTGTATTCGGCAGCTTCGGCTCAAGAAGTGAATCGTTTTCTGACCCTACGGCAATTGAGGTTTATCGAGATGATGTATATGTACTTAACTCGCAGGATGCAACAATAGACGTTTTCAGACCTTCGGATTATGGGAGCACGTTACTTGAAGCTACAAGGTTATATAAATCGGGCAAATATGGAGAGTCGGAATACCTGTGGCATAAGGTTTTGAGCATGAATTCAAATTTCGAACAGGCATACATAATGCTGGGCAGGGTTCAGCTTCGCGAAAACAATTACAAGCAGGCAATGCAGCTTTTTAAAAACGGCAATGACAAGACCAACTATTCCAAGGCTTTTAGATTGTACCGGACTCAAATTGTTGAAGACAATTTTATTCTTATCATATTTCTTATCATATTCTGCTTCTTTTTGATTTGGGCAGTTAAAAAGCTTATTAACTATTTAGCCACGCTTCCCAATTTATGCGGCAATGCGTTTAGGCGAATTAAGTTTGCATTTTATGTTTGTTTCCACCCGTTTGATGGTTTCTATGATTTGAAGTATGAGAAAAAGGGCAATCTCGCAACCGCCATATCAATTCTGGCTTTGTCAGTGATAACAACAATACTGGAAAACACGTCCACATCATATATTTTCAACTATAATAACCCGAAATACGTGAACATATTGTTTATAACCCTGACGAAATTACTGCCGTTAATCATGTTTGCGATAGCGAACTGGTGTTTGACAACTCTGATGGACGGCAAGGGAAGGTTTAAAGATATTTTCATTTTCACTTGCTACGCCCAGATGCCGATAGTCATGATAAACCTGCCGATGATTCTGATTTCGCACTTGCTGGTGGCTGAGGAGGTTGCACTATACCAAACGATGTTCTCTATTTCAGGGATTTGGTCATTAGGCTTGCTGGCGGCAGGTACCATGCAAACGCATGATTATACTGTCAAGAAAACCGTAATTACATTGGCTTTAAACACAATGGGAATTTTGGTTATTTCATTCCTGTGTTTGTTCTTCATATCAATTGTAGAAAAAATGGCTCAGTTCGTTAATGTGCTGTTATATGAACTTACATTATTATAACTGCATTGTATATCTTTTTAAGATGAAATGCGGGGGGCAAAAATGGTATTAAAGAAAAAAACGAGAAGAAGAATCATTATTTCAGTTATTACAATAGTGCTTCTTGCGGTCGGTGTTATATCGATAATCCCGATTATCGGTTCGCAAAGGCTGAGAATATACAATCTGATAAGCCAGCTTGATATTCAAAATGTAGAAAATACATATAAGCCTATATCAGATGATGATGTATTAGAAGGCTTTACGATTGCTGCACAGGATTCAAAAAGTGTTTTACTGGTGTCAGAAGAAACTGCAAATGTCGCATTATTCGACAAAGAAAGCCGCAGATATTACTTTACCGCATTGACCCCCGAAATGGCTGCTGAGTCAAAGCCTTTTTCAGATTCAGTAAAGAGTCGCATGATGTCTCAATTTACCATTACATATTGCGATAAGGAAAACAAAATAGATGAAGCAAACAGCTACGATATGTGTGTAGCTAATAACAACTTCGGTATAAAAAATATTAATAACGGAGTTGAGATATCGTATTTAATCGGTGAAGTGGAAAAAGAGCGGCTATTACCAAAAGCTCTTACTGAAGAACGCTATACGGAAATAACCTCAAAGCTGTCGCCAAGCGATAGAAGCGAGCTATATAAAAGGTATATGAAAATCGATATCGAATCAGAAAAAGAAGAAGAAAGAAAAAAGCTTCTTGAAAAATATCCGGCAGCAAAAGACGGAGTCATATATGTATTAAGAAGCGGTATAGCTGACTATATTCTGGATAAAACTGAAAAAATACTTGAAGAAGCCGGATATACGTTTGAAGATAAATTAAGAGACGAAAAGTTTTTTACCAACATTATGGGAAAGGAAGTTCCCGATGTTATCAAGGTAGTTATTAGTTATGTTATTGATAACGGCGATCTTGTTGTAAGTCTGGATAAAAGCAAGATAAAATATTCCCCCGAACGAGTGCCGATAGAGCTGGTTATGATGGAGTATTTTATGTCTGCGGGTATAGATGAAGAGGGGTATATGCTTGTGCCGGACGGTAGCGGCTCATTAATCTATCTTAATAACGGAAAAAGCAGATATCCCTTATTCAAAACTGAAATTTATGGTTCAGACCTGTCAACGCAGCCGGTAATGAATACTGAAAATACTATTCCTTCAGTGCTTCCAGTATACGGGCTTAAGATGTCACAAAACTCAATTTTCGCCTACATAGAAAGCGGTGAGGCGATTGCCTCAGTTTGTGCCGATGTAAGCGGCAGAAATGACCAAAGAAATAAAGTTTATGCGGCGTTTAAACTTAGAGAGCAAAAAAGCGAGCTGGTGTTTTTAGATTATACATCTACGGGTGGAGGCACTATTTATGCAAACCGCGTTCAGCCCGGCGAGCTGAGCGGGAATATAACGGTTCGATATTCTATCCTGAACGGCTCAGATAAAGGCTATTCAGAAATGGCAGCTCAGTTCAGAAACAGATTAATAGAAAAAGGGATATTAAGACACAAAGAAACCAATGAAGTCCCGCTGCTGTTAGAGATTGTTGGCGCAGTTGATGTTGTGGAGCCTATTTTAGGTATCCCTCAAGAAAAAATTGTGCGGCTCACATCTTACAAGGAAGCTAGGGAAATTGCAGAATACTTTATGAATAATCAAGTTGATAGATTGGTAGTGAGGTACCTAGGCGCTATTGAAGGGGGGATAAGGCACAGTTCTATTTATAAAGTAAAGCATGAACCTTGCCTTGGTTCGGCAAAAGAACTGTTAGAACTGTCAGACTTCTTAAATCAGAACGGCGTTGATCTCTTTATCGACGCAAGCTTCGGATATATTGCTAAGAATAAAATAACCGATAATTTCATTCTTTCAAAAGACACAACACGCTTTTTAAATAACAAACGCGGCAGGATTTTCGATACTGATATGCCTACATTTTATTACTCGCAGAATCCCAGATATATTATAAAACCCTCAAAAGTTCCAGAGTATATGGGCGAATTCTCCAACAGTCTAAAAAAATATAAAGCCGGCCTTTCTGTAAGGGATATTGGCAACAGCCTGATATCTGATTTCAATGTGAAAGAACCGGTTTTTAGGGATATGACGCAGCAATACTATTCAGAAGCATTGGCACAAGTTGATAAAAACGGGCAAAAAATGCTTATTAACGGTGCAAACCTGTACGCATTGCCTTATACGCAGTTTATATGCGGAATGCCATCACGCAGCAATTTATTCGACATTACTGATGAGAGTGTACCGTTTTATCAGATGGTAGTCCACGGATATATTGATTACGTGTATGCCCCAATTAATCTCTCCTACGATATTGAAAACGATATTTTAAAAATGATAGAGACAGGTGCCGGCGTTTATTCAGCTTTATTATATAACGAGTCATTTATGCTGAAAGAAAGCGCATTTAGTCAGTACTATGCATCAGGATTCGAAAAACAAAAAGAAAAGGTTCTCAAGATCTATCAAGAAGTCAATAATGCTCTCCGCCCAGTTTACGGTGCCGAAATAGTAAAGCATTACAAGCTTGCGGATGATGTATTTGTCACAGAATACTCTAACGGGAAAGCAATAATAGTTAATTACGGCCACAAGGATTATATCAAGGACAATATTCATGTTAATGCCAAGGGTTACGAACTGGTGGGGGGTGATGACTTATGAAATTACTGGATAATATGAGTCTGAAAAGAAAAAAGTCTATTTTTGGATACCTGCTTTTAATTCCTTTTTTAATTGGGTTTGCTTTGTTTTTCGGTTTACCTGTAATACAATCGTTGATTTTCAGCTTTAATAACATATCATCTGAGGTAGGAAAGGGGGTTGTATACAAATCAGTTGGATTTAACCATTATACTAGATTATTTACGTCAGATGTAGAATTCAGAGAAAGGCTTGTTTCCAATGCTGTTGATCTGTACGTAAAGGTACCGATGATTGTAATCTACAGCCTTTTTATTGCCGTGGTATTAAACAAAAAATTCAGAGGCAGGAACTTTGCAAAGGTAATCTTTTTCTTACCTGTAATAATAACCTCGGGTGTAATGTTGTCTATGGAATCCAGCGATTATCTTTTGCATACCGTACAGAATACAATCAGCCAAGGCAACGAGCTGCTTGAAACCAATAATGCTGCATTCATCGATATCAAAACCATATTTTTACGCATGCAGATTAGTGAAAAAATCCTTCAGTATCTAATGGCAATTATCCAAAAATTTTATGACATAGTGATTTCATCAGGAGTGACAATTACATTGCTCCTTGCAGCATTGCAGTCGATATCTCCCAGTGTATATGAGTCAGCTGCTATTGAGGGGGCTACTGCATGGGAGACTTTCTGGAAAATTACACTGCCGCTGGTAAGCCCGTATGTTTTTATGTGCGCTATTTATGCAATTATTGATTCTTTTACGAACTCATCCAACAGGGTTATTGAATATATAATGGACACGGCTTACGGTTCGTCGCTAAATTACGGTTATGCATCCGCAATGACATGGATTTACTTTATTGTGATAGCTTTGTTTCTGGCAGTTATAGGCGGTCTATTCGCGAGAAGCAGGGTAATATTCTATTACGATATATAAGGGGGACATTATGAATACACTAGCTATACGTAATGAAGCCCGAAAACTAACTGTTTCAATTATAAGAGCAACTCTTATTATCGGCGTTTGTTTTACAATTCTATATCCATTATTGCTCAAGTTTGCGATTTGCTTTAAATCCCCCGAGGATTTGCTTGACAGCTCAATGGCGTTTTTGTCTAGAAATCCCACTCTCGAAACATTAAAAACAGCCTATAAAATGATGAATTACACCGAGTCTTTTTGGAATACTGCTCTGCTATGTACCTTGTCGGGACTGTTCCATGTCATCTCTTGTACTTTGGTTGGCTACAGTATGGGAAGATACAAATACAAACTTAAGAGTATTATTTTCGGGTTTGTAATCATGACATTGATTGTTCCGCCGCAGGTTATTTCAATACCTATGTATCTGTTTTTTGGAAACATGAGCTTAATTGATAATCCTGTATCGCTGCTGTTGCTTTATCTGACAGGGAATTCACTTAAAAGCGGATTATATATTTACCTGCTTACACAATTTTTCAGAAGTCTTCCAAAAGAGCTGGAAGAAGCGGCGTTAGTCGATGGTGCAGGAGAATTAAAAACCATGTTTTTTGTAATGCTTCCAAATGCGCGCCTGATGATGATAACCGTTTTTCTTTTCACATTTGTGTGGCAGTGGACAGATATCTTCTACACTTCAATGTTCTTTAAAAACTACGAATTATTATCGCTTAACCTTGGAGTTGTAGGCTCTACCTATCACCAATATATGTACAATCTAAAATTGCCAACTCATCCTATGCTGATATCGCAGATGAATAATGCAGGCAGTTTGCTGTTTATTTTACCATTAATTCTAATATACCTGATATGCAACAAGTATTTTGTCCAGGGTGTAGAGCGTTCAGGTATTGTAGGATAAAAATTATTATTTAGGGAGATGGTTTAGGTGCTTAAATTATTGACACGAATCTTGACGCTGGTACTTGCTGTCCTGATGATATTAGCCATGTCATCTTGTGGTAGTGATAATAATAAAGGAGGGAAGAAAAGGGAAATAGAGGGTAAACTGGAGAAACGGTACATCGAAAAGTATGGCAAAGTGCCATTTACTGACCTAAACGGACAGACAATAACTATCTCTGCTTGGTGGAATCCAAAGCCGCAGGATAAGGGTACAAATGAGCTGGCGGATCTTCAATGGGCGAGAAAAGAATACATTGAGGAGGCGTACAACTGCAAAATCGAATTCAAGCCCCTTATTGAATCCGAAATGATTGCCCAAATCACATCAAGCGTCGCTCGAGGCAAGCCTGTATTTGACGTAGGTCATATTCAAAGCACATGGGTGTACTCATTGGCGGATCAGAAAATGCTGCAGCCTTTGGATGAAATTGAGGCTTTTGATTTTGAAGAGGAAAAATGGGTAGATTTTGTCTACAATATCGGATATTACAAGGGTAAGCATTATATGATGGATCCTGATATTGTCAGAGGACCAAGGGTAATGCTGTTTTGGAATAAGCGTATGTTTAAAGAAAAAGGTCTTCCTGACTTATATGAGCTTCAAAGAAAGGGCGAGTGGACCTTTGACAAACTGCAGGAATTTGCCATAGCGCTTACTGAAGATACTGATGGTGATGGCAAGCCGGATGTATTCGGCATAACTGGCATGCAGTTTATGCGTGAGCAGGCCATTTTCTCAAACGGCGGAAACATTGTTGAAGTGGATCAGGAAACTGGTAAGCCTTCATTCTTGCTGAACAGTCAAAATGCAATAGAGGCTCTGCAATGGCTTGTTGACCTTCGGTACAAATACAAATGTGTTGATGAGCCTGAAGCATCTACATGGGATTACTATCCTTATAGCTTTGGCAAAAATAAATCCGCAATGGTGGTTACAGAAATGTACCTTATGGAGCGCAATAAGGAAATGAAAGATGACTACGGAATAGTTATGTTCCCAAAAGGACCTAAAGGAAAAGACTATTGTTCGTATGGAGGGATGTTCGGAGTAGCCGTAATGCCTGCAAACAATCCGAAAGCACAGGAAGCGGGATTCATTTATGATCTTTGGACACAGCCGTATGAAGAGCTTGGAGGGCTGGATTCATGGAAAACAAGATTTGAACTGCGAATTGCCAGAGATGAGGAATGTTACGAAAGCATCAAGCTTGGCTCGGATAATTCAATATTTAGCAAACTATATATATACGAAGACGTCCGAAGCACGATTTTGAATGCTTTACACGCAATTGTTAACAATCAAAAAACACCTGCACAGGGAATAAGCGAAATCGAAGAGCAGGTTCAGTCTGTTTTGGATGATATTTACGAAGGTGTTCAATAATTAATTTAAAAAATTTTGGCTCTGTAAAGATAACATGAAAGAATAGCGCCCGAAACCGAACAAAAGCTTCATGCCACAAGCAGAAACTCCCGTTTTTGTTTTTTGGAAAGTTTAAGACCAGCAACCTGCGCCGGTGTCAT
>DUMT01000073.1 GCA_012839705.1 Clostridiales bacterium | reverse complement strand
TTCACGCCTACGCCGCCGCTGCCTGGCGGTATTACGAGGAGCAATGCACAGCGGAAAACAACTACCTGCCGCCGGACAACCTGCAGGAATCCCCTGTCTGGCGTGTTGCCCATAAGACATCCCCCACAAATATAGGGCTTTACCTTCTTTGCGTTGTGGCAGCCCATGATTTCGGGTTTATAGACGACGAAGGCATGCTGACCAGAATTGAAAATACCCTTACAACCATCGAAAAGCTGGAGAAATGGAACGGCAACCTGTTAAACTGGTATGACACCAAAACGTTGCGCCCATTGATACCCCGGTATGTGTCAACGGTGGACAGCGGGAATTTTGCCTGCAGCCTTGTAGCCCTCCGTCAGGCACTGCACGAGCTGAAAAGCTCCCGGGCCGAAGCAGCAGCCGAAAGGGCGAGGAAAATACAGGAAGCCATCGATTTAAAACCCCTTTACAACCGCAACCGCGCCCTGTTCCACATTGGCCTTGACCCCGACACCGGGGAGCTTAGCGGCTCATATTACGATTTGCTGATGAGCGAAAGCCGTATGACAGGATATTACGCAATTGCGAAAAGGATTGTCCCAAAGAAGCACTGGGGAGCCCTGGGCAGAACACTGACCCGCTCGGGGAACGCCATCGGCCCGGTTTCCTGGACAGGCACAATGTTTGAGTATTTCATGCCAAGGCTGTTCCTGCCCGCCGAGGAAGGTACGATGGAATACGAGGCGCTGCGTTTTTGCCTTTACTGCCAAAGGCGCAGGCCCCCCTACGGAATCCCCTGGGGGATTAGCGAGAGCGGCTTTTACGCCTTTGACAGCAATCTTAATTACCAGTACAAAGCCCACGGGGTACCCCGCCTTGCGTTAAAGCGCGGGTTGGGCAGGGAACTTGTGGTCTCCCCCTATTCAAGCTTTTTAGCCCTCACCACCGCCCCGGATGTAGCGTTAAGAAACCTCTCAAGGCTTGAGCGGTTCGGGATGACGGGGAACTGCGGGTTCTACGAGGCGATAGATTTCACAAAAGATCGTGCCGCAAGGGGCGGATATTCCATTGTCCGCAGCTACATGGCTCACCATGTGGGAATGAGCCTGCTGGCCTGCGCCAACGCGGTGATGGACGACATATTCGTCCGCCGCTTTATCGGCGACCAAGATATGGCGAGGGCTATTGAGCTGTGCTACGAAAAAGCCCCCGTTGCCGGCGCGGTGTATGAGACGGTCCGGGAAAACAATGTCCCGGAACGCCCCGGCCGCACCAGGACAATTACCGAGGAAATACGCCATATCAACCCGCGGACCCCGCGAATGCACCTGCTTGCCGGCATGGAATGGCAGCTTGCCATCACAGATACGGGAGCGGGGGTATCCTTCAGCCGCGGGCTGGATATAAACAGGTTCAGCGGCGACCTTTTGCGAAACCCCCAGGGTATTTTCGCCTTTGTGGACGCCGGCGATGGACCCTTTTCGATTACCGCCGCCCCGGATTACACCGAGATTCCGACAGCTAGCGGGCAAACCAGTAAAAAGGCTAAAAAGCATGACACAACCCGCGTAAAACGGGGAGCGGAATTTGAATCCGGAGCCGCCATTTTCACCGCCCAGCGGGGCAATATCGAAGCCGGTATGAGGGCAATGGTGCACCCGCGGATTTCCTGCGAGCAGCGGCAGGTGGTGGTAAAAAACCACGGCAACGCAAAAATCAATGCCACAGTAATGTTCTATTTTGAGCCGAGCCTTGCAAGGCGGGAAGATTCCCTGGCCCACCCCGCCTTTTCCCGGATTTTCCTTTCCACCCGCAAGGACGATGCCGTACAGGCGCTGTTCGTAACCCGCCGCAGGAGGATGGGCGAACCGCCTGTATGCCTGGCAATAGGGCTTTTAGACGGCAGGGATTTTGAATACGAGCCCTCAAGGGAAAAGCTGCTTGAGCGGCCACTGGGGCTTTCCTCCCTGGCAAATACTGTGGGCAAACCCTTCTCCTCCTCCGGCGAAGGGATTCCGGACTGTGCGGTGGCAATCAGGGTAAAACTGGAAATCCCTCCCCACACCCAGAAAGCTGTAACCATGGTGCTGACAGCGGCGCCTTCAGCTTCAGAAGCGGCAAACCGCTTAATCGAGGTACGCCGGGAAGGGCTGCTTTCAAGCAGCACCGCAGCTTCCACTCCTTTCAGCGGCGTGGAAGCCGAGCTTGCCACACAAATCCTGCCCGACTTATTCTATCCTCCCCGGATGCTTAGGGAGTGGGCGGCTGCTGCAAGGGAAAATAACCGTGGCCAGGAGGCATTATGGCCCCTTGGCATATCGGGGGATTTCCCGATTATTCTGGTTGAAATACACAACGCCGCCGATGCATCAAGGGCGGAGCCATATATGCGGCTCCACCGCTCCCTGCTGCTGGGCGGGGTGCCCACAGAACTTGCAATAGTCTACCACGAAGGAGGCGAATACAACGCCCCGGTGCTGGAGGCCCTCAGGGAGGCGGCAAGGGATACCGGCTGCACCGAGCTTTTGGACAAACGGGCAGGAATCCATCTGATAAACATTGTAACCCACGGGGATGACGCGTTGAAACTCCTCACCGCCGTATGTGCCCACAACAGCGCACGGGATTTGAGCCGACCGGGAGTGCCTCCTGCCGATTTTGTAGCCGCAAGGATACTACCCGCAAAGGCTGTGGAGCCAAAAGACATCCCAAGCTCCTTAGAACCGGTTGCCATAGTCAGCGGCGGGATGTTCCGGGGGGACAGGTTCATTGTCACCGAAAGCCCGAAGCTCCCCTGGTGCCACATAATAGCCAACGAGGAATTTGGCACCCTTGTTTCCGACATGGCGTTAGGGTTTACCTGGGCTGTGAACTCCCGGGAGAACAAGCTCACCCCCTGGGCAAACGACACATCCACCGACAACCGGGGCGAGATGCTGCTGCTTAAAACAAATGGTACAATATTCGACACCATATGGGGCGCCCGGGCGGAATTCGGCGAGGGATACGCCCGGTATTATGGAAGGTGCGGGGATTTGAACACCACCGTCACTGTCAGCGTCCCGAAAACAGGGAGCTGGAAAAAGGTTGAACTGATGATTGAAAACACGGGGGGCGAAACTGTGGATATTCAAACCGCCTATTACACCGAGCCGGTGATGGGCGTCAACCGGAACAACGCCCGGCACACAAAGGCCCGATGGGAAAACGGTGTCCTGCTGCTTTCCAACCCCTTTGCCAAAGTGCGGGGCAGCGCATTCCTTACCGCCCTTGGCGGTGCGGATGACTGTGACTGCGACAGGGGGAACTTCCTTACAGGCAGCTGGGGCGGCGGCACCCTCTCCCCCATCCCCGACCCCTGCGCCGCGGTAATTGTCCGCCGCAAGCTCCCTCCACGGCGTCAGGATAAGATAACCTTCGTCTTAGGGTTCGTAAAGGAAACCGAAGGCGAAAATGCCGCAAAAGCTGTAAATCAGATGATTGATTCGGTGGACACCGCTCCGCCGTTATCCTTAAAATTCCCATCGGTACGCACCCCGGACCCGCTGCTGAACATCCTTGTCTCCCACTGGATGCCCTGGCAGGCGCTGATTTGCAGGATGTATGCCAGGACAGGGTTTTACCAGTGCAGCGGGGCGTGGGGATTCAGGGACCAGCTTCAGGACAGCCTTGCCGCCCTGTGGTTCGACCCCGGCATCACCCGCCGGCAGATACTACGCTGCGCCGCCGCCCAGTTTGAGGAAGGGGACGTTTTGCACTGGTGGTACGATTTGCCGGAAATGTTCCAGGGAGTGCGCACCCACTGCTCCGACGACCTTGTATGGCTCCCCTATGTCACCAGCGAATATGTGGAGTTCACCGGTGACACATCGATTCTTGAGGAGGAAACCGGCTGGCATACCGCCCCACCCTTGGGCCCGGAGGAAGCCGACAGGTATTTTAAACCCGAGCGCACCGATTATAAAAGCCCGCTGTACGAGCATTGCATCAGGGCCCTGCGGCGCGCCTGCACAAAAGGCGAGCACGGCCTGCCTTTGATTGGCACATGCGACTGGAACGACGGATTCAGCCATGTTGGTTTCAAAGGCAGGGGCGAGAGCGTGTGGCTTGCCATGTTCCTTTCCATCACCCTGGACAAATTCGCGGCTGTCTGCACCCGGCGGGGTGATGGTGGATTGGCGGAGGAATTCCGAAAAACAGCCGCAGAATACCGCGCCGCCGCCGATTCCTGCTTTGCCGGGGACAGGTATATCCGCGCCTTTTATGACGACGGCACCCCCCTGGGGATTGCAAACTCGGGGGATTGCGAAATAGACAGCATCGCCCAGAGTTTCGCCGTCCTCGCCGGGTTGCCGGAGGAACACACAAATATTGCCCTTGACACTGCTTTAAAATACCTGGTGGATAAGGAAAACGGCATTGTAAAGCTTCTTTATCCTCCCTTTGCCCGCTCGAATACCGACAAACCGGATTCAAAGCGCAACCCCGGTTATATCTCGGCGTATCCGCCGGGGCTCAGGGAAAACGGCGGGCAGTACACCCATGCTGCGGTATGGCTTGCTATAGCCCTGTTTGAGGCAAACCGCCCGGACGAAGGGCTGGAGATTCTAAAACTCCTCAGCACCGCCCACAAATACGCCCTGGGCTTTGGGGAAAAATACAAAGGCGAGCCCTACGCCTTAGCCGGCGACGTATACGCCCATCCGGAATGCCCCGGGCGGGCGGGATGGACCCAGTATACAGGCTCCGCTGGATGGTATTACACAGCGGTGCTGCGCCATCTTTTAGGGCTTAACCCCAAGGGCGACAGGCTGGAAATTAACCCCCGCCTGCCGTCGGACTGGGACAGTGTTGATATTTCGATTGAAACAAACGGCACCCCACTTAAAATTAACATCTCCAGAGGGGAAACCGACTTGAAAGTGGACGGGGAAAACGCGCAATTTATACCCCTTGACGGCAAACCCCACCAGGTCAACCTCGTTATAAAGCCGGCTTAAAATTAGAGCCGGAAAAAGCCGGCTTGAAATTAAGCCGGCTTTTGGCGTGGCGCCCTAAATAAAACCTTTTCTTTGCTAGAATATTTTGGTATAATGGTTTGAAGTCCCTAACCTGTGGATTATCCTGCAAAGGAGTTGATATATTGCGTCCTACACAGCAGACGATTACAAACGGCGCGTCAATACTCACCATTGACGACGACAGGTTTAAGACCTCCCGGATCACAGCGGCATTCCTGCTGCCGCTAAAGGAGGAAACCGCCTCCGCAAACGCGATACTTCCATTTCTGCTTCGCAGGAGCAGCGTCGATTACCCTAGTTTTGCAAAGCTCCAGCATCGGCTGAACGAGCTTTACGGGGCAAATATAGCCGCCGATGTCTACCGTATCGGGTACTATCAGGCGATGGTGATAACAGCCTCGTCGATAGATAACCGCTTTGCCCTTGAGGGTGAAGATATAACCGCCCAGCTTGCGGAGCTTATGCGTTCCATGATTTTCACCCCCCTGATGGAAAACGGAGCGTTCCAAAAATCCGATACCGAGCAGGAAAAACGCTGCCTTGCAGAGCTGATACAGTCAGAAATAAATGAAAAACGCCTATATGCCCGCCGCAGGTGCGAGCAGGTTTTGTGCAAAGGGGAAGGCTACGCTGTAAACCGCTACGGCAGCATTGACGGGGTTGACGCCTTAACCCCCGAAGGGATAGCCGCGGCATGGGAAAATATGCTTAAAAGAGCCCAGATTCGCATTATCAGCCAGTGTGCCGGCGGCAGCGGGAATATTGCGGCAAAGTTCGGCGAAGGGATTAACTCGGTAGCCGGCAGGGCGCCCGTAACCCTTGATTCGGCGCTTAACTGGCAGCCGGGGGAAGTCCGCAACGTTACCGAGCGGATGGATGTAAACCAGGCAAAGCTGGTGATGGGATTCAGGGTATCCAAAACCGCAAAACCGGATATTGCCGCCTTCAGGCTGATGAACGCCCTTTTGGGCGGCACACCCCATTCCCTGCTGTTTAAAAACGTCAGGGAGAAACTCAGCCTTTGCTATTACTGCGCCTCAAGCTATGACAGGCTCGGGGGCGTGCTGCTGGTGGACAGCGGTGTGGAAGAAAAAAACGCCGGGCTTGCCCAGGAAGAGATACTGCGCCAGATTGACGCCATCTGCCGCGGCGACTTTACAACCGAAGAATTTGAGTCCGCCAAAAGGAGCGCTATTAACCAGTACCAGACTGTCAGCGACCTGCAATCCACCCTGGCAAACTGGTATATCGGGCAAAGCCTGGATTCGGAAATTGCGACTCCCGAAGAGGCGGCGAAGGATATTGCCGAAGTTTCACCTGAAAGGGTGATTGAAGCCGCCCGCAGCATTAAGCTGGGCGCGGTATATATGCTTGCAGGAGAGGGGGATAAAAAATGAGCGGAGTATGGCAGGAAATATTCAACAGCCAAACAGGCGAGACAATATATAAGGCTGTCCACCCGACAGGGCTGCCCATATTCGTCTGCCCCAAAAAAGGATACCGCTCAACCTACGCGGTTTTCGGCACAAAATACGGTTCCATCGACACCGCCTTTTACGCCGACGGCGGCAGCACCCCCACAGAAGTGCCGGCAGGAATTGCCCATTACCTCGAGCACAAGCTGTTTGAAAATGAAGACAGCGGGGCGTTTGAGCGTTACGCGAAAACCGGTGCCTCTGCAAATGCCTACACCAGTTTTGACAGGACCGCATACCTTTTCTCCTGCACCGAAAATTTTGTCGATTCTTTGGAAATACTTTTAGACTTTGTCCAGGCCCCCTATTTCACCGAGGAAAACGTTAGAAAAGAGCAGGGGATTATCGGGCAGGAGATTCAAATGGGGCTGGATTCGCCCTTCCGCCGGGTGTTTTACAACCTTTTAAAAGCCATGTACCACAAACACCCCATCAGGATTGAAATAGCCGGAACCCTGGAATCCATCGCCCAGATTACCCCGGAGCTGCTTTACGGCTGCTATTACACCTTCTACAACCTCCACAACATGGTGCTTGTGGTGGCAGGGAACGCTGACAAAGACGAAGTCCTGTCGGTTGCCGACCGCTGCCTTAAACCTTCAGAAAACAAGCATGTAAAAAGGGCAGGGGTTGACGAGCCGGCGGGAGTTGTGCAAAAACGTATAGTACAGAAAATGCCGGTGGCAAAACCGCTGTTTTACTTAGGGTTTAAGGATTATATCGAGGACGGTATAAGCTGCCGCACCGCCGGGGAACTGGCTTGCGCGAATGTACTGCTGGAAGTGCTTGCAGGACGCGCCTCAAATTTGTATAATAGGCTTATGGAAAACGGGCTTATAAATTCCTCTTTCGACGCCGACTATTTCGACGGCCCGGGATTTGGCTCCTGGATTTTCGCAGGCGAATCCGCAGACCCCGACAGGGTGGCGGAAGAAATTCTGCGGGAAATTGACGCCTTAAGGCGTGAGGGGATAGGCAAAGCCTCCTTTGAAGCCGCCAAAAAGGCGCTGTACGGCAGGCAGGTAGCAGCACTGAATGATATCGAAACCATCGGCGACAGGCTTGTGGCAGACTACTTTGCGGGGAGGGAGCCTTTCTCCGCGGTAGATGCCGCCGCCGCTGTGACCCTGGAATCGGTTGAGAATATGCTGAAATCCAGCCTTAAAGAGGAACAGATGGCAATATCCATTGTGTCGCCGGAAATCTGACGGAAAAACTCTCGCCGGCAATCAAACTGCCGGCGAGGCAGATTTATAATAATACATACGAAAGGATGAGCTCCCCGCATGAAAGATTATATCGCTTTTCCTAAACTGGGACTCGAATTCAACATTTCGGACACAATTGCAGAGTTTAAGCTGTTTGGGGTCCAGTTTTCGCTTAAATGGTACGGACTTTTGATTGCCATTGGCTTTCTGCTTGCCGTCATTTACGCCATGCGCCGCGCCAAATACTTTGAAATAGACCCCGACGCCATGATTGACGTGGTCCTGGTTTCGGCGCTCTTCGCCTTCATCGGCGCGCGGCTGTACTATGTGGTGTTTTCAGAGGACAGGTCTTATTACTTTTCCAACCCCGCAAATATCTTCAAGGTATGGGAAGGCGGGCTTGCCATATACGGCGGCATAATCTTCGCCTTTGTCACCGGCATCTGGATGTGCCGGTTGCGGAAAGTCAACACCCTTGCAATGTTTGACATTGCCTCCCTGGGCTTTCTTATCGGGCAGAGCATTGGGCGCTGGGGCAATTTCTTCAACCAGGAAGCCTTCGGCACAAACACCGAGCTTCCCTGGGGCATGACAGGCTCGGTCATTTCCTATGGCTATTCTTCCCTTTATGACACCGATTTGCCCGTCCACCCCACATTCCTGTATGAATCCCTCTGGTGCGCCCTTGGATTCCTTCTGCTGCACCTCTTTTCAAAGAAGGCGTACAAATACAAAGGGCAGATATTCTCCTTATATATAATCTGGTACGGCATTGGAAGGTTCTTCATCGAGGGGCTGCGCACCGACAGCCTGATGCTTGGGGCAAGTTTAAGGGTCTCCCAGGTTGTGGCGGGCCTTTCGGTCCTTGGGGGGGGTATCATGTATTTCTACCTGCGCTATAAGCACAACTCCCTGCCGGTTGACCTATTTGCAACTGCAGAGGATGGCAGCTCTGAAGAAGCTGAAGAAACCCTCGAAACCGAAGACAGCGAAACTGCGGAAAGCATTGACGAAACAAATGCCGAAGATGCAGAAAACACCGCCGACAACGAAGAATCGATTTCGGAAGAAATCAAGCCGGACAACGAGGCGGTGGAGCCTGACCCCGAGGTTGAAAACAGCGCAGGACAGGTGGACAGCGGCGACGAAGCCGGTCAGGAGACTGAGGAATCTGAAGCTCCGGAAAACTTAAATATGGAATCCGATGATTCGGACGATACAAGCGACACCGGAACCCCTCAGGAAACGGAAATTGAACCTGAGGTTAGAGCGGAGGAAAACCTGCCTTCAGAATAATTTCTTAATCAAGGAATTCTACAAACAGAAAGGACATAAAACAGCATGGCAGTAATCATTGACGGAAAAGCGGTGGCGGACCGTGTCCGCAGCGAAGTGGCTATGGAAGTCCAGCAGCTCAAATCCAGGGGCATAACACCGGGGCTTGCGGTAATTATTGTGGGGGATGACCCCGCCTCCCGGGTGTATGTAGACAACAAGAAAAAGGACTGCGCCAGGGTCGGGATTTACTCCGAGGAATTCGCCCTGCCGGCGGATACCGACCAGGAACAGCTAATCGCCCTGGTGACCAGCCTCAACAACCGCAGCGACATAAACGGCATACTGTGCCAGCTGCCCCTTCCTTCCCACATTGACGAAAATGCCGTGATTTCGGCAATCTCCCCGGCAAAGGACGTGGACGCTTTCCACCCCTCAAATGTAGGGAATATCATGATTGGAAAATACAGTTTCCTCCCCTGCACCCCGGCGGGGGTTATGGAGCTTATCCACAGCGCCGGAATCAGCGTTGAGGGCAAGCGTTGTGTGGTTATCGGCAGGAGCAATATTGTCGGAAAGCCCATGGCAATGCTGCTGCTCCATGAAAACGGCACTGTGACCATCTGCCATTCCAGGACAAAGGATTTAAAGGAAATATGCGCCGAGGCTGATATTCTGATAGCCGCGGTGGGGCGCCTGAAATTCGTAACGGCGGATATGGTAAAGCCCGGGGCTGTGGTGATTGATGTCGGAATCAACCGCGATGAAAACGGAAAGCTTTGCGGCGACGTTGATTTTTACAAAGTTGAAAAGGTGGCAGGGTACATAACCCCTGTCCCCGGCGGTGTAGGGCCCATGACAAGGGCAATGCTGCTTAAGAACACATTAACAGCAGCAAAACTGCAAAACGCCCTGCTGATGGAATAAATACAGGCGTTTTAACGACAAAAACCAGGCGGTTTTAAACCGCCTGGTTTTTTACGCCGTATAGACTATTTTACATCATCCAATACCCTTTGAGCCGGATAAATAGATTTGTTCCCATTAAAAATGTATGCCGCCGCCGAAACAATAAAGAAATACGGCATATACTCGTACCCAAAGACTTCCCCGCCGATAAATACAGGGGCTAGGATTGTATTTGTGGCGCCGCTGAATACCGCCACAAATCCCAGGGCTGCCGCAAATTCGGAGGGCATCCCCAATACCGGCGAGATGAAAGCCCCCAAACTTGCGCCTATGGAAAACAGGGGTACCATCTCCCCTCCCTGAAAACCTGCGCTCATGGTCAGTATTGTCAGCAGGGATTTCAGAATCCAGTCATAGGGGTACACATTTCCGCCTGAAAGCGAAGCACCTATCAAATTTGTGCCAGAGCCCGCATACCTGCCTTTGTGCAGCAGCAGTATTAAAATGCTCAATGCGCAGCCCATAGCAAAAACCCTGAGTATTGGATTGTTAATGCGGGTGCCAAAGAACTTTTTCGAGCGGTTAAGGCAATAGGCAAACAGCCCTCCAACCACGCCGAAAGCCACCCCAAGCAGCAGGGTTTTTAAAACTGAATATGCATCCAGCCCCAATGCTACATTTAATTCAAACTTAAAACTTTCAAACCCCAGGGCGCGGGACACATTGCAGGAAACAAAAGCCGCTATCACGCAGGGGAACAAAGCCGCATATTCCATAAAGCCCGCAGTAAAAACCTCCAGGGCGAAAAAAATTGCGGCTAATGGAGTTTGAAACAGCCCGGCAAAACCTGCCGCCATGCCGGTTATAAGCAGGATTCTGGAGCTGCCCTGAACCTTTAGCCTTCTTCCAATCTGGTGGGCCATCGCCCCGCCAATCTGGACAGCCACCCCTTCCCGCCCGGCGCTGCCGCCGAACAGGTGGGTAATCCAGGTGCTGACAATCACCAGGGGTATCAGCCTTGCGGGTATTTTATCCTCTTCCCCGAACCTTACCGAAAAAAGAAGGAACATGCCCTTTATGCTGTTTTTGCCAATCCGGGTATATGCAAAAACAATTAGCACCCCTGCCAGCGGGAGGAAAGGCAAAAACACTGCAATATGTTTATCCCTGATTTCAGATACCAATTCCAAGCCCATGCCGAAAAGGGTTTCAGCAACACCTACCGCAGCTCCGACTGCCACAGCCAGAATGCCGTAAATAATCACATCCCTGTAACGGCTAAAGGCATTTTTTAACGGTTGCATTTTTATGCTCCTTTGCCCATGCAAAAACTAAAAAATAAAAAGCCAATACCCCTGCATTTAAAACAGGAGCCATTAGCTTTCTGAATTAAAATAAAACAAGGGCGTTAATGATTTTAGCAGATAACAAAGCCAAAATCAACGGCTTATGGACGGTTTCAGCGGTTCACTTGATTATATTATTTGCTAAAAATAATGTAATCATAATTATATGCAAAAACGCATAGGCTGTTATTGGTGATATTTATGAAGGAAACCAAAGCCACTTCAAAGTCAAAAAAAGAAAACCATACCCGCCCTGGCATTGCCAGGCTGTTAATGGCTGCAACAGCGCTTGCGGCCGCTTTTGCGGTTACCTATATAGGGATGTCGAATAACAACCTTTTGGATATCGGAAAAAACCTTGCCCTGCTGTCGGTGGGCATCATGCAGCCGGAAGGCAGCATAATTGCCCTGAGCGAAAAGCTTGAGAGAATACCCTCCAAAGGGAGCGGTTCCAGGATTATAAACCCTGCCACGCCTGCCCTGTCCTATTCTTTGGGAGGCGGGTTTCACACCTCCGGCATATTAAACTCCTCACCCGCCGCAAGGCCCGACAAAATCCCGAAGGAAGCTGGAAACGGCGGAAAGGTTATAGAGCAGCAAATGGCCACAGGCAGCACCTTTATACAGGGCGTGGCAATCAAAAACGCCAGCAGCCGGACGGTGGACATAGCGGCGGAGTTGAAAAACACGCCCAGGCTGACCATCAACAACACCTTCGACCCGCAGGTTCTGATTTACCACACCCACACCACGGAGGCGTACATGACCTATTATGCCGGGTATTACAACGCCGACGACGCCGAGCGCACCAAGGACACAACCCGCAGCGTGGTGGCAGTCGGGGAAGCCATATCCGAGCAGTTGCGGGCAGCGGGGATAGGGGTAATACATAACGTGACAATCCACGATTCCCCCCAGTATTCCGGGGCGTACGACCGTTCCGCCGAAACGGTCAGCAAAATATTAAAGCAGTACCCCTCCATCAGCGTTATAATAGATGTCCACAGGGACGCCATCAGGACATCCAACACCGAAAAATTAAAACCCACCGCCATGATAGACGGGCGCAAAGCCGCCCAGGTAATGCTGATAACCAGCCTTGGGGACACAAAGGTCACCCCCAATCCCAACTGGCAGGAAAACCTGAGGGTAGCCTTAAGGCTCCAGAGGGCGCTGCACACCCAGTATCCGGGTATCGCAAGGCCCCTTTACCTTGTGGACAGCCGGTATAACCAGCATCTCGGCAAATGCGCGCTGTTAATAGAAGTGGGTTCCGAGGCAAATACTGTAAGCGAAGCTGTATATTCCGGCGAAATTGTGGGAAAAACATTAGCACAGGTGTTAAGCAGCTTAAAAAAATAGGAGTCGTGCAAATGAAACGGAAAAGCAAATACCCCAGGCTGCGGGTTTTCCTCATTACCTGCATGGCAACATTCAGCATCTTCTTTTTGTGCGCAGGATTTTTAATCGCCGATTACAACAGCCGCAACACGGGCTTTGGCACCGCCAGCATGAGAATAGACGCCTTTGCCCAAAACGGAATCCTGACAGTAAATTTCCTGGGAAAGGAAAAGGAAATCCAAATCCCGGACCAGGTTTCAAAATGGGCGGGGAGAATCTGGAACCTGCTGCCCCCGCATTTTCGAGCCGTTTTCTGGATACTGGAAGGCGAATACGACGCTGTTCCAAGAGTGCTGGAATACATTTAAAAAAACTCAAGGGGCAATAGCATAAGCTTTGCCCCTTGAGTTTTTTATTGGGAATTTTTAATCAAATAACAAATGCGAAATTATGGCGTTAGACAGCAAAAACCCGTATTTGGTAAGCCTTATCCCCTTTGAATCGGCAACCAGCAGCCCGGAAGGCAATTTCGCCGCCCGCTCATAAAGCTCCCGGGGCAAAGGCGTGCCGAAACGCTCCATGTACCCCTCATTCGTTACCCCTTCTGAAAGCCGCAGACGCAGCATGATATATTCCTGCCCGCTGGAATTCTGGATAATCTCCTCCCCGCCTTCGGAAACTGGGCTGCAACCCTCCATAAAGGCTTTGATGTCCGAAGGGTAATAAAACCTCCTCCCATCTATATATGAATATGCAGATGGGCCTATGCCAAGGTACGGGTCACAGTTCCAGTATTTAAGGTTGTGCCTGCTTTCATAACCCGGAATGGCGAAATTGGAAATCTCATATTGCTTAAACCCCAACAAATCAAAGGTTTCGCAGGCTGTAAGGTAGATTGTCGCCGTCATATCCTCATCCGGCAGCAACAGGGAATCCCTGCGGCTGTAAAACGGGGTATTCTCCTCAATTTTCAGTATGTAAGCGGAAATATGCTTCACACCGAGCCTCAAAGCATAGGACGCGGATTCCACAATCCCCTTTGCCTGCCCTTCCATCTCTTCCGGATTCAAACACGGGATGCCGAGTATGAAGTCAATCGAAACATTTTCAATCCCGGCAGCCTTTGCGGCGGATACCGCTGCTGTGGCATCCTCCGGGGTATGCCTGCGCCCCAGGATTTTAAGCTGTTCCTGGTTTATCGACTGCACCCCGATTGAAACCCGGTTCCCGCCCGCAGCAGCGAAGCTTGTGAAAACCTGACGAAGATTGTCGCCGGGATTTGTCTCCATGGTTATTTCAGCATTTTTAAGCCCGAAATAACCAGCGGCGGCATCAATTATCCTTGCAATCCTCTCCCCGCCGAGGGCTGAGGGAGTGCCTCCGCCGAAATACAGTGTATCGGCGGCAACCCCCGGCATCTCCTCATGCCACCGGGCAAGGGAGCGTATCACTGCGTCGGCATACCCGTCCAGTGCTTCGCCATCAGGTGAAGTTACGGAATAAAAATCGCAGTAGGGGCATTTTGATAGGCAAAAGGGTACGTGAATATATAATCCAATTGGCTTTTCCATTGTTTTCTACCTTTCCAGCGGGATATCACCGTATTTTTTTTCAGCCATTTGAGGATTTTGCTGGATGTTCTTCCCTCTTCCTGTATTGCAAATAATCCCTAAACAGCATTTGGATTATCGCAATTATCGGCACCGAAAGGAATATGCCCCAGAACCCGAAAAGCCCGCCGAAAAGGGTAATGGAAAACAGAACATATATCGGCCTGACCCCAAGGGTATGGCCCACTATCCTCGGCTGAATCAGGTTGGCGTCTACCTGCTGCATTGCCACTACGTAAATCGCCACCAGAATGGCCCCGTAAAGGTTTCCTGACAGCAGGGTAATCCCTATTGCCAGACAGCCGCCGATTATTGCGCCGAAATAAGGTATCATATTCATAAGCCCTATCAGGAAACCCAGCAGGGGAGCACTGGGGGCACGGAAAATCACAAGCCCGATGGTCATTATTATGCCGACGATAATAGCGTCCAGCGCCTGGCTGTAAAAGTAGCTGTATATAATTTCGCATGAGCGGTGGGTATACCTTCCGAGCTTTGAGAGCTTATCCTCCTTTAAAAACAGGCCAAGAATTGTCCTGCCGGTCCTGACAAGGGACTCACGGCTGAGGAGCATATAAATAGATATAATAATGGACATAAACAGGTTTAAAATCGAGGTTGTGAAGTTCATAAGGCCTTTGAAATACCCGATAACCGATTCGGTGGTAAACCTTGGCTCTATATAAGATTTATAAATCCGCTCAACCGTAGTTGCAACGTCGTAGCCTTCCAGCAGCCCGCCTTCTTCCGTGAGCTGGTCTAAAAAATCCCTTAGCTCATTATAATACTTTGGCAGCGAGGAAACAAAATCAAGTATGCCGCGGACTAATGCCGGCAGGGCATATATCAAAAGCAGCGCGATTAACAGGATAAAAATCAAATACACCATCAAAACCGAAATCAAACGGCTTTTGGCTTTCAGCTTTTCAGGAGCTTTTTTTAAAAACAGCTTTTCAAGCCCCTTCGTGGGGGGATACATCAAAAAAGCAAGCCCCAACCCTATTACAAAAGGGTTGAGGATCCTTATAAGCCTCCCGACAAAGGACAGTATGACATTTATATTGTCAAAGGTTTTGTAAACGGCTATTAAAGCAACCCCTAAAATAAAGTAGGATGCTATCCGCGTAAAACCCCTTATGAACTCTTTCATCCATAAGCCCCCTTTACCATGATAGGTAAAGTATAACAGCTTCTTTAAAACGGTACAAGGGGTAACAGAATTTTTGGAATTTTCTTAACAATCCATATTTATTGCCCTGATACTCAAATTATGACTTATCCTTGGATTTTGCCACCAGCGCACAGATAAAGCCCAGGAAAATCGCAATCGCAATTCCTCCCGATGTCTGGGTGACACCGCCCATAAAGGCGCCCAAAAGCCCGTTTTCTGCAACGCTTTTTTCCACACCTACCGCCAGGGAATAGCCAAACCCGAGCAAAGGCACCGTTGCCCCGGCGCCGGCGAAGTCCACCAAAGGTTTGTAAATCCCAATTGCGGTAAAAACAACTCCTAACGTCACAAACAATACCAGTATCCTTGCAGGTGTCATCTTTGTGTAATCAATCAGCAGCTGTCCAACCACGCAGATTAGCCCGCCGACAACAAATGCCTTAAGTACCATCATCCAGTCCATATACCTCAACCTTCCTTTTGCAAGTTTAAGGCTTAAAGGTATTTTTTGCTGTTATCCGCAATTTATACTGTGTTTCAGGATTATTTTGCATAAACAAGTTTCAGAAATAAAATATCTTGCAGAAATAAATTTCTTGCAGAAATAAATTTCTTGCAGAAATTTAAAAAAACTGTATACTCGTAATGAGAATACAGTTTTACAAAGGAGAATTTTAAATGTTAACACCTGTTACCGCGGCAATACTAACCGAAAACAGCCTGTATTTTATTTTCCTTGTTATAGCGGCCATGGCTCTGGGGGTTTATCTCAAACTTACTTCCGGCACCAAAAAGGGCAGCCGCGCTGATA
Source organism: Clostridiales bacterium (assembly GCA_012839705.1). Lineage (GTDB taxonomy): Bacteria > Bacillota > Clostridia > Oscillospirales > Acutalibacteraceae > Avimonas. Next base: position 8,999 of record DUMT01000073.1, on the reverse strand, counting down.
TATTGATGGAAAAATACAAAACAATGGACAGGCAAACCCTTGAAAGCATCCCGGACGGCATGCTGGTTGACGCCGTGATTGCAAACCTTATGTCGAAGATTGACGAAAAGAAAGGGGACGATTACCTCACTATCCCACTTTTATCCCCCGGCCGCTGCGCCGTCTACAGCATCTGGCTTACTGTAAAGGAACTGGAATCAAAGGGGCTTCAGGGCTTTTTAAGCGGTAAGCCGGGAAGGTTTGCCGGGCTTGCGGCGGACGGTCTTGAACTGGTGGGGGCCGAACGTTCCGGCGGCGCAATGAGGGAAATCCTTAATGCCGCCGAAGACGCTACCGGGCTGCCTGAACTCGAAAACAGGCTGAAAAACTCGATTTCTCAGGAAAACCCGCTAAAAATGTGCGTTGAATATATACGGGCAAACCCTGACGAGTTTTTGGATGAATAAATCCCCTAAAATGGAAAAATGCCACTTTTACAAGTAGCATTTTCCCAGAAAGTCTTTGAAAAAGAGGCAAGCAATATAATTTGCTTTATCTAGATATTAATTTAAAGTCATAAAAAAGTCTATGCACTTTTTTCAATATTTAACGGGTTTTTAAGCACAAATTCTTAGATTTAATCGAATCAGCTCAAATTTTGTTGTATTTTTGCGGGTTCAATACAGGGAAGCCTGCGGGGTGGTTCCAGAAGTTCCCTGCCCACATAAACAATGCCTTCTTTACTGACGTAATACGCCCATTTAACCAGCATGATCTCGCCGCACTGGATTTCAATGCATGTAATGCTTCTGGGATGTACGCAGCAACCGTCATTGAAATAGGTCGGCTCGTCAGGGGATGGGAAGAACGGCCTGTGGGTATGTCCGGCTATCAGCATGTGCTTTCTCTTTTTAGCCCAGTCCATAAGCTTGCGCTCGATGGCACTCCGCCTTTTGCTGTTTTTCGCAGCACTTGTAGGGTCCTTGACGCCTATTAGCTCAAGGGGCCGCCATAAATACCTTACAAGGAAACGTGACAACCGCCACAGGTAATAGTTGAAAAAGTCTGCCTGATGCCCGTGTACTAGCAGGATTTCGGACTGGCTTTCTATGTGCTTGAGCACCAGGGCTTCATAAAATTTTATACCCGGGCATAGGGGCAGCATGGAATCTTCCCTGGAGCAAAAGGCCGCGTCAAATGCCCTGGCTTTTTTGGGGTTTCTTTTTTCGATATCATGGTTACCGTACAGGATATGCAGTCGGTTTTTGTTGTAAAACTTCGAAAACATGCGGTAGATGTTCTTGTAGGTTTCCACGATATCCGAAAGGTTCCTGTTTTCCCACAATTCCTCCCCATCGCCAAGTTCAAAATAGGTGAACCCGTTTTCATAGTAGTAGTTTAGCGCGTGGAAGTAGATATTCTGGTTTTTTGCGAAGTTATCTGCTCCGCTGCCGTCTCCCCTGTGGCAGTCGCTGAAAAACACAATTCTGGATTTGTTGTTGAAGGGGATTCTGGGGGCAGATTCAAAAAGTTTATCAAGAAGTTTTGACATTTGACCTGTCCCCCTTTTCGAACAGATCCCGCTGTTTCCCGAGGGTCAATGCGTATCTGAACAGCTCGTCGTTCTCCTTCCTTAAAGCATTCATCTTTTCAATGATGTTATTGTAAGGGCCGGTGATTTTGCGGTATAAATTGCATTTCATGCGGTTTGCCCTCTGGACAAAGAATGTGGTTACCCTGTTGCGAGAATATGGCTGCGGAGAATATGGTTTTGTAAACTGGATTGCCACCGACAGGCCCTTTACACGGTATTCATGGGGCTGATACCCTTTGTTGCGCAGGGCTTGCAGGAAAGCATCCCTCATACCGTAGCTGTTGAAGGTAAGACGTGCAATCATTGTAAGCTCATGTGGGTAAGAGAACTCTCCCAATACAAACCCGGTCAGCCACCAGTGCCTTTCATGCCGTGTGTATAAGGGCTTCCCGTTTTTATACAGGATTTGGTACATATCAATATATTCGCTGTCGGGAACACTTTTGTAGTGCCACCCTGTCCAGTTTCCTAAATCTTTTCCATCATCCTCTCTATAATAAATGCCGATTTCCCCGCCCGTCGTCATGCCATACTGGCCTTTCCAAAGCTCGATAAGCCAGTGCTTTCCGCCGTAATCAAAATAAAAGGGCTCGCAGTCTATAACCATATGGAAGGCTATTGCCCCCTCGTCGTATAACCTGCAATACCCGAATTTTCTCTGCCAGCAGTTATGTGTGGAATAGAAAATATTCTGCTGCGGGTCATAGGCAAATCCTGTAAACTCAATCGCCTTGTTCAGTTCCGGTATGGTGGAAAAGAGCGGTACCGGCCCCAATTCATCATTCCTTCGCCTGAACCTGATTAAAATCCCCACGGAGGCAACAACAGATGTGAAAGATACCCCAATGAGGACCCATGACAATACAGGCCCCAGCCCAAACAGATTAATTTCGCCCAAAAACATGGGCTTGTTCCTCCTTTCTTTTTTACTCCATACTATGCAAGAGGAGGAACAACTGTTATAATCTTAGTAACCGTGAATATAAATAAAGTGCAGAAAGAAAGGGCTGATAATTTGATTATTACAACAACCCCTTCGGTGGAAGGCAAAAGGATTGTGGAATACAAGGGAATCGTTTTTGGAGAGGTTATCTCGGGAGTTAATTTCATAAAGGATTTTGCCGCAGGTTTAAGAAACTTTTTTGGAGGCCGCTCCAGCAGCTATGAAGAGGAGCTTGTCCAGGCAAGGCAGAACGCCATTCTCGAAATGCAGCAGCGGGCATTCCAAATAGGCGCCAACGCCATAGTGGGCGTCGACATCGACTACGAGGTTTTGGGCACCGACAACGGAATGCTGATGGTGACTGCCTCCGGCACCGCCGTGGTAGTGGAATAATAAACTAAACCGGCAGTTTGCATTGTTGCAACCTGCCGGTTTTTTAACGGGTTTTCGCGGTGCCGCCCACCGGTCTTACCCATGTAATATCCCGAATCCCAACGCAACCAAAAAGGAATGCCAGAAGGGTGTAAATCAGAACCATCACAAAAGAAATTATAATCATGTTAATTAACGGCGAAAGGCTGGTTAAGGCGAGTATTTTATTCAGCCAGTAGGCTGCCGCCATGGAGGTGGCGATTGCCAGCATGGGCTTGAACACCCAGTTCCCCCACTGGATACGCAAACCGGTCACTTTAAGCAGCCTGCGGATGTTAAGTGTTGATGTGAGGATGTTGCTTAAAATCATAATGAATAAAAACCCCTTAATTCCGTATGCCGGGACTATCAGCACGATTGCCCCAATCCTCAGCACCGAATCCAGCACGCTGTATTTTAAGGAGCTTACCTGCTGGTTAAGGCCTTTAAGCAGCCCGTCAACCACGCTTTCAAGATACATAAACGGCATTATCGGCGCCAATACCCCTATAAGGAAGCCCACCTCCCTGCTGTGGTAAATCAGCTTCCCGAGGTCATAGGCAAACATCGTGAATACCCCGCTTATTGGTATGGACATCAGCAGGGTAAGCCTTAAGGACTGGTTGACCGCCTTTTCAACTTTAAGTTTCTGGTGCAGCACCGCCGCCTCGGATATTTCCGGAACCAGCAGGGTTGACAGGGCGGAGAGGAAGGATGACGGGAAAAACAGTATCGGCATTGCCATACCTTTTAGCATGCCGAATTCAGACAAAGCCCGCTCCCTGGAATTTGAAAATTTTGTAAGGCAGTTCGGCACCAGAAGGTTTTCCACTGTGCGCAAGGAGGTGTTGAGGTATCTCCCGGCGGTTATCGGCACCGCTATGGACAAAAGCCGGCGGAGTATCCTCGGTTTGCCTGCCAGGTTCCCCGATGAGACAGTGGGCAGCTTTTTCCTGTCCTTAAAATAATCGATAACAAGGTGAAGGCATGAACTGGTTTCGGCAAGGGTATCGGCAATCATCACCGCAGCGCAGGCGTAGCTTATCCCCTTAGCCGCAAAATGGTCAATTATAAGGAATATAACCAGTATCCTTACAGCCTGCTCCAAAAGCTGGGCGCTGGTGGAGCTGGACACCTTGCGCCTTGCGATAAAATAACCCCTAAGGCAGGAGGATATCCCCATAAAGGGAAGCCCCAGGGAAAGAATCCTCAGCGCCGGCACAGCCCGCAAATCCCCCAGCCCGTAAAGGGCGATGGGCTTTGCGAAAAGGATTATAACCAGCATGGATGCGGTGCCGAAGAAAACCCCCACCGCCATTGACCTTGTAAGGATACGGCGCACACTCCTGCGGGTTCCCTGCCCCGCCTCCTCCGCCACCAGCCGGGTAACGCCGATGGATATGCCGGAGGTGGCAAAGGTGGTGGCGAGTATGTAAATTGAGAATATAAGCTGGTAAAGCCCCATACCCTCAGCACCGATTTTGTTGGACAGGTATACCCTGAAAAATATGCCGACGGTACGGAGCAACAGCGATGTTGCGGTTATCAAAAAAGCATTTTTTAAAAAAGTAAACCTTCTCAAAGCAGCACTTCCCTGCAGTTTAATTTAGGTTATTTCCTTTGATTGTCAAACAGTAACATCAAATCCGCGTTTTCCCCCGACGGCAGGGGAATCAAGTCCACATGGTGAACGGACGTCATGCCGCTGTATAGCGGGACACCGGAATACCTGGCGCTGCAGAACCCGTTTGCGGTAACTTCAATGGTAAAAGGCGCAGGCGGCCCGCAGTTGGGAATGGATATAACAGGCGTGCAACCGGTGCGGTCTGTTTGGGTGACCTTGTGGATTTTCTGGGTGGATACCCCGTTGCGGGTAACCGTAACCCTGGCGCCATAAACAGGTATCATCTGCCTGCCTGTGGTCACCTTTACCTGCAGATTGGCAGGCTTTGAGGTATCGGGTTTCGGCATATCCGCCATAACCGCCCTTTTGTCAACCCTGGCCGGGCGAAACATGGACGGGGATGGGGGGCAATCATCCTCCATCATCACCGGCTTTACTTCAGGCTGGCCCTTAAAGCTTTCCTGCCTTAACATCGAAGCGGGTGCCGAAAATTCGCCCCTGTCAAAATCAGAATTTGCAGCGGCTGCGCCTGCATCCATGACAGAGCTTTCCACCCTAGGTCTTAGCATGGACGGCGCGACTGGAAAGTCGTCATCCATAAAACTTTCCACCTGCCGGGTTAAGCTTGCCGGTGCGGCTGCCTGCGAATCCTGAACACCGCTGCTGTTATCCTCTATCTCAGGCAAAGCAGTTTCAACTGCCTGTGTTTTTAACCCCTCCGGGGCAGTCGGCTTGGAATAAGCTTTTGCGCTTTCCCGGGATATCTCCTTTGGTTCCGGTTTGGCTTCAGCCTGCATATTCCCCGATTTTGCGGCTTGGCGCTTATAGGATTCCATAAGCTCCCTTTGGTATTTCTCAATAAGGCTCTGGAGCTGGGAAGGGCTGAACTGGCCTTGCATTGTTACCACCGACCTTTCAATAAACAGGGATTTCGGTATCAATTATATGAACAGGCAGGACAAATAATAACCCGGCACAAAGCCTGACAGCTATTTTCTAAAGAGGGAAAAATTTAATTACAAAAAATCAGCGCCACCCTTTCGGATAGCGCTGTTTATAAATGTTATCCCGTTTTAGACATTTTCGCCCCAAAATTATCTGCTCTCCCGGTATTTCGGCAGCCTGATGGTCCTCATGGCGTTGAGTACCGCCAGAAGGGCTACCCCAACATCTCCAAAAACCGCAGCCCACATGGTGGCAATGCCGAAGGCGCCAAGAATCAGGATTACAGCCTTAACAGCAAGGGCGAATACGATGTTTTGCAAAACAATTTTGCGGGTTTTTGCGGCAATCCGCAATGCCGCCGCCACCTTTGAAGGCTCGTCGGTCATAAGCACCACGTCGGCTGCCTCAATCGCCGCGTCCGAGCCCAGGGCGCCCATGGCAATTCCGATATCCGCCCGGGCAAGCACAGGGGCGTCGTTAATCCCGTCCCCCACAAAGGCGAGATTGCCGCCGGAGGGTTTGCCCTCCATAAGTTTTTCCACAATCTCCACCTTTTGATGGGGCAACAGCTCCGCGTGGGCATCATCAATGCCCAGAATCTCCGCAGCCTTTTGGGCTGCCGGCTTCCGGTCCCCGGTGAGCATTACGATGTTTTTAACCCCCAAAGCCTTAATCTCTTTTACAGCCCTTGCGCTGTCGGGCTTGATTTCATCCTCAATAAGGATATACCCGGCAAACACCCTGTTCACAGCCACCAAAACCACCGTGCCAGGCGCAGAGCCTGCCACATTTTCGTCAATATTCATGCCGTAGGATTTCAGCAAACCGGCGTTGCCCGCCAGCACTTCGTCCCCGTCCACAATGGAGCGGATTCCAAGCCCCGATATGACCTCGCTGTCAGAAACCCGGCTTGAATCCACCCCGCCGGGGCAGGCTTTGACGATGGAAAGCGCAATCGGGTGTGGAGAAAAGCTTTCGGCATGGGCTGTTATATTAAGCAGCCCCTCTTCATCCCAGCCTTCCGCTGGCTGGATTTTCGCCACCCTGAAAACACCTTTTGTAAGGGTGCCGGTCTTATCAAACACAACAGTATCAACCTTTGTCAAAGCGTCAAGGAAGTTGCTTCCCTTGACCAGTATCCCGCTGCGGGACGCCCCGCCAATACCTCCGAAATAGCTTAGGGGTACCGAAATCACCAGTGCGCAGGGGCAGGACACAACCAGAAACACCAAAGCCCTGTTAATCCAGGTGGTAAACTGTGCGCCGGGAATCACAAGGGGCGGGATGACCGCCAGGGCAACCGCCATAAACACAACCACCGGTGTGTAATACCTTGCAAAACGGGTGATAAAGCTTTCGGTTTTAGCCTTCTTTGACGCCGCGTTCTGCACAAGGTCAAGTATTTTTGAAACCGCCGATTCGCCAAAAGGCTTTGTGACTTCAACTGTCAGCAGCCCGTTTAAGTTGACCGAACCTGCTAAAACCTCGCTGCTCTCCCCCACATCAAAGGGGATGGGCTCGCCGGTCAGGGCGGAATTGTCCAAAGACGCGCTGCCGCTGATTACCCGCCCGTCAAGGGGCACCTTCTCCCCTGCCTTAACAAGGATTATGTCCCCTACATTCACCTCTTCGGGCGGGACGGTTACAAAATCATCGCCCTGTTTTAAGTTCGCGTATTCAGGCCGGATATTTAGCAGGGCGGTAATGGACTTTCTGGAGCGGTTTACCGCCATGCTCTGAAACAGTTCGCCAATCTGGTAAAACAGCATAACCGCAGCGCCTTCCGGGTATTCGCCAATGGCGAAGGCGCCCACCGTGGCGATGAACATCAGGAAATTCTCGTCAAAAACCTCTCCCTTGATGATATTCCTAAGCGCCCTGTAAATCACTTCGTAACCTATCATGATATAAGCGGCAAAAAACATCAGGAATTCAAAAGTTTTTGGCAAATCAAGGATTAGCCCCAGTACGAACGCCATCCCGCCCGCAGCCAGCAACAGATATTCCACCATCTCTTTCAAGTCCACCTTCTGTTCTTTAACCGCCTTTGCCTTCTCAGTTACAACAACCGACGGCTCATGGCTATGTACTATTCTGGCTGTCTGCCTTATTATTTCATCCTTTTGCTCCGGCGGGACTTCAATTGTCAGGGTCTTGTTGACAAAATCCATAGAAACCCCGGACACGTCATCAAGCCTGCTTACCTCTTTTTCAATTTTTGCAGCACAGTTGCTGCAATCCAGCCCGGATAAGATAAGTTCAAGTTTCATAAAAGTGCCCTTTCCAACAGATTATTTCATTTCGGAGATATGCGAAAGCGCCTGTTCAAATATGCCGTTGATATGGCTGTCGTCCAGGGAATAGAAAACAACCTTACCATCCCGGCGGGATTTGACCAGCCTTGCCTGCCTTAATACTTTAAGCTGATGGGATACCGAGGATACCGTCATATTAAGCAGTGCGGAGATATCACACACGCACATCTCTGAATGAAACAGCGCGGACAAAATTTTCACCCTGGTGGAGTTGCCTAAAACCTTAAACAGCTCCTCAAGCCCTTCCACCTGGGAGTTTGTCGGCATCAGTTTGCCCACCCGCTCCACAATTTCGGTATGCAGGACATTGCAGTCGCACCTGTCCATTTCCTCAGTAAAATTTCCAATCCTAGTTGACATTTTACCCATCCTTTATATTTTGAATATTTGAACATTTGAACAACCTTTCAATTGTTGATTCAATTTTACTACCGTTGGCTTTATTTGTCAACGGCTTTCAAAAAAATCCTACACCTTTTTTATAACCCCGCAACCGATTTTCCTGCCAGAGTCGCCGGAGGGCTGGGTTTTGAAGTCATCGGGCTGATGGTGGATTACTACTGTCCTCCCGATTACATCGGAGGGCCTGAATTTTTCGGTGTAAAACGAATAATACGCAAATCCCCCGTTGCCAAAAAGCGGCGGCAAATCCCCCAAATGTTCCGGGTGGGGAAGGTTCCCGGGATTATAATGCCCGCCGGTATCCGCAAAGGGGTCCTGCTCGTTGCCTGTGCAGGATGAGCCTTGATGTATATGCATGGCATATATGTTTGTTTGTGTCTGAGGCAACCCGTTCACCTCGGCGGTGATTAGAGTGCCTTTCCCCGCGGGGTAGAAGCTGACTACGCCGTAAAGGCTGCTGTAATCCTTATCCCCCATGGCCACCGCCCTGGCTTCGGGCAGGGTGCAAAGGATAATACGCGCAAAATCTGACGACATATCATTTCCCCACATTTTGGTTCCACCTTTCTGCTTAAAGTGAAATTATTATCCATCATATGACATCCGGGTTTTGATTGTGATTATTTGATAAATTATCTGGAATTAATGTAAATTTATTTTAAGGTAAGTTGTAAAATGAATTGCCCAAATAAATAAAAAAAAGACCCATTACGGTCAAAACCAGTTATACTTAAGTTGAAGACAAAAGCAACTGGAGGGAAACCGTAATGGATCAAAGACAGTATA
>DUMT01000006.1 GCA_012839705.1 Clostridiales bacterium | reverse complement strand
TGAACTACTCCCGCGTATATTTTAGACAGCAATAAAATACTACCACATCATCATAAAAATTTCAAGATTTTTCTTAACCAAGATTTTAAAAAAATTATTAAACAAGCCGGATAAAATATCCGGCTTGAATTTAAATTTGCTTAATTTTTCACCTTTTCCTCAACCTCGCGGCAGGCGCGTGCAATAAACTCCTCAAGGGCCATAACCCCTATATCCCCATCTTTGCGGGAACGGACTGAAACGGTGCCTTCGGCGGCTTCCCTTTCGCCAATAATCAGCATATAGGGCACCTTCTGGATCTGGGCTTCGCGGATTTTATAGCCTACTTTTTCATTCCTCAAATCGGTTTCGATACGCAGTCCTGCGGCCCTGAGTTTATTTGCGACAGATTTCGCAGCATCCGCCTGCTTTTCGGAAATCGGTATTACCCTCACCTGTTCGGGGGACATCCACAAGGGCAAAGCACCGGCATATTTCTCAATCAACAGGGCAAGGGTGCGCTCATAGCAGCCGATTGAAGTCCTGTGTATAACATAGGGGTGCTTTTTCTGCCCGTCGGAATCAACATATTCCATGCCAAACCGTTCTGCCAGCTGGAAGTCAATCTGGACTGTAATCAGGGTATCCTCCTTGCCGTATACGTTGCGAATCTGGATATCCAGCTTCGGACCATAGAAGGCGGCTTCCCCATCGGCTTCGGTATAGTCAATATTCAGGTCGTCGAGAATTTCACGCATGCGGTTCTGGACTTCTTCCCACTGCTCCTCCGAACCGATATACTTTGACCTGTTGTTGGGGTCCCACTTGGAGAAGCGGTAGGATACATCATCGTCCAGCCCCAGAGTCTTGAGCATATACATTGCAAGGTCAACGCAGCCCCTGAACTCCTCCTCCAGCTGGTCGGGGCGGCAGGCGATATGCCCTTCAGAAATTGTAAACTGGCGCAGCCTGATAAGCCCGTGCATTTCGCCGCTGTCCTCGTTGCGGAACAATGTGGAGGTTTCGTTAAATCGCATGGGCAAATCCTTGTATGAGCGCATGCGGGCAAGATAAACCTGGAACTGGAAGGGGCAGGTCATGGGGCGCAGGGCAAATACCTCTTTGTCCTTTTCAGGATCCCCCAGGACAAACATTCCATCCCTGTAATGATCCCAGTGCCCGGAGATTTTATACAGGTCACTTTTTGCCATAAAGGGGGTTTTGGTCAGAAGATACCCGCGCTTTTGCTCCTCATCCTCCACAAACCTCTGAAGGATTTGAATCACCCTGGCACCCTTGGGCATCAGGATAGGCAAGCCTTGACCGATATAATCAACCGTGGTGAAATACTCAAGCTCCCTGCCGAGCTTGTTGTGGTCCCGCTTTTTTGCCTCCTCCAGCTTGACTAAGTGTTCCTCAAGCTGGCTTGCCTTTGGGAAGGCAACGCCATAAATGCGCTGCAGCATTTTGCGGCTTGAGTCCCCTCGCCAATAGGCGCCGGTAACGCTCAGCAGCTTAAATGCCTTCACCCTGCCAGTATCGGGAAGGTGCGGCCCGGCGCAAAGGTCGACAAAATCCCCCTGTTTATAGAAGGTAATAGTGGCATCCTCCGGCAGGTCGTTTATCAGCTCAACCTTGTAAGGCTCATCCTTCATCAGCTCAAGGGCCTTATCCCTTGGCAGGGAGAAAAGCTCAAGCTGCAAAGACTCCTTGACAATCTTTTTCATCTCTTCCTCGATTTTGGGCAAATCCTCCTGGGTAAAGGGTCTTTCATTATCAAAATCATAATAAAACCCGCTGTCCGTGGCAGGCCCAATGGCAAGCTTTGCCTCAGGATAAAGCCTCTTTACCGCCTGAGCCATTATGTGGGACGCGGTATGCCAGAATGCCTTTTTACCCTCCTCGCTGTCAAAAGTGAGTATTTCAACAGTGCAGTCAGTGTTCAGGGTATAACGCAAGTCAACCACCTTGCCATCAACCTTTGCGGCGCAGGCGGATTTGTAGAGCCCTATGGAAATCTCCCGGCAAAGGGCATCCACAGTGGTGTTTTCCTGAACTTCCCGTATATCTCCGCCTTTTAACGTAATCTTAAGCATAGTACATTTCCTTCCTTTAGAAATAATATTGCCAGTTAACCAGTTTTAACAAAAAAGCCCCGTCCCATAAAGGGACGGGGCTTTAAGCCTCGTGGTTCCACCCTTCTTTGCAAACCCCAATTTTAAGATTTGCCTTTGAAGCGGCATGTAACGGTGCCAACCGGCACGCCTTGTGCTAAAAAAACTTTATACATATGCTTTGCATAAAGTTTTTGCTTTTTCGGCGCGCGCTCAGGGGCGGTAGCATTTTCACCATCCCGGCGCCGCTTTCAGCCACTCTTTAATGAGGGCGGCGCTCTCTGGTCGGGTACTGTGAAATGCCTTCCCCGTCACAGCTTTCAAAAATTAAAGAATTTATTTTGTATAATTATATGCTAGCACTGTAAATATCAATTGTCAAGAATCAAAAATTGCCCTTAAACCGTATAGATTCGACAATATAATACAGTTTGTATAAGAATCAACCCAATTCCGCAAGGCTCTGTTCCAGCAGTGACAGTTTTTCCTGAAGCCTGTCTGCATTTTCACGGACAGACTGGACAACATCCGCCGGGGCTTTTGAAACAAATCCCGGGTTGTTTAGGCGTGCTAAAAACCCATCAAGCTGCTTTTTGACATTTTCCTTTTCCCTGTTCAGCCTTGCCCTTTCCGCCTCCTTGTCAACCAGCTCGCTCAGCGGGATTTTAATGGTGGCGTCGGCGGTGACGATAGTTACCGCTCCCTGGATATCGAAATCCTCACCTACTTCAACTGTTGACGCCCAGGCAAGGCGCTGGATAAACACAGTGCCCAGCTTGAAGGTCTGCGCGAAAGCTGTTTCGATAAACACTGGCGCTTTCTTTGAGGGCGGTACATTCATCTCGGCACGGCGGTTGCGGATAGCCCTGATAGCCTCCATAACCCGCTCCATCTCTTTTTCCTCCGCCGGGAAGCTTAAATGCTCCTGATATACCGGCCACTGGGACCTCATCAGGGTTTCACCCTCGTGGGGGAGTTTCTGCCAGATTTCTTCAGTGATAAAGGGCATAAAGGGATGCAGCAGTTTTAAAATCCCGGTCATCACATGCACCAGAACCCTTCTGGCGCCGTCGGCGTTTTCGCTCTGGAGCCTGGGCTTGCACAGCTCAATATACCAGTCGCAGAAATTGTCCCAGATAAAATCGTAAAGCTTTTGAACTGCAATGCCAAGCTCAAATTTTTCAAGGTTCTCGGTGACCTCGGCGGCAAGGGAGTTAAATTTGGACAAAATCCACTTGTCCTCAAGCTCCAGCTGCTCGGGCAGGCTGAGTTCAACCTTATTATCGCCAATATTCATCAGTATAAACCTGGAAGCATTCCAAATCTTGTTGGCAAAATTGCGGGATGCCTCAACCTTTTCATCTGTAAAGCGCATATCATTGCCAGGGCTGTTGCCTGTGGCAAGGGTGAACCTCAACGCGTCAGCGCCGTATTTGTCGATGATCTCCAGCGGGTCAATGCCGTTTCCAAGGGATTTTGACATCTTCCTGCCCAAAGCGTCCCTGACCAGCCCGTGGATGAAAACCGTCCTGAAGGGCACCTTGCCCATATGCTCGATTCCGGAGAACATCATCCTGACAACCCAGAAGAAGATGATGTCATAGCCGGTAACCAGTGTGTTTGTGGGATAGAAATACTCAAGCTCCGGCGTCTTATCCGGCCAGCCCATGGTGGAGAAGGGCCACAGCGCCGAGGAGAACCAGGTATCCAGTGTATCCTCGTCCTGATGAAGTTTGGTGCTGCCGCATTTCGGGCATTTGTCGGGGTCTTCACGGCTAACAATAGTTTCGCCGCAGTCCTCGCAGTACCATGCCGGGATACGGTGCCCCCACCAAAGCTGGCGGGAAATGCACCAGTCTTTGATATTCTCAAGCCAGTGGAAGTAAACTTTTTCAAACCTTTCGGGAACAAACCGGGTTTCGCCGTTTTTGACCGCCTCGATGGCAGGGCCGGCAAGGGGTTTCATCCTGACAAACCATTGCATGGAGACAAGGGGTTCTATCACAGTGCCGCAGCGGTAACAGGAGCCAACATTATGCTTAATAGGCTCGGTTTTGACAAGGTAGCCCTGCTCCTCCAGGTCTTTTACAATAGCCTTGCGGCATTCCGAAACCGTCATTCCCTTGTATTTGCCCGCCAGCTCGTTCATATACCCCTTGTCATCTATGACAGTAACAATGGGCAGGTCGTGGCGAAGCCCGACTTCAAAGTCATTGGGGTCGTGGGCAGGGGTGATTTTTACAACGCCGGTGCCGAAATCCATCTCAACATATGTGTCGGCGATAATCGGGATTTCTTTATTCACAATGGGCAGTATAACATTTTTGCCCACAAGGGATTTGTACCTTTCATCTTCAGGATGAACCGCTACGGCGGTATCGCCAAGCATTGTTTCGGGGCGTGTAGTTGCCAGCTCAAGGTATCCGCTGCCGTCCGCCAGAGGATAGCGCAGATGGTAGAAGAAGGCGTCCTTTTCCTCAAACTCAACCTCGGCGTCGGAAATCGACGTATGGCAGGTAGTACACCAGTTGATTATCCTTTCGCCGCGGTAAATCAAACCCTTTTCATACAGGCGGACAAAAACCTCCCTGACTGCCCTGGAACAGCCTTCGTCCATCGTAAACCTTTCCCGCTCCCAGTCGCAGGAGGAACCGAGCTTTTTCAGCTGGCTGATAATACGGTTGCCGTACTGCTCCTTCCACGCCCAGGCGCGTTTTAAAAAGCCTTCCCGGCCCAAATCTTCTTTCTTGAGGCCCTCTTTTGCCATGGCTTCCACAATCTTCGCCTCAGTAGCGATTGAGGCGTGGTCCGTGCCCGGCAGCCACAGGGCTTCATAACCCTGCATCCTTCTCCAGCGGATTAATATGTCCTGCAGGGTATTGTCCAGCGCATGCCCCATGTGAAGCTGCCCGGTGATATTTGGAGGCGGGATTACAATTGTATATGGAATTTTATCCGGGTTGGGGTCGGCAGAGCTTGGGCCGTGGGGTTCAGCGTGGAAATAGCCCCCCTCTTCCCAGAATTTGTATATGCGTTCCTCAACTTCGCCGGGCTCATAGGTTTTTGCAAGCTGCCGGCTTTCCAGTCCGTTTTCCATGTTAGACTTCTTCCTTTCTGCATCTGGGCTTAAAACTCATATACGCACACTCGGGACAAATCCCGGTAACGGTTTAATTATAAATATTATTGGTGCATTATTCTTCATAATATCATAAGCTCAGTTTTTCCGCAAGTATGGTAAATAAAAAGCCAAAAAGTT
>DUMT01000072.1 GCA_012839705.1 Clostridiales bacterium | reverse complement strand
TGGTATGACACCGGCGCAGGTTGCTGGTCTTAAACTTTCCAAAAAACAAAAACGGGAGTTTCTGCTTGTGGCATGAATCATTTGTACGATTTTGGCTGCTATTCTTTCATTTTAACTTTACAGAGCCTAAAATTTAAATTCAGATTTACTAACCGATGCGCCACCATCCATCTGCCATTTTTCCACCACTCCTTTACATCAAAAAAGCTCTTGCCCCTGCATAACAGGGACAAGAGCATTAACTCCTGCGGTACCACCCTAATTGGCCTTAACGGCCCCCTCGCTCCGCATACTTTCATATGCGCTCCCTTGATAACGGGTGGAGTTCCCGTCGGCTACTACTCGCTTAATGCTTTCGTTCCGCCCTCGAAAGCCCATTCGAAACGGCTTCTTTTACCGCAATCCCACCACCTGCGGCTCTCTTTGAAAAGAACATCCGAATCTACTATTCTTTCTCATCGGTTTAATCTTCAGTTTACGCTTATTATATGCAGAAGCTTTATGGTTGTCAAGTACTTAGATTCAAGAAAATTTTTCAAGGCTATTAGTCTCTTTAGCATACACCGGAGGGCATAGCTCAGCATAAATTGGTATGGGCAGAGATGTATTCTTTTCCTGTGCCGTCTGCCGCCGCGGGCGGACACAGCTTTTTTACAACTATTGCGGCGGAGAAAGGAAAGGGTTATGGCAATATATCAGGGTGTGGATGCCTCCGCATATCAGGGCGTGATAGATTGGCGGAGGGTAAAAGCACATAGCATGGATTTTGCAATCCTGCGGGCCACAATAGGCAACGGCAGATTAGAAAGCCAGACTGACAGGCTTTTCCACCGGAATATGTACGAAGCCAAGGATGCCGGGCTTTTGACAGGGGCATATCACAGCGCCCTTGCCACCAACCCCGATGAAACCCACCGGGAAGCAGAGGGCTTTTTATACGCAATACGGGATTACAAGCTGGATTTTCCGGTTGCGATAGATATTGAGGACCGCTCACTTAGAAACCTCACCCCCGACAGGCTGGACGCGGTAGTCCGTACATGGTGCCAGGACTTGAAAAACGCGGGGTATTATCCCATAATCCGCGCGGGCCACTATACGGCGACAAACAGGCTTAACCCCGAAACCTTAAAGGAATACGACCTGTGGCTGTTGCAGCACGGAAACCTGTTGGGATATAACGGGGATGTCGGCATCTGGCAATACACCGTATACGGCAGCGTTGGAGGAGTCAAGACCAGAATAGGCTGCGACAGGGCACTTAAAGATTATCCCTCCATTATCCGGGAACGGGGCTTAAACGGATTCACCGCCCCTGCGGCAACTGCCCCAGAGCCACCGGAACCCACTGTTCAGGCTCAAACCCAGGCTCAGCAGCCGGACAAAAACCCGCTGGACGCTTATACCAACTCCCTTATTCAGGCCTTTGAAGTGATGTCGGGGCTGCTGGCGATTGCAGATGTATTAAGAAAGCTTTCGGAGGACGACAGCCTGGTTAAAAAGCTGCTTTACCCCGAAGCCAAAGAAAGCAAATCCAAAACGCCAGTTAATTTGGACGAAGTATTGGAACAAAAACAGGCTAACATACCAAAAACCGAGCTGCCGCCAGAACCTCAGGCTGCCGCCAAAACAAAGCCCGCTCCCGTACAGCCTTCCCCTCCTGTATCCGACACAGGCTTTTTGCCAGGGGAAAGCGAGCAAGTGAAAACAGATGTGGAACCGCCATCCGCAAAAACCGAAAGTACGGCAAACGATATTCCCGGCAATATTTTGGAAATCAAGCCCGAGGCAATGGAACCTGCTACTAATGCCACTATAGCTGCCGAAACACAAAAAGAGGAGGAAATTGTGTCCGACTTTTCCGCCATTTTAGATAAGGTTATAGAGGAGGGCTAAATATGCTGCCCGACATTAAGCGGCTTCGGGAAAGCCTTGTTTTCAAACCTGTCCAAAAACTTATAATCACCGATGAGCTTCAGGATGTGGAATACCAGCTTGATTTTGAAAAACGGCTTGAAGAACGGGTACTTCTCCAGAAAAATATAAAGCGCTGTTAAAAAACAGTCCTTTCTACCCGGGTAGAAAGGACTGTTTTTTAATTATTATCCTTTTTATCAATAGCGTCGTGGGCTGCCCTTCTTGTTTTAGAAATATATGAGAAAACCATCATACCGATAAGGCTTACAACCCCTGTAACCGCGAAAAGAATAACCGCCTGAAGGTAGTTTTGTGAGCTTATTATATGCCCGCCAATGGTGGAGGATACCACCGAAGGGATACGGGCGATAATCGAAATGGCTAAAAATTCGTGCAGCTTTATCCTTGTAAGCCCGACAAAATAAGTAAAGAGGTCTTTCGGGGTTCCCGGAATAAAAAACAGCAGGAATATGGTGCGTTTGAGCTTGCGCTCGCTCTTTATAAAGCGCAGCTCATTTATTTTTTCCCGGCTTATGAAGGTTTCCACCAGTTTAATTCCCCATTTTCTGGTGAGAATAAACACAAACGAGGACGCCAGGGCAATCCCCGCCATGCAAAGCAGGGTACCCTCCACCGGGCCAAAGGCGTAACCCGCACCTACCTCGATGATTTCCCCGGGGATAAACGCCACCACGATTTGAAGGCATTGCAGCCCCAAAAACACAAACCTGCCCTTCCACCCGAAGGTTTCTATATACGCCTTAAACTCCTCCGGAGAACTTATCTGCCTGATAAAAACCCTGTAAATAAAAAACGCCAGCCCGGAAAACAGCAAAAACGCAACCCCGAGGGATACAGCGGTAAAAATCCGCCTGCGTTTTAAATAAGATCTAGTGGCGCCCGCCATATTTGTGTTTATCTCGCTCATTTTAATCCCCCGCCGCGTCTTTTTCAGATAATACCATTGTGTATTATTGTGCCCAAACTATTCAGAAATTTTAAGTATTAAAAATTGAATTATTTATTAATAATTTTCAATAACTATTGAAATAATCTAACTCTGGTCGGATAATACTTAAGCTGCTTAAATTTTAGCTGGTTAACCAAATCCCAGTCACGGAAAGGAAGGTAAAATGGGCGAGCTTTCAGATGGAAGGCAATTGTTCAACCTTATCAAAAGGATAAACAAGTCCGCTGTTTTGGAGCCTATCCCCGGTATAAGCCACAGCGAGCTGATTATGCTTGAAAATATAATCAGCCTTGCCGAGAATAATAAAAGGGACGGTAAAACGTGCGGCGCAAGAATATCTGAGTTAAGCGGGCTTTTGAAGCTGACACCTTCTGCTGTGTCCCAGACTGTAAGGAAACTTGAGGAGAAAAATCTGGTTGTCCGGACCCCCTGCCCAAAGGACCGCAGGACAGGGTATATGATTCCACTGCCCAGGGCATACGAGCTGGCTAAACAGGCGGATTTAATCCGGTTGAAAAAGCTTGAAAAGGTAACCGGCCTGCTTGGGAAAGAAGGAACCGGGCAGTTAATCGCCCTTTTAGCCAGGCTTGCCGAAGCAATGGACGGCAACCGAGAAAACCCAACACACCCCGAAAGGATGAATTAATCCGATGAAAAAGCTGTTTTTATACCTTAAAAAATATCCGTTCTGGATATTTCTTTGCCTGGTGCTGCTGTTCGGGCAGGCCATGGCAGACCTGAGCCTTCCCAACCTTATGTCGGATATAGTTAATATCGGCATACAAAAGGGAGGAATTAAGGAATCCGCGCCGGAAGCTTTAAGCCCGGACGCCATGAAATTAATGCTGACCTTTTTATCCGATTCGGACAGAAAGGCTGTTGAATCCAGTTACAGCCTGATGAAAGCCGGAAGCTCGGAGGAATACTCAAAAAAATTCCCAAAATCTGAAACTTCCGATATCTATGTCCTGAAAAGCGGCAGCGACAACAACAGGCTTGGCGCGATTTTCGGCCGCTCAGCCTTCGCTCTGCTCTATTACCTGCAGGACGCCGCCGGGCAGAGCGGCAAACCCCATACAGGGCAGGCTAGCGCATCGTTTACAGAAGGTTTAAATGAGGTTGATATGTCCGCATTGTATAAAATGCAGCCGATGCTGGACAAACTGCCTTCATCAGCTTTTGAAAAATATATGAAGATGGCTGAAAACATTGATGATTCAATTCTAACGCAGGTCAGCAATGTTATGGTAAAACAGTTTTATGACGAGTTGGAGGTTGACACCGGCTCCATAAGGCTTAGATATATACTCAGAACCGGAATTTTCATGCTGCTTATAACCCTTGCTGGCGCCCTTGCCACGTTTTTCGTCAGCCTGATTTCCACAAGGATATCCTCCGACGTGGGGCGCAGGATGCGGCAGGACGTATTCTCAAGGGTTGTGCGGTTCTCCAGCACCGAATTTGACAAATTTTCCACCGCCTCCCTAATCACCCGAACCACAAATGACATAACCCAGGTTCAAATGCTTCTTATCACCGGTATCAGGATGATCTGCTTTGCGCCGATTATGGGTATTGGCGGAATTGTGATGGCGGTAAGGAAAAGCCCATCCATGAGCTGGATAATCGCCGTAGCGGTGCTTGTCCTTATCATGCTTATATTGGTAATCTTCCAGGTAGCTGTGCCGCGGTTCAAGCTGATTCAAAAGCTGGTGGATAAGCTGAACCTCGTCACCCGCGAACATTTAAGCGGAATGATGGTTATCCGCGCCTTCGGCACCCAGAAGTATGAAGAGGAAAGGTTTGAAGGCGTCAACAGGGAACTGACCGGGGTAAACCTGTTTATTAACCGTATAATGGCGGTTATGTTCCCGGTTATGTCATTTTTAATGAATATATTGAGCCTGGTTATTGTCTGGGTCGGGGCGCATCTGATTGACCTCGGCTCCATCCAGATTGGCGATATGATGGCTTTCATTCAATACTCAATGCAGATTATAATTTCCTTCCTTATGATTTCGATAACCTTTATCATGATTCCCAGAGCGGCGGTGTCTGTATCCAGAATTGCCGAAGTCTTGGACACCGAGCCTGTTATCCTTGACCCCGACAAGCCGAAGGATATCAAAGGCAAAGCCCGGGGAAGGGTTGAATTCAGGAATGTATCCTTTAAATACAGCGGCGCGGAGGATTATGTCCTGAAAGATATAAGCTTTGTCGCAGAGCCGGGGAAAACCACCGCGTTTATCGGTTCCACGGGTTCTGGAAAATCAACCCTTGTAAACCTTATCCCCCGTTTTTATGACGTCACCGAAGGGCAGATACTGATTGACGGAATTGATGTCAGGGAGATGTCCCAGCACGATTTGCACGAGATAATCGGCTACGTGCCGCAAAAAGGGATTCTATTCTCCGGCACCATTGCATCCAACCTCAAATACGGCAGGAATGGCGCCACCGGCGAGGAAATCGCCGAGGCTGCCGCCATTGCCCAGGCAACCGAGTTTATATCCGCATTGCCGGAAGGGTTTGAAAGCCCCATAGCCCAGGGCGGCACCAATGTTTCCGGCGGGCAGAAACAGAGGCTTTCCATCGCCCGTGCCCTTGTCAAAAAGGCACCTATCTTTATATTTGACGACAGCTTTTCCGCCCTTGATTTTAAAACCGACGCCGCTTTAAGGAAGGCCCTTAAAGAGAGCACCGGGGACTCAACCGTACTGATTGTTGCCCAGAGGGTTGGCACAATAAAGAATGCCGACCAGATTATCGTTCTTGACCAGGGGCGGATTGTGGGAAAAGGCACCCACAGCGAGCTTATAAAGAGCTGTGAAACCTACCGGGAAATCGCGCTATCCCAGCTTTCAGAGGAGGAATTGGCATGAGCAAACCAGATAACTACAGGCCCCCAAGAAGGCGGCACGGCGGCCCCATGGGCGGCCCGCCGATGATGGCTCCGGGCGAAAAGGCTAAGGATTTCAAGGGCGCCATGAAAAAGCTGGTGTCTTACCTCTCAAGGTATAAATTCCGGATATTAATAGTTTTAATCTTCGCAATTGCGTCCACCATCTTCTCAATTATCGGCCCAAAAATCCTCGGAAGAGCCACCAACATTTTAACCGACGGGATAATGTCCAAAATCACCGGGACAGGCGCCGGAATTGATTTTGCCGGAATCGGGAAGATAATCCTGCTCCTCATTGGGCTTTACCTTTTAAGCTCTCTGTTCTCATACATCCAGGGCTGGATTATGAGCGGCGTTTCCATGAAGGTAACCTATAATTTAAGAAACGATATAGCAAAGAAAATCAACCGCCTTCCCTTAAGCTATTATGACAAGACCACCCATGGTGAGGTTCTCTCAAGGGTCACAAACGATGTGGACACCCTTGCCCACTCATTAAACCAGAGCCTGACCCAAATCATCACATCCACCACCACATTTATCGGGATTCTTGTGATGATGTTTTCAATCAACTGGTTCATGACTTTGATTTCCCTGTTTGTAATACCGCTGTCCGCCATCAATGTGCTGTTCATAGTCAAGCGCTCCCAGAAATATTTCGTATCCCAGCAGGAATACCTGGGTCATATCAACGGCCATATTGAGGAAGTTTACGGCGGGCATACGGTAATGAAGGCTTTCAATGGCGAAAAGGCCGCTATCGAGCAGTTTACAGCCCTGAACAACAAGCTATTTGATTCGGCATGGAAATCTCAGTTTTTGTCGGGGCTTATGATGCCCATCATGAATTTTATCTCAAATCTCGGTTATGTGGCGGTCTGCATGCTCGGCGGCTGGCTGGTTTTAAAAGGCAGGCTGAAAATCGGCGGAATCCAGGCATTTTTGCAGTATGTCCGCCAGCTCACCCAGCCTATCGGGCAGATTGCCAATATCTCAAACATCCTTCAATCCACCGCCGCGGCGGCGGAAAGGGTTTTTGAATTCCTCGCCGAGGATGAGCAAACCCCCGACAACCCGCTGGTTCATATCAATACCGACGACAGCATCCCCGATACCGACACACTGGTGCATATAAAGGGAAGCGTCCAGTTCGCCCATGTCAATTTCGGTTACACTCCTGAAAAAACAATCATCCACGACTTTTCGGCAAACATCAGCCCCGGGCAGAAGGTTGCAATTGTCGGGCCTACCGGCGCCGGCAAGACTACCATTGTAAAACTGCTGATGAGGTTTTATGACGTCAACAGTGGCGCGATACTGGTTGACGGATACAATATAAAGGATTTCAGCCGGCAGGAACTGCGCTCCCTTTTCGGCATGGTGCTTCAGGACACCTGGCTTTTCAACGGAACCATCCGGGACAACATCCGCTACGGCAAGCTTGATGCCACCGATGAGGAGGTTGTAGCCGCCGCAAAAGCAGCCCAGGCGGACCATTTCATCCGCACACTGCCTGACGGATACAATATGGTGATAAACGAAGAGGCGGACAACATCTCCCAGGGGCAAAAGCAGCTTCTTACCATTGCCCGCGCCATTCTTGCGGACCCGAAAATCCTGATTCTCGACGAAGCCACAAGCTCGGTTGACACCCGCACCGAGCTGCTGATTCAAAAGGCTATGGATAACCTGATGAAAGGGCGCACCAGCTTTATAATCGCCCACAGGCTTTCCACCATACGGAATGCCGACCTGATTCTGTGCATGGACCACGGGGATATCGTGGAACAGGGCACCCATGAGGAGCTCATGGCGAAAAACGGGTTTTACGCAAGGCTTTACAACAGCCAGTTTGAAAACCCGGCAAGCGCGTAAAAAACTGTTTAAACAAAATCAGGCTGTGCCGCAGCACAGCCTGATTTTCTGCTTTAATTTATTGCATAACGTTTTTGCCAATTACCACGGCACAGTTGTCCCGGTGGCTCACTTCTGGGTGTGGTGGTCGTAGGCGAGTTGTACCCGACGGTGCAGTGGGCTCGGTAACCTTGCTTTGGGCAGTTGTGGTACCGGTGGGTAATGTTGTACCGGTAGGTGTGGTTACTAAAAACTAAGGGCACTCACTCCCAGGGAATCGGCGCTTTCTCCTTCGCATCCCATTCTTATTACAATTAAAAAAAACCCCAAATTTGTAGGTATGCAAACAACGGCTTTGGTGAATACAGAAATACAATTGTAAATCATGACAAAAGATTTGATTATCCGTGCCAAAAGATTGACTAAGGCGGTTTTATTGTTTAAAATTAATAATCTAGAGTTCCATTTAAATTCTTTAATTATGCATTTTTTGGAAAAGCTTTATCTAATTTTGACAACACCGCCTGTATAAGCTTTTTCTTCATTCCAGTTTCTATTTCTCTAATTTGCACCTTGTCAAAGCAAAGTATTGTTAGTCAATTATCAAACAATGTCTGTCACAATGAATAAAACCAATAATACTTCAGAGGTTATGCCTCAATCTTTCCTTACATGGCGGGTTATCAGCTTAACATTAATCAAAGGAAGTGCTTTTGATGGGTACCGGCTACAAGGACAACGAAATCCTAATGCAAGAACGCGCATTGATTGCCCTGCAGGAGAGAGATCGTTTGGCACGGGAACTTCATGACTCCCTTGGGCAAGTGTTAGGCTATGTAAATACTCAGATTGAAACTGTCAAAAAGCTGTTGGAAAACAACCAGACACAGGCAGTTGAGGATCATCTTGATGCCCTGTCTAAAGTGGTTGAGGAAGCGAACGCGGAGATTAGGGAATTCATTTATGAAGTCAGGAAAACATTGATATTAAAAGACGGCTTTTTTTTGGCGCTTAGTAAATACCTGCTTCATTTTGAGCAGTTGTTTAGTATAAAAACAGAGTTTCAAAACCCTGATAACATCACTGACGAGGAAATAGGGCTTTCTGTCGGAATCCAGTTATTCAGGATTATTCAGGAATCACTTACCAATGTGCGCAAACACGCTAAAGCCGACAAAGTGTCTATCTCCTTTCACAGGAACGAAGGCAATATTATAGTGTCTGTTGCCGACAACGGTGTAGGGTTTAGACGGGATGAAATTAAAAACAAGACCACATACGGGCTGTCCGTTATGAAGGAACGGGCAAGCATTATTGGCGGGCTTGTCCAAATCGACTCTGCCCCGTCCAGGGGTACTTTGGTTACCGTTGTTTTCCCCCGTTCCCCTTCAAAACCCCCTATCCCTGCCGGGATACAGGAGAACCCGAAATTTAAGGTGCTGCTGGCGGATGACCATCTCCTTTTCATGGACGGGCTGAAAACCTTGCTCGAGCAGCATGAATTTGAAGTTGTGGGCACCGCCAGGGACGGGTTTGAGGCCTTGGAAAAAGCCCGGATGCTTCATCCGGATTTGATTTTGATGGACCTTAACATGCCCAGGTGCAACGGAATCATTGCCACCAAACTGATTAATATGGAAATGCCGGACATAAAAATCGTCATATTATCCATGATGGTCAGCGAACAGGAGCTTTTTAAAGCTATCAAAAACGGGGCAAGCGGATATCTGATTAAGGGACTGTCTTCCGAGGACTTCATAGAACAACTGCGCAGCCTGGCATGCCACGGCACTGTAATCTCCCCGGAGATTGCCTCCCAGGTAATGGAGGAACTAAGCCTGCCGGACGACCCCTTCACAAGTATGGATTTGATAAACTGCCTGTCCCAAAGGCAAATTGAAATACTCTCCCTTATAGCAAAAGGGCTGACCTATAAGGAAATAGCCGCAAAACTTTATATTTGCGAGCGGACAGTCAAATATGAAATGTCCAACATATTAAAACTGCTCCATTTAAAAAACCGCAGCGAGGCTGTATTCTTTGCGCATAAAGCCGGCTTGGTTAAAAAAGCTTAAAACTCCCTGCCAGAACTGCCTGGCAGGGAGTTTTTTGCGCCTTGAAACTGTGCAAATACGGATTGCCCTTTTTCACTTTTATTTCACCCCCGTTTTAAAACGGGCGTGTTAAAATTTAATAATAAATGCTCTTATTTTGTAATTTTTTGTCGAAGGATGTTTTAAAGGATTGAGAGTACAATTATGAAAAATATATTTTTTATGACCGGAAGCGGAAACGTAGCCCAGCCCAAATTTTTTATAACCGCGGCAATAATCGTCCTATTAGTGGCCGCAGGCACAGTAATGCTGCTAATCCAAAATAAAAACGGCGATGATAGTAATTCTTCCAATCCGGCATCCGCCATCCTTGACCCGGATGCAGAGGATTGGACAGGAGCAAGGACAACCAGGAACACCGAACCAACCGAAGACATACGCATTCCGGGATACAAAAGCATCACTGTTGAAGCCAATACCCGTAATGTTTCAGTCAACCTTCATAACCCCGAAAAAAACAACTGCTATTTTGTCATCCGGCTTGTACTTGCCGATACCGGGGAAACCCTTTACGAATCCAAAATGATAGCGCCGGGAAAGGGGCTTTACAACATCACCCTGTCCCGCCCGCTTGAAGCCGGCACCTACAAGGCAAAGCTTCAATACGAGCCTTACGACATGGCTACACTCGCCAGGCTTAACGGCGCGGTAATTGATCTGGACCTGATAGCTAAATAAAGTCCAGTCAATTTATATGGTTAAAAC
>DUMT01000071.1 GCA_012839705.1 Clostridiales bacterium | reverse complement strand
GCAGGGCAACGGTTCATAAAAAGCCGGCAATCCAGGAAAAAAATGATTTTCCGGCAGGCAACGGGTTATCAAAGGTTGTAGTAATAGGCATATCCACCGGCGGCCCGGGAACGCTGATGGAGGTGCTGCCGATGTTGCCCCGGGACCTTCCGGCGGCGTTGATTATTATACAGCACATGCCTCCTTCTTTTACTTCATCCTTTGCGAAAAGGCTGAATGCCGCCTGCAATATACCCATAAAGGAGGCAGAGGCAGGCGATATATTGCAAAACGGCATGGGTTATCTTGCCCCCGGGGGTTACCAGATGGTGGTGCGGGGCGAAAAAGGTATCATAAGGCTTACCAGCACGCCTAAAACCCCTTTCATGCCGTGTGTTGATGTTACCATGGAATCAGTATTGGATACTTTCGGCGGCAGAAGAGTTGTAGGGGTGCTTATGACCGGTATGGGCGACGACGGGGCGGACGCCATGGTCAAGATTAGAAAGACTGGAGGTATTACCATTGCTGAAGATGAATCCACAGCGGTGGTTTTTGGGATGCCCAGGGAGGCAATTGAGCGCGGCGGCGCAGAGATTGTGGCGCCATCGTACAGGGTTGCAGATGAGATAATCAAGGCTGTAAACAGGGGTTAGCTTTCAATCTATTATTTTCTCTTAACAGTGGGGGTTTTCAATGAATAATCAATATAAGGTTCTGGTTGTGGATGAAGAAGATGAAATATTGTCCGAGGTCAAACAAATCCTGAAAGAGGATGTTTTTGATATCGAAACTGCAAAAAGTGCCGGCGAAGCTTTTGAAAAAGTTGAAAATGATAAATACCACATTGTTTTGATTGACGCAGATTTGAGCGGAGAAGATGGAATTGAGCTGCTGAAAGAAATAAAAAGCTACGATTCATTGGCTCAGGTTATCATGATGTCGGAACATTCAACCATGGAAAAAATCCTGGCTTCCCTTGAATTTGGCGCCAACGATTTTTTGCAAAAGCCTTTTGCAAATGCAGAACGTGTTTTGCAGGCAGTGGAATATTCTATCCAAAAACTGGAGCGGTGGAGGGAATCCATTATTCAGCTGGTAAAATAGGGCTTTTTATTGGCATTGCCTGGCATTACGGAGTATAGGGGGAAAACTAATGGATACCATGATCCAGTTATATATGGAAGAAACGGAAGATATCCTTCAAAAGGCGGAAGAATGCCTTATAAAGCTTGAAGCCGAATATTCTGTTGACGACATCAATGAAATGTTCAGGATTGCCCATACCATAAAAGGCTCTTCCCATATGGTTGGGTTCGAGGATATCGGGAATCTGATGCACAAAATTGAGGATATGCTGGACTTAGTAAGGAACGGCACAATCCATTTTGACCAGAATATAGTATCCCTTTGCTTTAAGGGCTTTGATATGGTCAAAAAGCTGCTGCAAAACAAAAAAGAGGATACCGGCGAAAATGGCAGGCTTGCCGATGAGGCTTTACGGCTTGGTGAGACGATTGAATCCTTAATTTATAGCAACAAAACCCCAGAGAAAAAAGCTGCGCCGGAGCAGCAAAACACTGGATTGGTGTCTTCCCTTTTGGGTAAAAATGCGAAGGGGAAAAACAGGTTTTACATATCCTTTTTTATTGAAAAAGGCACTCCAATGGTATCTCCGGTGTTTATCCTGATACTGAAAAGCATTGAGAGTATCGGGTCCCTTATTTTTTGCAGCGTGACGGACAGTGATTTGGAAGGTTTCTCCGGCGAGGAAACAAGGGTTTTGGAAGTCATCCTGTCCACGGATATTGAGGAAGCTGAGCTGTATACCTACTTTGCGCTGCCTTATGTGGAAAAGATTAATATAGTGGATTTAACCAGAAGCAGGCTTGAGCAGAATGATTACTGCTTTAATGATACCGATGACACTTCATATCTGATTTTTTTGAAAGTTTTTATCAAGCTTTACGATATGCTTTTCAATCAGCCGGACGGATTAAAAAATAATAAAACCCAGCACAAGAAAATAAGGTCGTTATATAACGAAACCATCAATGCCTATAACAAGGTTAACAACAAAAACAGGTTAAACGCTTTTATCAGGGATTTAAAGGAGCTATTCTCCATTATTCTGGAAATATATGAGGAACAGCGCGAAGCTGCGGAGGAGGATTATTCCAATATCCGCGCCCAAATGATGAAGTTAACGGAAAGAGCCTATAACTTCATAAAGGGCAAGCATCTGTTCAAAGTTTTTCAACCCCGAACGGAGGGCTTTATTGACAGGCTTCGTGAGTTTGTCGGTATGCTCAACAAGTCCACTACCCTAATAATTCTTATCAATTTAAGTGGGCTTGAAATTATAAGCGAAGACGAATTAAAAGCTTTGATCGACATAAAAAATCAGGTTAGGGCCCGGGATATTGAGATATGTATTGTTGCACAGGGGCCCAATGCCAGGAGAATTGTCAATATTTTTGATTCGATTAAGCGTTTTGAGGAATTTTACCTGTTCAAGTCTGAAATAGAAGCGGTTTTATGGATGCTTTATTCACAGGATTCCTTTAACAGGATTCTAAACAAGGTAAACGAGATTCAAATTTAATTTCACATTTTTGCCTTTTGTGGCAGGAATTAATGTGCGCTTATTAGCCTTTAAACCGGACATAAGAGGGTGAGAAGCTGCCAGAAAATGAAGAGGTGTAAAGATGATTTTAACTGATGAATTATTCGAAAAGTTTACAAAACTGATTTATAAGAAAACGGGGATATTTTATGAGCTTAATAAAAAATATTATGTGGCAAAAAGGCTTGAAAAGCGTGCTGAAATCTTAAATTTAGATGATTTGAACGATTATTACACAATGCTTAAATTTTCAGAAGATTCATCCGAATTTGACCAGTTGATAAATGATTTGACGGTAAATGAGACCTACTTTTTCCGCGATTTCCCTCAGCTCAGGAACTTTGCAGAGGATGTGCTGCCCGTATTTGTCCGCGAAAACAGAAACAGAAAAAAGATAAAAATATGGAGCGCCGCATGTTCCACAGGCGAAGAGCCATATACCCTGTCTATCATCCTGCTGGAAATGCTTGATAAACCCGAAGAATGGGAAATAGAAATACTCGCCACCGACATTAATACCGATGTCCTTGAAAGTGCCAAAATAGGGGTTTATGAAAACAGGTCTGTCAGGGATGTGCCACCTGAATACCTTGAAAAATACTTTACCAAACGCAATGACAAGTACATTATAAATTTCAATGTCCGCAAGCCGGTTTCCTTTAAACGGTTAAATTTAATGGATGAAAATGAGATGAACAATATAAACGGATGCGATTTTATATTTTGCCGCAACTGTTTGATATATTTTGACGATGAGTCTAGGAAAAGCGTATTATCCAGTTTTTACGATTCACTTAAACCTGGAGGGTTTATTTTCCTGGGGCATTCTGAATCTGTGGGCAGGATATCTTCAGCCTTTAAGGGCCAGAGAATTGGGGATTCCATAGTTTATTCAAGGCCCAGATAAGCCTGATATATGCCCTGAAAACTTTTTAACACCTTGAAGCTTCTCTAATATTAAGGAGAGAAAATGCCATGTTTAGCAGAATCTATACTGGTGATATTGAAATAATAAGGCTATTCATTAATGAGTGCAAAATATGCCTTGAGAGCCTTGAAAAAGAATTGCTAAAGCTTGAAGTAAACTTTAATGACACTGAGATAATTGATTTAATTTTAAAAAGGATTCAAAGCATTAAGAGAGGGGCATCCTTCGCCGGAATGCCGGCGATTGTCAGGCTTTGCCGCGGGATGGAGTTGATTCTGGATGCAATAAGGGAAGGACGGTTAACCGTAGACGCTGCCCTTATTGACAGCATGCTCTCCTTTGTGGATTTTTTAAATACCTGTTTTGCAGAACTTAGTAAAAAACTCGATGATAATGCGAAAAATGATTCAGGCTACCTTGAATTTGAAGATGTGCTTGACGGAGAGCGGGTACTTGAAAGTTTGAATCATGCTTATAAAAACAAGGTAAAAACGATTGAAAGCGCCGTTTACAATGAACAATCCCCGGAAGATTTGGATATTATCCAGCCGGAAGAGCTTAAAATGGGGCAGACAGAGGGGATCAGGGAGCAGTTTCTGGTTGAATGTACCGAGCATATTGAAAAAATTGAAAATGATTTGCTGCTGAGGCTTGATTCAAACAGCGGCGACAGGGAAGCCGTAAACGGGATGTTCAGGGCTGTGCATAGCATCAAAGGCGGGACAGGAATGTACCTTGCAACCCTGATTCCCAAAAGCCAGGAATACTCAAATGTGAAGAATTTTTCGGAAGTGGCCCATACATTTGAAAGCCTGATGGCAATAATCAGGGACAAGGGCTGCGGATTCGACGGCAAGCTTGTGGATTTAAGCTTTAACGTTATGGATTTCTTCAAGTCCTTTTTAAAATCAGTTTCTGATAGCAGGGCTGAAAGCCTGCAGCATCAGGAAATCCTTGAGGCAATCAAAGCTGAGATTACACGGGTTCAGTCTTTGGCTGCTGAAATCCCACAGAATGCGCCGGATTTGCCAAGCCAGCTAATCGGCAGCAATGACGACAATAAATCTAAAAACAGCATGTCCCAGAGTATCCGGGTGAGCCAGGAAAAAATCGACAAAATGATGAACATGATTTCCGAACTTATCATTGCAAAAAATTCTTTTATACATATTTCTGAAAAGCTGAATTTGGATTATAACCTTCCTGAAATCTCAAAGGAAGTTAAACAGGTAGGGGCATATATAAACAGAATCTCGGATGAACTTCAAAACGCCATCATGTCTATCAGGATGGTGGAAATTAAGACGGTATTTCAAAGGGTGCCCAGGGTTATAAGGGATATAGCCCATAACACGGGTAAGAAGATGGAGCTGCATATTGAGGGCGAGAATACCGAAATCGACAAAACGATTATTGAGATTATCAGCGACCCCATGCTTCATCTGGTGAGAAATGCCGCAGACCATGGGATTGAACCACCGGCAGAGCGCCTTGCTAAGGGTAAACCGGAGACGGGGAGAATTACATTGCGGGCATATAACAAGAATAAAAATGTTTATATCGAAATCGAGGATGACGGAAAGGGAATTGACGCTGATGAATTAAAGAAAAAGGCGGTTCAAAAAGGGTTTATCTCCAGCGCTGAAGCGGAAAAGATGAGCCGCAGCCAATTGCTTAACCTCATATTTCTGCCCGGTTTCAGCACTGCGAAACAGGTAACAGAAATATCCGGCCGGGGCGTTGGCATGGATATTGTGAAAAGCAATATTTCAAAAATCAATGGCAGTGTAATGATTGAGAGTGAAGTTGACAAAGGTACAAAAATGATTATCCAACTGCCCCTATCCCTTGCGGTGTCCCATGGGTTGATTGTTACTGCTTCGGGGGACAGTTATATCATACCTTTAGATTATATAGTTGAAACAGTTAAGATAAAAAGAAACAGCATTCACAGTTTTAATGGGAAATGCTTCTCGTATTTCCGCGGAAATGTAATCAGGGTTGAATGGCTCAGCAGGATTTTTCAGACGGGTGACAGGGATGACGTGCCGGAAGAATTGAATGCAGTGATTTTATCAAATGGCGAAGAGAATTTTGCAATTGTGGTGGACAGGCTTAAAAACGAACAGGAATTCGTTGTAAAAACCCTGGAGGGGCATCTTGCAGATATTCCAGGCATATCCGGTTCCACCCTGCTTGGCAACGGGCAGGTGGTTTTAATCGTCAACCCTGCTGATTTGTTGCAGCTTATGGAAAAATAACCGGCTTGAAAAGGAAGTGTGGTTTGAATGTTTAAAAAGCCCGTAAAATTCGCCGTATTTAATAATAAAGGAGGGGTTGGCAAGAGCACTGTTGCGGTACATATAGCCCACGGCCTTGCAATCAGGGGCAAAAAGGTCTTGCTGATGGATTTGGACGGGCAAAACGACGCCAGCCTTTTCCTGGGGTTCACATCGGAGGATTATGGGAATAGCCTTTATGAAATCCTGATTGGCCAGGATGGGGTAGGCCTTGAAGATTGTATAGTCCATGCGAGGGATAACCTGTATTTGCTGCCTGCAAGGTATATAGAGCGGGTCAATGATAACTTATACAGGGAGCCTGAGATAAGCTCGTTTTTGGGTAATAAGCTTTGCGGATTGGATAAAATGGGATTTGATTACGTTATTGTAGACTGCGGCCCAAAGCGCAGCAAAATCAATGATGCCGCATTGTATTTCGTGGACTATATTATTGTGCCGGTCCAGGTGGAGGCCGCTTCTGTCAGGGCAATAGGCAATATTTATGAATATCTTTCAGACCTGGGGCTGGATTCCGATATGATTGCCATGGTAATCCCCAATATGTATGACAGGCGGACAGGCGAGGGCAGGGAGAATTTGGACTTTATCCGGGATTTTTTTGCGGATAGCGGTATTGTAACAGACCCTATACCTCGAAGAATCAAAATCGCGGAAAGCGGCAAGAATGGGCAGACGGTTTACGAGTATGATAATGAGGTTTCAAAGCTGTTTGAAGGTGTTGTAGAAAGGTTGGTAGAGATTAATGGCAGGAAGGGGTAAAAAGAGTAATAAAGACAATTTTGAAAAGATAAAAAAGGAAATGGCTGAAAAGAAAAAGAAAGCTCAGGGGCAGCAAAAATCGGCAAACCCTGAAGAAGCAAATAAAGCCAAAGTGTCAATTCAGGCTGAGAACCAGCACGGCGAGATTCGCAAGGCATTGGTTGAACCGAACACGGATTCGGGTAATGCGGAAAAGGATTTAGCAAAAAAAGGTGCCGGCCCGGTTATTGAAGATAAACAGGATGGCATTAAGGCTGCCGATACAAACAAAACCGAGCTTGTGGTTTTTCAGGTGGATGGGGAACAGTTCGGGTTGAGGATTTCGAATGTAAAAGAGATAATCAGGATTCCTGAAATTACAAAAGCCCCTGAGATGCCGCATTATGTATTGGGGGTTTGCAACTTAAGGGGCAATTTGCTGCCAGTTATTGATTGCAGGAAACTGCTGGGCATGAGCGAGGGTGAGCTTAATGAGAGCAGCAGGGTTATTGTTGCAGATATCAATGGAAGGAATGCCGGGTTGGTTGCCGACAGGGTATTGGAAGTAATTAATGTTGAAGAGGCAAGCGTTAAAGCCCCTCCCGCCAGCATTAAAGGAATCAAGGGAGGGGCAATAGATGGAATACTGGTACTTGATGAGGGAAGAAGAGTAGTTATGATTCTAAATGCCGATAAGGTTATTATGGAAGAAAACTATGAACTGTCTTTAAACACCCAGAATAAGCCGTTGGAAGATTTGCCGGTTTTAGAAACTAAATTGGAAGAAGAACAAATTGTAATATTTAGTGTTGGCAATGCAGAGTATGCATTTAACATAGGTTGTGTCAGGGAAATCATAAGGTTGCCCGAAATAACAAAGGTGCCTAATACGGCAAGTTTTGTTGAGGGTGTCTATTCCATCAGGAATCAGGTTATGGCCGTAATAAGCTTAGGCAAACTATTGGGGGTAAACTTAGAAAAGCCCGATGGGAACAGCCGGGTCATAATTGTTGACACTGGCAATCTTGCATATGGCGTTATAGTGGATAAGGTATCCCAGGTTGTACGCGTGCAAAGGGATTCATTCAGGGATATAGGCATGGAATCCGGTTTGAATGGCGCAGATTGTGTAAAAGGTTTTTTTAGTTTTGATAACGGCAGGCGGCTGGTTATGCTGCTTGACCCCGGCAGACTTGTTAGTGTTGAGGATATAAAAGCTGTGTACGATACCGGGTATAAAAAGGATGAAACAGGCAATACAGTTTTGTCCGGCAATACGGACATCAGCTACGAATATGTTGTTTTTAAGCTTTGTGATGAAGAATACGGTATAGACATTAATAATGTGCAGGAGGTCAACAGGATAAACGGGATTGCCCGTTTCCCCGGGGCGCCGGAATTTATTGACGGTATGACTGATTTGCGGGGAGAATTAATTCCCATTCTCAACCTCAGAAAGCTGTTTAATGCTGGTGAATCAAGAGGGTTGGAAAACTCAAAACTCTTAGTCGCTGAGTTTGAAAACAGGAATATAGGTATCATGATAGACTCGGTTTCAGGGGTTTTGAAATTTTCTGGCAGCAGTCTTGAAGATGCCCGGAATACCCTTCATGGATATGATAAGAACCGTTACATTAAAAAAATTGCTAAACTGAATGATGGCAGAAGGATTGTTTTGATATTGGACCTTTCAACATTGTTAAGCTTTATGTAAAATAAATTCCCCAAAAGCCGAAAGGGTTTGTTGGCTGCAGACAGCAGCCGGCAAACCCTTTAGCAATTGTTGTAATATGCAAGATAATTGAAGAATCTGCTGATTAAGATATTTTTTGTTGAATTGGAAATTCTTATGTGTTATTCTGTTTTTATTAGTTTACAAATTTTATTAGTTTACAAAGGCTATGAGGCTTAATAGTATTAACCGACAATAATTTGCATAGGCATTAAAAAAGATTATTTTATATGAAAGAGGTTAAGAGAATGAAAAAAACAAGCAGCATTATATGGGGCGGTATTTTAGTCGTTTTAGGTTTGGTTATCGGTTTAAATGCACTAGGAATAATTGAAATAAATTTATTTTTCAACGGCTGGTGGACTTTGTTCATTATTATTCCCTGTGCTGTCGGGCTTTTTAACGACGGTGACAAAATCGGGAACATTATCGGCATTGCAATCGGTGTTCTTTTGCTTCTTGCATCGCAGAATGTGATTAGCTTTAATACTATTTTCAAACTTGTGATTCCTGCTATCATCATTATTTTTGGCATTAAATTAATCGCCGGTGGATTATTCAATAAACAAAGCGAAGAAGTATTGAAAAAATTAAAGGAAAACGGTATTAAGCTAAAGAGCGGTAATGCCATTTTTTCAGGCAATGACATGAGGTTTGACGGTGAAGTTTTTGACGGAGCTGAGCTAAACGCTGTTTTTGGCGGTGTTAAATGCGACCTTCGGAATGCCATTATTGACAAGGATTGTGTCATAAACGCTTCTGCGGTTTTCGGCGGTATTGACATTCTGGTGGGTGAAAACGTGAATATAAAACTTAACTCCACTTCGATATTTGGAGGGGTGTCAAACAAGAAACGGGCTTTCATTGCAGGTGCGCCAACTATTTATATCAATGCCACCTGCCTGTTCGGAGGTATTGATATAAAATGACAACATTCCAAAAGATTATCAAGTATTGTGCAGTGGCTTTCGCGGTTTTTATCATTGCCAGCATTATTACCGGGTTTTTAAGCGTGCTGAAAATCTTTTCGTTTATCTCTGACTCGAAAAATACAGTTGGGGAAATGAAGGCTTTTGATGTATCTGGCAATGTTAAGAATCTTGAAGTGGAAATTAGCGCCGCTGATTTTGAGATTAAAGAAGGAAACGCTTTTCGTGTTGAAAGCAACTACAAAAATCTGAAGGTTGAAGAAAAATCTGGTGCCCTGAAAATCACCGAAAAGAAAAAGCCCTTCAGCATTTCTGTGAAGGATATAAAACTTATAATTTATTTGCCAAAAGGCCTGATTTTTGAAAAAGCCGATATTACCAGCGGTGTTGGCAAGTTATCCTTTGAAAAGCTTTCTGCCCAAAAGCTTGTGCTTGATTTCGGGGTGGGGAAAGCCGTTATAAATGAATTAGAGGCTTTGGATTCTGCTACCATTAATGGCGGCGCAGGCTTTGTGGAAATCAGGAATGGCTGGTTAAATAACCTTACCCTTGATATGGGTGTTGGCAAGTTTAAGCTGAAAAGCAAACTGACCGGCAAAAGCGATATTGACCATGGCATAGGAAATGGTGAAATTATTCTGCTCGGTTCTAAGGAAGATTATAGCCTGGATATAGATAAAGGGCTTGGCCAAACCACTGTGGACGGAGAGAAAATTGAAGATGATACAACCTTCGGCACAGGCAATAACAGGGTTGAAATCGACGGCGGTATTGGCGAGATTAACATAAAATTTGAAAATGCAGAAGATTAAACACCTTCAAAAGTAAAATGCGGAGCGGTATCTGATTTAGCCGTTCCGCATTTTTAAATTCCCAAATTCTATAGAAGGCAGATTTAAAAAGGTTCTGAACCGGTTTTTAATCAATTCTTCCGCCGGTATAATTATCCGGTATCTGGTATTCCTGCGCTCCGACAACTATTTTGCCGCTTACACTTCCTGCTGCGTTGCCATCGGGAACAACAACCAGTGTTTCAAAGCCATTTAAGGAATCGGTCTTGATATTTAATCCGCTAACTGTGACGCCTGCATTGATGGTATCAGTAAGAATGCGGGCATCCCGAGGACAATTGAATTTCGCACCAGTAGCCGTGATGTTTGAAACGGTGCCGGTTCCCCAATTGGTACCACTGCCGATGAGGTAGGAACCCATATAAGTTTCTACTTCCACATTCTTCAAGATTACATCACTTATGCTCAAGCCATTTCCGAGGTCCTGTACATATCCTAAAATTGCACCGCAATG
>DUMT01000070.1 GCA_012839705.1 Clostridiales bacterium | reverse complement strand
TATATTGACGAAATAGGCTATGTCAATTATGAGATGCCTACCGAACCGGAAAAACCCCCGCTGCCCGATGACGAAAGCGTAGTCTTATTCTGTGCCACCCGCGGCGCAAGTCCGTGGCCCAACATTCAGGGCGACCCTGCATTCTGCAACATTTTTAGGGTAGAAGATGACCCGCGCTTTAACTTCTACTTCAAGTTCTCATTATTGGAGGATTTCAGCAGGGGCGGAATGTTCATCTACAATAACCTATCAGGAGAAGGCAATTTGGAGCCTGCGGATATTTCCTATGCTTATGAAAAAGGCTATGTAAGATTTTGGGTAAAAGCGTCTGCGGCAAAATCATTTAACGTTTACTTCTCGGCAGAGGGAGAAGTGCCTTCAGCCAGGACAACAGTTACTGTAAATGAGCCGAACGTATGGCAGGAAGTACGCATTCCGATGTCAACGTTTACCTTCTCTAAAAAGAGTCATGCCGAGAAGGTTTATCACTTCTGCATTTCCGGCAAGGATGTTGAAGGCGAAGCCTTTGGAGCCGGGGATGTAATAAAGATTGCTGGGATTAAAGTCTATAGCCAGGATCCTGAAGAGATAGAAGTAGAAGACGGTCTCGATAATGACCCGGAGGATATCCCATTATTGTATCCCGTAGGCACCGAGGATGATTCGGATATTCTGTGGTTTACCGACCCGTCAGCAGCTTTTGATCTCAGCGGCGGTGCCGGCGACGTAACGGTTGAAGATGAAAGCGTCCTTGAAGGATTTGATAAAGTCTTCAAGTGGGTGCTTGGCGAAGAGTTCAAGACTGCATATCGCGGCTTGTATCTTTACGGAGATTCTGCCGATATATCAGATTACATTAACACCGGATATCTGCGTTTCTATGTTAAGGCAAGCAGAGTCGGCAAAATTATGCTTGCGCTCAATGATGACGCATACAACTACGGTCCAAGACACATTGTAGAAATTGATAGGGCAAATGAATGGATCGAAGTACGGATTCCGCTTTCCAGGTTTATAGGCTTCCAGGATATCGAATATATCAGTGCCATTTTCATCAGCGATGTCTACAAACCCTATTCATGGAGTTTTGGCGATAACTATGAAGGCGAAGTTATCAACTCCGGAGAAGGATATCTGCAAGTCGGCGATACCCTGTATCTCTCACCATTCATCATCAAAGCGGGAGCCGAACTCGTCGACGACGATGATGATACAAACGATGATGATACAAACGATGATGATACAAACGATGATGATACAAACGATGATTACGACGACGAGGAAGAAACAAAGACTCCTCCAACAGGCGAAAAGAGCCCGCTTCCGTTAGCGCTTGTACCCTTTGGCATTTCACTGATAGCTGGTATTCCATACAAGAAAATAAGAAGGCGCAGTTGTCAACAGTAATTTTGACCTAAAACTGCTGAAGGGGGTTTTTACTATGACAGATAAGATGACTATTAAGCTGCTCGCAATATTTATCTGCATTCCGATATTAATACTCGCATTCGCCGGCTGTAACAATAAGGAAAACCAGTCTTCTCCGGATACCGAAGGCACCACCGCCGTTTCCGAAACCCGGGACACGGACAATGAATCCGGCGCCCCATCGGAGGGAGAGCCCTCCGATGGGTCGCCTTCAGGCACTGACCCTTCCAGTACGCAGAAAGCGGACGATACAAAGAAGGCGACAACCACAACAAAAACTCCGGCAACAACGGCTCCTCCGCCAAACCTGAACGGCAGAACAATTACATATGCTGCTAACTGGAATGAGCCGACCAATGACGCCCGGTATATGCAGCGCAAGCAATGGCTTGAAAAGAATCTGAATTGTAAAATCAAGCACTATCCCCTTTTAGATGATGCTTCCAGGGATAACCTGACCAATTCCATTCTCGCCGGAAAGCCGATTGCCGACTTTTTCACAGAGGGACCCCGCGTATACAATTATGTTAGCAAAGGCATGCTGTATCCTATCAGCGACTTGAAATGCATTAACATAAAAGATTCAAAATGGAACAGCCTGATTAGGGATTACAGTACGATTAACGGCAAAACTTATGGAATCTATTGGAAGCAGAATGTCTTCAGGAACGTATTGTTATACAACAAAAGCCTTATTAAAGGCGAAGATGATCTGTATAAACTTCAAAAGGCCGGTAAGCTTACTTGGGATAAACTGTTTGAAATAGCCGATAAGGTTGCAAAAGCGCAATCCAATGTCAAGGACTTTGCTGCCATCAGCGGTACGATGGATATTAACGATTTCACCAATGTATTTATCGCTGCTAACAACGGAAGAATGGCAACCAGAGGAAAGGGCCTCGACTTCACCTATACGTACGATTCGAAAAATACACGCAGAGCCTTGGAAGAAGTGCAAAAATGGGTTAAGGCCGGCTTGCTCCTTGACGTTTCGGGTAAAAGCTATCTCTATGCTCATTCACAATTCTATAAAGGCAAAGTAGGCATGATGCCCTGTGATAACTGGCAGATGTCGGAAATCTTTGCAAAAGCAAAATTCAAAGTCGGCGCAGTTCTATTCCCCAAAGGGCCGGACGCTAAATATGACCTTGTGGACCAGAACGGACAGGAGTTCTATATGATTCCTGCTACAGTAAGCAAACCGGAAGAGATCGGGCAGTTTATCAATGCAATGGCGGATTACGACATAAAAAATGATCCTTCCTGGAAGGAAATCTGGGGAGACATGTGCGATGACGATCCGGAAATAATGGATACTTTTACAAAGTATCTGAGTATGATTGATGAAGGCAAGTATTTCTTAGACTACAGGGATGTTATACAAGGTTCGATTTACGATAACGGAGTTTACGGCATGTTAGCGCAGGTTGCCAGGTCCAGCCTGACTCCCCAAGCTTTCCTGGAATCAATAAAACCGGTCGCAGAATCCAACATAGCTGAATTGTCGGGCAAAAAGAAATAGTTTAAAAACCAAAAATAATTTAGGAGGAAAGATGATGCGAAGACTGTGCATCTATTTGATGGTAATGCTGCTTATATTAAGTACGAGTTCTTGTGGAAACGGCAATAACAGCAGTTCCGACATAACATCCGAAACATCCGCTGACAAAAGTACTGCGGGCTCTGCTGCAACAAGCAATTCGGAAACATCTCAGGATATCAGTGAACAATCGCAGTCTACATCATCTTTCCCTTCAAAAACGGGAGGACTGAATTCAATAAGTACGACAACAAAAACAACATCTGCAATACAAAACGCTGAATATGAAGTTTCTTTGCTCCAATACCACCCCGGCCTGCCGAATTTTGATGCTGAATATAGTTTCATAGTGAAGAGAGACGGTTTACTTGTAAGCCGGGATAACTACTCAATATCAGTTAATGACAATCGCGTAAAGGTAAAAGACGGCCAAGTCATTGTACCTTACTCTGTCAGAAGCGAGGGCAAGGACGTAGTAGTAACCATAAAGCCCATAGACGGCAAATCCAAATCATTAAAAATACCTTCAAAGAAGTGGGAAATTACTTTTGATGATGATTTTAACGGCAATGATTTGGATCCTTCCAAGTGGAGTGTATTTGAACCGTATTTAACATATGGTTCAAATCCCGTATCATATTGCGATCCGAATGATTGTTACGAGGTTTCAAATGGCACCTTAAAGCTGTTAATCCAGAAAAAGGATTCCAAACTTAATGGAAAGACTTTTCATTATAAGGACGCCTGTATTTCAACCGAAAATAAATTCAGGCAATCATTAGGCTGCTATGTTGCATCTATGAAGTTTGAGCCGTGGTCCGGAGTTTGCGCAGGGTTCTGGCTTCTGCCCGTGGCCGGATCAAAAAGGCAGAGTGTTTTCTTCCACAGAAGCAATCCCGACTGGGGCTGCGGTGAAGTTGATATTATTGAATACGCCAGTTCTTTTGGAGAAAAATACAGCGTAACTGAACATTTTTGGGATGTCAATTCCGGAGATCATGTTTTAGGAGATACTTTCTGGGCCAATGCGAATGTTGCTGATGGGAAATTCCATGCAATAGGTGTGGCTATTACCGAGGATGCTTCTTATTACTATTGTGATGGAAAGCTTGTAGGATTTTTCGAGCACGAATACAAAGCTACCAGTGCTTCAGGCCTAAAAAGAAATCCTGTAAAGAATTTCATGCTTTTCAGTTATCGCATGGGTCCAAATGATGATTCCAACTGGGTTGGCAAATGGAATTTTAAAGATTCAGATTTCCCACTGGTTTACGAAGTTGACTGGTGCAGGGCGTATAAGTAATATATCCTTATAGCAGGTAAAATATAAAAACGGCAGTATTATTTGCGAGTATTGCGCAAATCAAAAAACAGCCGTTTTTATATTTTATCGACTTAAGTTTATTTCACCAAAAGGCGGTTGAATAAATGAAAGCAAAAGGGAATCTAATATCACGGCGCCAGAAATACGGATATATTTTTGTACTTCCCTATATAATAGGTATATTATTCCTGTTTTTAATACCAATTGTACAGTCTTTGATGATCAGCTTTGGTGATGTAAATACCGAAAGAGGATACAGCATAGTTGTACAGGGGATAAAGAATTATCATCATGCCCTCCGTGTCGATACTCAATATTTGCCTCTCCTGTTGGAATCAATAGGTTTAATGTTTGCAACTGTTCCGATAATACTTGTTGTAAGCTTTATTGTTGCCCTGCTTTTGAAAAAAGAATTTAAGGGAAGAATCGTATTTCGCTGCATCTTCTTTCTGCCGGTTATTACTGCATCGGGTATTATGAAGACTTTGCAGTTTGACAATATTTTGTCTTCTGTAATTGTTCCAGGGGAGACAAACCTTGTAACAGGGGATGTACTAACTGCAAGCCAGCGAATTATTACCGAACTGCTGCTGAGCAGCAATCTCAGTCCCGTTCTTTCAAACTATATTATCACCGGCATTTCGAACATATTGAATGTCCTTAATGATTCCGGCATACAAATCCTTATTTTTCTTGCAGCTTTACAAACTATTTCTCCCTCCCTTTACGAAGCTTCCGCTATCGAAGGCGCTACAGGATGGGAGAATTTCTGGAAAATCACTTTGCCGATGATAAGCCCTCATATATTAGTTGTTGTAGTATATACAATCATTAACAGCTTTGTAGACCCAAATACTAAAATCATGCTTTATATCCGCGACCTTACATATGCCAAGTATATGTTTGGTTATTCTGCTGCTATGTCGTGGATATATTTCCTGGTTATATCTGTTTTTGTCGCTTTGACATTTTTAGTAACAAGACCGCTTATTTTCTACAGGGACAAGTGAGCAGCAACTCATTTATCAGGGCTCTGTAAAGTTAAAATGAAAGAATAGCAGCCAAAATCGTACAAATGATTCATGCCACAAGCAGAAACTCCCGTTTTTGTTTTTTGGAAAGTTTAAGACCAGCAACCTGCGCCGGTGTCATACC
>DUMT01000005.1 GCA_012839705.1 Clostridiales bacterium | reverse complement strand
TTCAGGAATGCCGGGACGCATATCCTCAAATCCGGTTGCCTTTTCATAGGCATAAGCAAGCCTTAAAAGCCTTGCTTCCTCAAACCTGTCGGCAATCAGCTGAATTCCGATAGGCTTGCCGTTGTTGTCAAGCCCCGCAGGGATGCTGATGGCAGGCAATCCCGCGATATTTACAGCTACTGTGCAGACATCCCCCATATACATTGAAATCGGGTCCGCCTTCTCCCCAAACCTGAAAGCGGTGGTGGGAGTGGTGGGGGTCAGCAGGGCGTCATATTTCTTAAAGCTGTCTGAAAAGTCCCTGCGGATAAGCCCTCGAACCTTCTGGGCCTTTTTGTAATAGGCATCGTAATAGCCTGAGCTTAAGGCGAAGGTG
Source organism: Clostridiales bacterium (assembly GCA_012839705.1). Lineage (GTDB taxonomy): Bacteria > Bacillota > Clostridia > Oscillospirales > Acutalibacteraceae > Avimonas. Next base: position 11,472 of record DUMT01000005.1, on the reverse strand, counting down.
CCGAGCATAATCCTTCTCTTGACTTCCTCCCCAAATCCCTGGCTGCGGGTTTCAAGGTACAGCTCATTGAGGTCGGAGTAATTCTCCGCCCTGAACCCGTACTTCACCCCGTCATACCTGGCAAGGTTGGAGCTTGCCTCGGCGGAAGAAATGATATAATAGGCGTAAAGGGCATAATCAGTCAGTGGCAGCGAGCATTCTTCACACACTGCACCAAGGCTTTCGTAAGTTTTGACAGCCTCAAGGACCGCATTTTTAATCTCCGGCTGAATCCCGTTTTCAAGGTACTGTTTCGGCACGCCGATTTTCATGCCCCTAATGTCTTCACCCAATGCAGCGGCATAATCGGGGATATCTATATTAACCGAAGTGGAATCCATCTTATCATGGCCTGCAATGTGTTTTAAAACCAGAGCGCAGTCCTCGACACTTTTGGCAAAGGGGCCAATCTGGTCAAGGGATGAAGCGAATGCCACCAGCCCGAAACGGGAAACCAGCCCGTAAGTGGGTTTTAACCCCACATTTCCGCAAAAAGCCGCCGGCTGTCGAATGGAACCCCCAGTGTCAGAACCCAGGGCAACCACCGCCAAATCGGCGGACACAGCCGCGGCAGAACCTCCGGAGGAACCCCCCGGCACCGATGATAAATCATAAGGATTTTTTGTCTTTTTAAAATAGGAAGTTTCTGTTGACGAACCCATGGCGAACTCGTCCATGTTTAGCTTGCCAAGGATAACCGCCCCGGAACTTTTAAGCTTTGCCACAACCGTAGCGTCATACGGCGGCACAAAGTTGTAGAGCATCTTTGAAGCGCAGGTGGTTTTTATACCAGCAGTACAAATATTGTCTTTTATACCAACTGGAATCCCAAGCAAATCCCCTTTTTCGCCGGCGGCAATCCTTTTATCCGCTTCCTCTGCCGCCTTCAATGCCTCATCTTCGCACACGGTGATGTAGCTTTCAATCACAGAATCGTATTTAGCAATCCTGTCTAGGTAGGTTTTGGTAAGCTCTACAGAAGAAATCTCTTTTTTGTTAAGAAGCTCTGAATATTCTTTAAGCGTACTTTTCCCTGTCCGTATCATAATTACCTCACTCTACAATTTTAGGCACGACATAGCAGCCTTCATCGCTGTCCGGTGCGTTTGATAAAATCACATCTCTGGGATAGGAGGGCTTTGTTTCATCCTCCCTGAACACGTTGTAAACAGTAAGGTTTTCGGTTGATTCATCATAGTCCTTCAAATCAAGCTCATTCAGCCGGTCAGCAAAACCAATAATCCCCGTCATATGCTCAATCCACTTGTCAAGCTCTTGGTCACGGATTTTCAGTTTTGCCAGGGCTGCAATATGATTCACCACAGGCTTATCAATCTTCAAAACAAGTCCATCTCCTTTTGGATTTGCTGCAAAAAAAGCAACGATGTCATTATTAGGACATCATTGCCTTTTAACTTATTATTATACCTTTTTTCGGCATTTTGTCAAGCAACAATGTGGCGTTTTTGGCCCTAATGAATAAAAAACCTGGTCTTTTCAGGCTTTACCAGAAAAAAATTACAGTGAAATATTTTCACAAGGTAAACAGGTGAAAAGCTTCTTATTGAAGTTATTTGTAAAATGCTCCCGGGCAAATGTTTCCGGCGTAAAACATCCCTGGCAGGAAGCCCGATGGATGTAAAACGCTCTCGGATATTCATCCGAGAGCATTTTCAAATTTGGGAGGCAGTATTAATTATGAAAATGGCTTATTACCTAACGGAGAACAGAAGGTCGGCATAAGTCGGGAAGGGCCAGTAGCTTCTGGAGGTCAGGGTTTCCGCCTCGTCGCAGGCAAGCCTCAGTTCACCCATGAGGTTAAGCACAGTATCGCGGATCATGGCGCCTTTTTCGCCCACATCCTCCACGTTATAGAGTGCCAGCAGGGCGTTGCTCAGTTCCTCAACCTTGGCGTCAATCCTGTCTGTCAGGGATGAAAGCTTCCTGACAAGGTTGGTTTCAAAGGTGCAGGCAAGGGCGGTGTCCAGAGCCTTCTTGGCAGCGGCAGCTTTTGCGACATCGGCTGCGTATGCCTCAACTGCCGGGGCAATCTGGGTCTTTGCGATATCCACCATGGTGTTGGCTTCGATTATGACAGTCTTGCAGTAGTTTTCCATCATAATCTCATACCTGGACTTAAGCTCAGCCTCGGTATATACCCCGTGCCTTGTCAGCATTTCAACATTTTTCTTGTCAAGCAGGTGCGGCAGGCAGTCCGGAGTGGTGCGGTAGTTCAGCAGGCCGCGCTTCTCGGTGGCTTCCTTAATCCAGTTCTCGTCATAGCCGTTGCCGTTGAATATAATCCTTTTATGGTTCCTGATGGTTTCCCTGATCAGGTCGTGAAGGGTAGATTCAAAGTTTTCGGCGCTCTCCAGCCTGTCGGCGAAAACGCGGAGGGCTTCGGCAACCGAGCTGTTAATCATGATATTGGCGCAGGCAATGCTGTTGGATGAGCCGAGCATTCTGAACTCGAATTTGTTTCCGGTAAAGGCAAAGGGGGAAGTCCTGTTGCGGTCGGTGTTGTCCCTCGGGAATTTCGGCAATACATCAACACCCAGCTTCATATAGGTTTTTTCCCTGCCCTGATATGGGGTGCCGCTTTCGATAGCCTCGAGGACTGCGGTCAGCTCATCGCCGAGGAAGATTGAAACTACTGCCGGAGGAGCTTCGTTAGCGCCCAGACGGTGGTCGTTCCCAGCGGTAGCAACCGAAATACGCAGCAGGTCCTGATAATCGTCCACAGCCTTGATGACCGCGCAGAGGAACAGCAGGAACTGCACGTTTTCATGGGGGGTCTCTCCGGGAGACAGGAGGTTCTGGCCCTTATCAGTGGCGATTGACCAGTTGTTGTGCTTGCCGCTGCCGTTAAGTCCCGCGAAGGGCTTCTCATGGAACAGCACTACAAGCCCGTGCTTCGAGGCAACTTTCTGCATAATTTCCATTGTAAGCTGGTTATGGTCTGTTGCGATGTTGGTTGTTGAATAAATCGGCGCCAGCTCGTGCTGAGCGGGGGCAACCTCGTTATGTTCGGTTTTGGCAAGGATGCCGAGCTTCCAGAGCTCCTCGTTCAGCTCTTCCATAAACGCTGCAACCCTGGGCTTAATGGAAGCAAAATAGTGGTCTTCCATCTCCTGGCCCTTCGGCGGCTTGGAGCCAAACAGGGTGCGGCCGGTGATACGGATATCGGGGCGCCGGTCATACATTTCTTTGGTGATGAGGAAGTATTCCTGCTCGGGGCCGACGTAAGAACGCACGCATTTTACATCATCGTGCCCAAACAGGCGGAGAACCCTGAGAGCCTGTTTGTTGAGGGCTTCCATTGAGCGCAGGAGCGGGGTTTTCTTGTCAAGAGCGTGGCCGTCATAGGAGCAGAAGGCTGTGGGGATGCAAAGGGTTTTGCCTTTGATGAAGGCATAGGAAGTGGGGTCCCATGCGGTATATCCCCTCGCCTCAAAGGTGGCGCGGAGCCCGCCGCTGGGGAAGGAGGATGCGTCCGGTTCACCCTTGATAAGCTCTTTTCCGGAAAACTCCATGATAACTCCGCCGTCGGGGGATGGGGTAATAAAGCTGTCATGCTTTTCGGCGGTGATTCCGGTCATGGGCTGGAACCAGTGGGTAAAGTGTGTGGCACCCTTGGAAATTGCCCAATCCTTCATGGCGGCTGCTACTGCATTGGCTACGTTCAGGTCCAGCTCTTTCCCCTCGTCAATGGTTTTCCTGAGAGATGCGTAGACATCCGCAGGAAGGGTGGACTTCATCACCCTGTCGTCAAATACAAGGCTTCCAAAATAATCTTTTACGGTTTGCATAATATTCTCCCTCTCTAAAAATATTATTTTCAGATATTTAAGGCTTTAATCGGCTCCGCCAAAGCTGTGGCAGAAAAACCAAACACGCCTGTGTAAAACACCTCAGTGTCAAACGCATATGTATTTCACACATCAGTGTTTGTAAAAACAAAGGCAAAGGCATCCTTAATGAATGAATCATTAAAGACGCCTTTGCCTTTGTTTATATTCAGTTTATTAATTTAAATCTTACACAATGCCCTGTGCATTCATCGCTTCAACAACCTTTTCAAATCCTGCGATGTTTGCACCAACGACATAATTGCCTTCATAGCCGTATTTCTTTGCGGCATTGTCAATATTGTGATAAATGTTTCTCATGATATTCTTCAGCTTCGAGTCAACCTCTTCGAAGGACCACTGGAGCCTTCCGCTGTTCTGGGACATTTCGAGGGCTGATGTAGCAACGCCGCCTGCATTTGCAGCCTTGCCGGGCAGGAACTTCACGCCGTTAGCAATGAAGTATTCAACAGCCTCGGCAGTGCTGGGCATATTCGCGCCTTCGGCAACAGCGATAACGCCATTTGCAACCAGCATCTTGGCATCGTTGAGATCCAGCTCGTTCTGGGTAGCGCAGGGCAGCGCGATATCCGCCTTGACGCTCCAAACCCCTTTGCCTTCGTGGTATTCGGCGTTGGGCCTGTATTTTGTATATTCAGTGAGCCTTTCCCTCTTGACAAGCTTAATCTCTTTAAGGGCTTCAAGGTCGATTCCGTCGGGGTCGTATACCCAGCCGGTGGAATCGGAGCAGGTGAGAACCTTCGCGCCAAGCTGATGCGCCTTTTCAATTGCAAAGATTGCAACATTTCCAGCGCCGGAAACAACTGCGGTTTTGCCTTCAATGGTATCCCCGTGGCACTTGAACATTTCCTCCACGATATAGAGCAATCCGTAACCGGTCGCCTCTGTTCTGACAAGGGATCCGCCGTAAGACAGGCCTTTGCCGGTAAGAACGCCTTCATATACGTTCTTAAGCTTCTTGTACTGGCCGAACATGTAGCCGATTTCCCTGGCACCAGTACCGATATCGCCAGCGGGAACGTCGGTATCCGCACCGATATGCCTGAACAGCTCGTTCATAAAGCTCTGGCAGAATGCCATGATTTCACGGTCAGATTTGCCCTTGGGGTCAAAATCCGAGCCGCCTTTGCCGCCGCCAATGGGCAGTCCGGTCAGTGAGTTTTTGAAAACCTGCTCAAATCCAAGGAATTTGATGATTCCAAGGTTTACTGAAGGATGAAGCCTGATTCCGCCCTTGTAGGGGCCGAGAGCGCTGTTGAACTGGACACGGTAGCCGGTATTTACATGAACCTGCCCCTTGTCGTCAACCCACGGTACGCGGAACTTAATCTGGCGTTCCGGGTTGACAATCCTTTCAAGAAGGGCGTCGCGCCTGTAAGCTTCTTCGTTGGCGTCTACCACCGGGCGGATGGAATTGAGAACTTCCCTTACAGCCTGGTGGAATTCCGGTTCATTGGGGTTTTGCCTTATAACCTGTTCGATTACTTCATCAACGTATGACATCCTTTTCCTCTCCTTTAACTCGAAAAAGGCAAAGGCTCTTTGATGAAGGGCCAAACCCTCAATACCCTAAAGACGCCATTGCCTTTATTGTACAATATTATATTTTAATATTCCAAGACTGCGAAGGCTTATACGCCAAACACATTCTTTACTAATGCATTATACACACCGGAAAATAATTTGTCAACTATTTTTTTGCGGTTTTTGCAACTTCCTTTTCTCAATCCTGCAAATTCTTTCAACTTTTCTTTAATTATCCTTGACAAGTTGCAGGAATTTGAGTATAATGACATCAAATGAGCAAAGGTGTTCATTGCAGCGCTATTATTACGCGCTGTGATGGGCACCTTTTTTCTTTATCCCCTTATTACCTTTGATATCTATATTGATTACTTGAAAGGAACGAACCTTTTATGAGATTGGAAGGCCAGGTACGGATACCCTCCGGATGCGCAATAGCTGCTGTTATTTCCAGAGAGGGGCGGAAAATGTCCGGAGAATTGATTACAAACGCCATGAAGCCGATGCACGACCGTTCCAACGGTCTTGGGGGCGGTTTTGCCGGATATGGTATATATCCCGAATACAAGGATTTTTATGCCCTTCACATGTTCTTTGACTCCAGGGAAAGCAGAAAAGAGTGTGAGGCTTTCCTGAAGGAGCGCTTTGAAATAGTAAAATCCGAAAACATCCCCACCCGCAAGACTCCCGCCATCACCGACGAGCCTATTATCTGGAGGTATTTTGTAACCCCACTGAAATCGGTGCTGGAGTCAATGCAGCTGGATGAAAAGGAATTTGTGGCCCGCACCGTCATGAAAATCAACACCGGGATGAAAAACTCCTTTGTTTTCTCCAGCGGCAAAAACATGGGTACCTTCAAGGCTGTAGGGTTCCCGGAGGACGTCAGCGAGTTCTACCGGCTTGAGGAATACGAGGGATACTGCTGGACCGCCCACGGACGCTATCCCACCAACACTCCCGGCTGGTGGGGCGGCGCCCACCCCTTCACCCTCCTTGACTGGTCCATCGTCCATAACGGCGAGATTTCATCCTACGACGCCAACCGGCGTTTTATTGAGATGTTCGGTTACAAATGCACTCTTAAAACCGACACTGAAGTCATAACATATATTATGGATTATCTTATAAGGGTAAAGGGCCTCACCCTGGACGAGGCGGCTAATGTAGTCGCAGCTCCCTTCTGGAGCACAATAGATTCCATGGAGGATGAGGAGGAAAAGAAAAAACAGATTTTCCTGCGCACCCTTTTCCCCAGCCTTCTGGTCACAGGGCCTTTTTCAATCGTGCTGGGGTTCAGCGGCGGGCTAATGGCCCTTAACGACCGCCTGAAGCTGCGCTCCATGGTGGTAGGAGAAAAAGATGACAAAGTGTTCATCGCCAGCGAGGAAGCGGCAATCCGCACCATGGAACCCAATGCCGAAAATGTCTGGGCACCGGCAGGCGGCGAAGCGGTTATAGTACATGTAAAGGATGGTTGTTATTAATGAGCATAGAATTCATATATCCTGAATTTGAGGTGATCCGCAACGAGAGCAGGTGCATTGCCTGCCGCGTATGCGAGCGACAGTGTGCGAATGAAGTGCACAGTTACGACCCAGAACGGGGAATCATGGTGGCGGACGAATCAAAATGCGTCAACTGCCACCGCTGCGTGGCCCTCTGCCCCACAAGGGCGCTGAAAATCGTAAAAAGCGACTGCGCCCTGCGCGAAAATGCCAACTGGCCACAAAGCACAATCAATGAAATATACAAACAGGCAAGCAGCGGCGGGGTTCTCCTTTCCTCAATGGGCAACCCCAACCCCCTGCCAGTGTACTGGGATAAAATCCTAATCAACGCCTCCCAGGTTACCAACCCGTCCATCGACCCCCTGCGGGAGCCGATGGAGACTAAGGTATGCCTCGGCAAGAAAAAGCAGGAAATCAGGCGGGACGAAAACGGCAAACTCGTGTGTGAGATGACTCCCCAGCTTGAGCTGTCAGTGCCGATTATGTTCTCCGCCATGAGCTACGGCTCAATCAGCTACAACGCCCACGCCTCCCTGGCCCGGGCAGCCACCGAGCTTGGGATCCTTTACAACACCGGCGAGGGCGGATTGCATGAGGACTTTTACGTCTATGGCGCGAATACAATAGTACAGGTGGCATCCGGCCGGTTCGGCGTCCACAAGGACTACCTGGAAGCCGCAGCCGCAGTTGAAATCAAAATGGGGCAGGGCGCAAAGCCAGGTATCGGCGGCCACCTTCCCGGCGCCAAAATTGTGGGCGACGTATCCCGCACCAGGATGATTCCGGAAGGCACCGACGCCATCTCCCCGGCTCCCCACCACGACATCTATTCAATTGAGGACTTAAGGCAGCTGGTCTACTCCCTTAAAGAGGCCACAGAATACAAAAAGCCGGTTATCGTAAAGGTCGCAGCGGTACATAATATCGCCGCCATCGCCAGCGGTATCGCAAGAAGCGGCGCGGATATAATCTCCATCGACGGTTTTCGCGGCGGCACCGGTGCCGCACCAACCAGAATAAGGAACAACGTGGGCATCCCCATCGAGCTTGCCCTGGCATCCGTGGACCAGAGGCTTAGGGAAGAAGGCATCAGGGACAACGTGTCACTGGTTGTCGGAGGAAGCATCCGCAGCTCTGCTGACGTTGTCAAGGCTGTCGCCCTCGGGGCGGATGCCTGCTATATAGGAACAGCGGCGCTTATTGCTTTAGGCTGCCACCTCTGCCGCACCTGCCACAGCGGCAAGTGCAACTGGGGTATTGCAACCCAGCGCCCCGACCTTGTAAAGCGCCTTAACCCGGATATCGGCAGCAAACGGCTTATTAACCTCGTCAGGGCGTGGCAGCATGAAATCAAGGAGCTGATGGGCGGCATGGGAATCAACTCCATCGAGGCCCTTCGCGGCAACCGCCTGATGCTGCGCGGCGTGGGGCTTAATGAAAAAGAACTGCAAATCCTTGGTATTTCACATGCGGGAGAATAGTGATATGAAGCGGATATATGTAAACGAAGAATGGTGCCTCGGCTGTAGGCTTTGCGAATACAACTGCGCTTTTGCAAATTCCGGCAAAAGGGATATGGTAACCGCCCTTAAAGGCAAACCCATTTTCCCAAGAATCCACATCGAGGGGGACGACAAAATTTCCTACGCCGTCTCCTGCCGCCACTGCACAGACCCCATATGCGTAAAAAGCTGTATCGCCGGCGCGATATATAAATCCGACGGCGTTGTCCAGATCCGAAAAAACAAATGCGTTGGCTGCTTTACCTGCGTTCTGGTGTGCCCCTACGGCGCATTGTCCCCAAGCGAAAGCGGCGTTATGCAAAAATGCGAGCTCTGCCTTACAAACTCGGTTGGGGAGCCTGCCTGTGTCAAGGGCTGCCCCAACAGGGCAATCGTTTATGAAGAGAGGGGTGCGCTGAATGAATAATTACGTTATTATCGGAAACGGTGTTGCCGCCGTAGGATGTATCGAGGGTATACGCAGTGTTGATAAAGAAGGCAAAATCACCGTTGTTTCAGAGGAAAAACACCATGTTTACGGCCGCCCGCTTATATCCTATTACCTTGAAGGCAAAACAGACCTGGAGCGGATGAATTACCGCCCCCTTGGCTTTTATGAAGAAATGGGCTGCGAGGTCCTTTACGGCAGGAAAGCCATTAAAATAGACAATGAATCAAAGAATGTAGTGCTGGATGACGGCGCCAACCTTCCATACACTTCCGTCTGCGTGGCAACCGGCTCCTCGCCCTTCGTGCCTCCGGTGGAAGGCCTGGAAACGGTTGAGCAGAAATACACCTTCATGACACTGGATGACGCTTTGGCACTGCAAAAAGCTGTTAACAGCGATTCCAGGGTGCTGATAGTCGGCGCGGGCCTTATCGGCCTGAAATGCGCCGAAGGGATTCACGGTATTGTAAAATCCATCACCGTATGCGACCTTGCCGACAGGGTGCTGTCCAGCATCCTTGACAGCGAAGCCGCCGCAATAATCCAAAGGCACCTTGAGGAAAACGGGATTTCCTTTATGCTCAGCGATACCGCAGTGCGTTTTGACAAAAACACCGCTTACATGAAAAGCGGCAGGGTAACCGAATTTGACGCCCTTGTAATGGCGGTGGGCGTCCGCCCCAATACCTCCCTTGTAAAGGATGCAGGCGGCGAGGTAAACCGCGGTATTCTGGTTAACGACAGGATGGAAACCAGCCTGCCGGGGGTTTACTCGGCGGGCGACTGCACCGAAGGGAATGATATTACAATAGGTGGCAGGCGGGTGCTTGCCCTCCTTCCAAACGCATACATGCAGGGACACGCCGCCGGCGTTAACATGGCGGGGGGCGGCGAGGTGTTCGACAAGGCTATGCCCATGAACTCCATCGGTTTTTTCGGGCTGCACGCCATGACCGCCGGAACCTATGACGGCGAGATGTATGAAGAAAAAACCGATACTTCACTGAAACGCCTGTATACAAAAGACGACAGGCTTATCGGGTTTATCCTGATCGGCCACCACGAGCGCGCCGGTATTTATACCTCCCTTATCAGGGAAAAAACCCCTTTAAGCTCATTGAATTTCGAGCTTTTGAAAAAAACAGCTACAACATATGCTTTTTCTCCAAAAATAAGGAGAAAAAAGTTTGGAAGTGTGGTATAATATATGGTAATTAATGCAAAAAACTTGGATCACAAAGCGCTTAATGAAAAACTGCGCGGATTATCAGGGGATATTACAATTGAAGAATGCTGCGGCCAGCGTTTTATTGCAGCGGGAATGTCCGGCTGCTCCATCACCATAAACGGCGTGCCGGGAAATGCCCTTGGGGCATACCTGAACGGCGCCGATATCATCGTCAATGCCAACGCCCAGGACGCGGTAGGCGACACCATGAACGAAGGCAGGATTATCATCCACGGCAATGTTGGCGATGCCACGGGATATGCCATGCGCGGCGGCAAAATCCTTGTGAAAGGCAACGCCGGATACAGGGCCGGCATCCACATGAAGGAATATAAGGAAAAGGTGCCGAAAATGGTAATCGGCGGCACCGCCGGCAGCTTCCTTGGGGAATACCAGGCGGGCGGCATAATTGTGGTGCTGGGGCTTGAGCCCGGGGGTAAAAATATCGTAGGCTCCTTCCCCTGCACGGGAATGCATGGCGGGAAAATGTTCCTGCGCTCCGACTGCAAGGGCGTAAAATTCCCAAGCCAGGTCACAGCCCGCCCTGCCACCGGCGAGGATATGGAGGAAATCCGGGAGCTTCTTTCCGAGTACTGCCAGATCTTCGGCTGGGATTTTGAAGAGGTATTCAACGCGGCATATACTGTAGTAACCCCTGACAGTAAGAACCCCTATAAGCAGATGTATGTTCACAATTAATTATACTGAAAGGGAAGGTATCGGTTATGAAGTATTCAAAAGAAGAGGTATTACAGTACGTCCGTGAAGAAGATGTCAAATTCATCCGCCTTGCTTTTTGTGATGTGTTCGGCAGGCAGAAAAATATTTCAATAATGCCGGAGGAACTGCCTCGAGCTTTTGAATACGGAATACCCTTTGATGCTGCCGCAATTAAGGGCTTTGGCGACGAAGCCCGCTCCGACCTCCTGCTCCATCCGGAGCCTGACACCCTTTCCCTCCTGCCCTGGAGGCCCGAACACGGCAAGGTTGTCAGGATGTTTACAAACATCACCCATCCCGACGGCAGGCCGTTTATCTGCGACACCAGAACCCTGCTTAAAAATGCCATCAAAAAAGCGGAGGAGGAAGGTTTCAAATTCTCCTTCGGAGTGGAACAGGAGTTTTATCTTTTCAAGCTTGACGAAAACGGCAACCCCACCAGGGAAGCCTACGACAAGGCGGGGTATATGGACATAGCTCCGGACGACAGGGGCGAAAATATCCGCCGAGAGATTTGCCTGACTTTAGAGCAGATGGGAATCCGCCCGGAAAGGTCCCACCACGAGGAAGGGCCGGGGCAAAACGAGGTATCAATCCGCTACTCCGACGCCCTTACCGCTGCGGATAACGC
>DUMT01000069.1 GCA_012839705.1 Clostridiales bacterium | reverse complement strand
TAAACCAACCTTTGGAGGAGTTAAAATGGAAAAATACGCGTGGAAAGCAAGAATCAAAGATGGCTGCCTTGAGGAGTATATCCGCCGCCATGACAATCTCCCTCAGGAAATGAAAGATGTTCTCAGGGAAGCTGGTATATGCAACTACACCATCTGGAACGTTGGAAATGAGCTGTTCGGCTATTATGAGTGCAAATACGGTGTGGAGCATGCCGCCAGGGTACAGAGGGAAAGCAAGGTCGTCGACAAGTGGAATGAATACATGTCAGATATTTTAATTATGGAAATGGACCCTGAAACAGGCGCTCAGCCGAAACTTTTACAGGTTTTTTCATTTGACTGATTAAATGCTTTTACATAAATCATCCCCCAGCGCAAAAAAGTTTACGCTGGGGGATGATTTTTTATAACTCTAATTACTTTACCGCTGTTTTCCAAAGGCCGTGCAGGTTGCAGTACTCATAAACCGCAAGTACCTTGTCGTCTTTCAGCACAAATACCGCCCTGGGCTCTTCACCGGGGGAAAGGTTTTTGCGCTGTCCGCCCTTTTCGGTCTCGATGTAAATCCATTCAATGTAATGCTCGGGAATCATCGGATGGTCCACACTGCCGACGTTGACCTTAACCACGTCGCCGATTACCTCAACAACAGGCAGGTGTTTTTCCACCGCAGCTTCGGTTGTGTTGGGGATAAGCTCCACCATTTTGCCGCCGCAGCAGTCAACATTAACCCCGGCGTCAACCACAAGCCCTACAACATTGCCGCATTCTTTGCATTTAAAAAACCTCTGCTCTTTACGCATATTTATCAATACTCCTTTTAAAGTTTTTTTGCCAATTTATACTCTGGTTTATAATTTCTTGTTTTTCCTATATTATACCATATATTTTTCAAATTGTAAATAGTACAAATTTAAAATTATTACACCAATTTTGTATTAATTCCCACCTGAATAATTATACTTGGATAAACTAAAAATAATTCCAGACCAAAGCAGAAAGGTTGAATTATATGGGTAAATCTGATATATCCTTTGGCAACGACCTTCCCCTGGGGTTTGGCATGGCCCTTGCCCAAAACCCTGGCGCCATGAGTTATTTCGCTTCCCTTTCCGATGAAGAAAAAAGAAAAATAATCGAAGGAACCCGCAGCATCAAATCAAAACAGGAAATGCGGGCATATGTCGACAACCTTGCAAGCAGCCAGCAAAACAGTTTTCAGTAAAAAACCGCCATCGGCGGTTTTTTCATTCATATGCCTAATATGCCGAAGGCATATTATGGGCATATTTATTCGGCAGGTGTAGAAATTAAACCGCATTTAAGCTATACTAATAATTAAATCATTTTATATGCTGTTTATATGCTTTGCAATCGCGCGAAAGGGGATTTTAATGCGGTTTTTACATATTTCAGATTTGCACCTGGGAAAGATGGTGCTGGAAGCCTCCATGCTGGAGGATCAGGCAAATGTTCTGAAACAAGTGGTATCCATGTGCTCAGAATACAAAGTGGACGCCGTTTTAATCGCCGGCGACATATACGACCGCTCGGTACCTCCCGCCGAAGCGGTAAGCGTGCTGGACGATTTTTTGTGCGAGTTAAGCGGCAAAGGGGTAAAAGTTATCGCGGTGGCAGGAAACCACGATTCCCCCGAAAGGCTTCAGTTCGGCAGCCGGCTTATGTCCGGGCAGGGGGTTTACATAGCCGGTGTTTACGAAGGTTACCTGCAAAGCGTCACCCTTTACGACGATTACGGGCCGGTGCATGTCTACACACTGCCCTTTATAAAGCCTGCCATGGTGCGCGCTGTACTAAACCAGGATGTGTCCACCACCCACGAAGCCGTTAAAGCTACCCTTGAGGGATATCCCCTGCCTGAACATCAAAGCGGCAGGAATGTGCTGGTGGCTCATCAGTTTGTGTGCCACGGCGACCAGGCCCCCGAAACCTGCGATTCCGAAACCCTGTCCGTAGGCGGTAGTGACAATGTGGATTCATCATGCTTTGACGGGTTTGATTATGTGGCTCTGGGGCATCTGCACAGGGCGCAGATGATAGCCAGGGAAACTGTGCGGTATGCCGGCTCTCCCTTGAAATACTCCCTGTCGGAGGCAACCCACAACAAAAGCTTTACCCTGGTAACTCTGAAAGAAAAGGGAAATACAGAAATCGAATTAATCCCGGTTAAGGCGCCCCATGATTTAAGGAGAATCAAGGGGCGGCTGGACGACCTTATTGCCGCGGGCATGGAAAACCCGGAAGGGCGGCATGACTATATACACGCAGTGCTGACTGAACGCGAAGTGTTGGACCCTGCCGCACAGCTGAGGATGGTGTACCCCAACCTGCTGCATGTGGAAATAGAGCAGCCGGGCAGGGAATTCGGTGAGGATATCATATTTGACCCGAAGGTGGAAAAGAGCGAAATAGAGCTGTTTGAGGATTTCTACCGCCAGCTTCACGGCACGGGGCTAGATGAGGAACAGCTAAGGATTATTGACGAAGTAATTTCCAGCGTGAAGGGGGCGTTTTGGAATGAAGCCAATTAAACTCACACTCAGCGCCTTCGGGCCCTATGCCGGAGTACAGGTAATAGACTTTACAAAATTCAACGGCAGGGGGCTTTTCCTGATAACCGGGGACACGGGGGCTGGAAAAACCACCATCTTTGACGGCATATCCTATGCCCTGTTCGGGCAGACCAGCGGCAGCACCAGGGGCGGGGGTAACCTTCGCAGCGACTTTGCCCCGCCTGATACCGAAACCTTTGCCGAACTGGAATTCGAGCACCGTGGCAAGGTTTATAAGGTAAGGCGCAACCCCGAATACACCCGCCCGAAACTCAGAGGTGACGGCGTCACCAGCCAGCCCGCCAGCGCAGAACTCTATTTCCCTGACGGTCGGACAGTTACGAAGTCGGGCGAAGTCACAAAAGCCATCGAGGAGCTTCTCAGAATCAACTACCAGCAATTTAAGCATCTTTGCATGCTTGCCCAGGGAGAGTTTCTACGCCTGCTGCTGGCGGAAAGCAAGGACAGGGCAGAAATTTTCCGCCGGGTTTTCGATACAGGCATATTCCTGCAAATCCAGCAGGAGCTTTTAAACAAATCACGTGAGAAAACCAATGATTTTGGAAACCTGAAAGCCAGCATTCTGGAAAACTGCCGGGATGCCATTCCGGGCGAGGATACCGAAAGCGGCAGAAACGGGCTTGCCGAAGCCCTTGAAATCCTTGATGCCAAAAACGTAATTCCCGCCGCAAAAAATATTTGTGAAAAGATTGAACAACAAATTGAAATTGATTCTAAAGAATGGGAAAGGCTGTTTGCCGAGCTTGAGTCCGCCGAAAACTGTGGCAAGGAATTGGCAGTAAGACAGGCCTTCGCCCAAAAAATCGAGGAACAGCGGGCAGAGTTGAAGGCTTTGCTTGAAAAGCAGCCGGAAATAGAAAGCTGCAAACTAAAGATTAGCGAGATACAAAAGGAAACCGCGGCTGCCGAAAAAGCAAGGGAGCTTGCGGCGGATTACGCATTGCTCACAAGTGCCAGGGAAAAGGCGGCAGCCTGCCAAAACGATGTAAACCGGTACGAAACACAGCACAACCAAAACAAAGCCCTGGCGGCGGATGCGGAAAAACTTTTCGAAGAAAAATCCGGCGCCCTGCCGCAAAAAGAGGCGCTGCAACAGGAGAAAATCCAGCTTGAAAGCCAGCTTCCCAAATTCCAGCTTATAAGGGAATACCAAAGGGAAACCGAGGATTTGAAAAACAGGCTAAACTCCCTTGAAAACCAGATTCAGGAAAGCGCAAAGGGCGTTGAAAACCTTGAAAAGCAGCATAAAGAGCTGGAGCAGGAAAACTCAAGCCTTGAAGGTGTAGAAGCGGAATTTGAGCTGCTAAACTCCAGGGCGAAAGAGCTTGAGAGAAAGCTTAATGAAATTGCGGAGCTTAAAACAATCTTTGACAGCTACATAAGCCGTAGCGGCGACATAAATTCCATGCAAACAGAATTTGAAGCCCTGCAGGCGGACTATGCCAAATCAAAGCAGGAATACGACGCCGCTGAAGCCCTTTTCCTCTCCTCCCAGGCGGGAATACTTGCAAGGCACCTAATCCCCGGGCAACCCTGCCCTGTCTGCGGCTCAACCGAACACCCCTCCCCTGCCGTGCTGCAGGACGGCGCCCCCACCCAGGCAGAACTTGAGAAACTCAAATCACAGCGCGACCAAAAAGACAACCTCTGCCGCCAAAAGGCGCAGGAGCTTGAAAAACTGCGGAGTGAAACCAATGCGCTGCACAGTGAATTAACCCGCCGCTGCAACGCCCTGAACATTAGCCCCGGCGCTGATGAGCTTAATGCTGCCCACGAGGAAACCAAACATGCTCAAAGCCTGCTAAACCTTCAAATCGGGGAAGCTTTGGCGAAGGTTCAGCGCAAAAAGAAAATCCCCGAAAAACTGTCGCAGGTGCAGCAGCTTATTAAAATAGCAAAAGAAAACCTGAATAATCTTCAAAATCAGAAGTCCCAAACTGCGGCCGATTTAAGTGCCGCCATTGCAAGAGAAAAGGAAGCTGCCGCCGGCTTGCCCGAGGGCATCCCCACCCTTGAAAAGGCAAAGGAAAGGGTTAAAGGACTTGGGGATAAAATCCAAACCCTTGAGAGGGAATATGAAGACGCCCGTTCAGCCCGGGAAAAGGCTCAAAGGGATTTGGAACTTTCAGCCGGGCTGCTTAAAAACGCAATAGAATCCCTGAAAGAAGCCGTGGAAGAATTATCAGCCCTGGAGCAATCCTTTGCCCAGCGCGTAAACCAGCTCGGATTTGAGGGTGAAAACGAGTTCAAAAACTCCCTGCGCTCCCCTGAGGAGGTTTCGAGCCTTCGGAAAAAAGCGGAGGAGCTGGAATCAGCCTGCCGCAATTACGAAGATACAGTTAACAGGCTGAAGGAAGAAACATCAAAACAAACCGAGGATTTGGCATCCATCAACGCCAGAATCGAGGAAAACAACCAAAAAATCGCGAGCCTGCGCAGCAGGGACAACCAGCTGCGCTCCAGAGTCGGCACCAACACCCGCATTTTGGACTCATTGCGCAAAAAACTGGATACCGCCGCCAGGATGGAGAAGGAAGTATTAACCCTCGGGCATTTGGCAGACACCGCAAATGGAAGACTGGCGGGAAAGAAGAAGCTTCAGCTTGAATTGTATGTCCAGGCAGCATATTTTGACAGCATACTCCACGAAGCCAACAAACGGCTGTCAAAGATGACCGACGGGCGGTATGCCCTGATAAGGCGGGATTCCGACAGCCGCAGCGACCACGGGCTTGAGCTGGATGTATTCGACTATTACACCGGCAAGCCAAGGCCGGTAAACACCCTTTCGGGCGGGGAAAGCTTCAAAGCCTCCCTCTCCCTTGCCCTGGGGCTGTCCGATATTGTCCAGAGAAGGGCAGGCGGCGTGTCCATCGACACAATGTTCGTAGACGAAGGTTTTGGCTCCCTGGACTCCCACAGCCTTGATGTGGCGATAAGGACTTTACACGAGCTCACCGGCTCGGACAGGCTTGTGGGCATTATTTCCCACGTGGGCGACCTTAAAGAGCGGATTGACAAGCAAATTGTTGTCAGAAAGACATCCCGCGGCAGCCATATACAAATTGTAACTTAAAACTGTTCTGTCAAAGGCTTAAACCAGTAGATTTTTTAATATATTAGAGTTATAATAATTTAGATTAACATAGGAAAGGAGCGGGCATTATGGCATATAAGAACCGCATTAAGCTTACAATATGCGATACCGAATATGTTATTACAACCGACGAGCCTGAAAGCTATGTAATAGAGATTGCCGAAGAGCTTGACCGCTCAATGAGGGAGATTATGGAAAGCGACGGGCGGGTTTCAACCACAATGGCAGCCGTCCTTGCCGCACTGACTTATGCCGACCAGGCGAAAAAGGCAGCTTCTTCCGCGGATAACCTGCGCTTTCAGCTGAAAGATTATATAAACGACAATACCAAATTAAGGGCTGAACTTGAGGAATTCCGCAGGGAAAACGAAAAGCTGGCCCGCGAAATCAAGGAGCTTAAAGCCGGTAAATGAAACCCATAAATTCAAACACCCCTGCCAAAAAACATAATTTGGAAATACTGGCCCCCGCAGGCTCCCCTGAATCCCTTATTGCGGCCGTACGCGGCGGAGCCGATGCGGTGTATCTTGGGGCAGGAAGTTTCAACGCCCGAAGGAATGCAAAAAATTTCGATGACGAAAGCCTTCGCGAGGCAGCGGCTTTGTGCCATTCCCGCGGAGTTAAGATATATTTGGCTTTAAACACCCTTATCCTCCAAAACGAGATACCCGCGGCGCTGTCCCTTGCCGAAAAGGCGTGTGGCCTTGGGCTTGACGCGCTGATTCTTCAGGATTTGGGGCTGGCAAGGCTTATCCGCACCGCCGCCCCGGGCATCCCCCTGCACGCCTCAACCCAGCTTTCCTGCCATTCACCGGCAGGGGTTTTGGAACTGAAAGAGCTGGGTTTTTCAAGGATCGTCCTTGCTCGGGAAATGGCCCGCAGCGAAATTAAGGAATGCACCGGGCTGGGGGCAGAAATTGAAATCTTCGTCCACGGCGCCCTTTGCATGAGCGTTTCGGGGCAATGCTACCTTTCAGCCATGATAGGCGGCCGCAGCGGAAACCGCGGGCTTTGCGCCCAGCCCTGCCGGCTCCCCTTTGCCGCCGGCAGTGGCAGGAAACCGGCACATGACGAAAAAGCCCTTAGTTTAAAAGACTTATCGCTGTACGATTATATGGAGGAACTGGCGGATTTAGGGGTTACATCCCTCAAAATTGAAGGGCGGATGAAGCGCCCGGAATACGTCGCCGCGGCAGCCAGGTGTTTTTCCGACGCCCGTGACTTCGTGTATGGGTTTAGCGAAAAAAAAGCTGACCCTGAACTGGTCAGGGACTTGCAGTCGGTTTTCTCCCGCTCGGGCTTTACCAGCGGCTACTATACAGGAAAACGGGGCCTTTCCATGTTCGGGGCAAGGACCCGGAAGGATGTGGAGGCATCGGAGCCTGCTACCAACCGCCTTGCAAAGCTGTATGAAAAGGAGCTGCCACGAATCAGGGTGGAAATGCTCTTTGAGATGAAGGAGGGCGCACCGGTCACACTCACCGTTCGGGATTTTGACGGAAATTCCGTCAAAATAAAAGGTGATGTTCCTCAGAGGGCGATAAAATCCCCTTTAAGCCAAACACGGGTAGAGGAACAGCTTTCCAAAACCGGCGGCACCCCTTTTCTCGCCTTCGTTGCCTGCGAAATTGAGGAGGGCTTGACAATCCCTGTATCCTCCCTCAACTCCTTAAGGCGGAATGCCCTTGAGGAGCTTTTGAGAATCAGGGCGGAAAAAGCCCCAATCCCTTTCAATAAAAACCCGAATCCCGAAAAAACGGCAGCCACACCGCTGCCTGAGCTTAAAAGGGTGGACAGGCTGTTGTACGCCGCAAGGTTTACCTCGGCTAATCAGGTTCCAGAAAAAGCAGATTTGGACTTAATTTTCGTACCTTTGAACACCCCTGCCGGCACATTAAAGGCGCTGGCTGAAAACTACAGGGTAGCGGTTGAAATCCCCCGAGGGATGTTCAGCAGCGAAGATAAGATAAATGAGCAGCTTAAAACCGCCGCCGATTGCGGCATATCAATTGCCCTTTGCGGCAATATTGGCGCTGTCCGGCTGGCAAGGGAATCCGGCTTTTCGCCTGTCGCATCCTTTGGAATGAATATAACCAACAAACCTGCCCTTAGCTCCCTTGTTTCCCTTGGCGTCACAGCCGCAGTGCTGTCCCAGGAGCTTGCCTTTGGGCAAATGAAGTTTGCTGTAGGCTCTGATATCCCCTGCGGGATAATCGGATATGGCAGGCAGCCCCTGATGCTGCTTAGAAACTGCCCCTATAGCGCAGCAAAAGGCTGCCAGTCCTGCAGCGGCAACGGGGCTTTAACCGACAGGCGCGGGGCAGTGTTCCCCCTTGCCTGCCAGAACGGCTGCGCCGAGCTTTTAAACAGCGTCCCGCTATGGCTTGGGGATTTACTGGACGAGCTGCCGCCCATGGATTTTATCCTGTTCTACTTCACCAACGAAACCCGCGCCGAGGTGGAAAATATAATCACCTCCTACCGCCATGGCGGCAAGGCTACAAAGGATTTTACCCGAGGGCTTTATAAGCGGGGCGTGGAATAAACCAATTTTGAAAGGTGTTTTTGTATGAAACTTTTAATAAAACGTCTTGACCCCAGGGCGGAAATTCCTGCAAGGGCAACCGCCGGCAGCGCAGGGCTGGATTTGCGCGCGCTGCTCGATAACCCCATTACCATCCCGCCGGGCGGCAGGGTAACGGTACCCACAGGCATTGCCATCGGGCTGCCTGACAACAACTATGTGGGGCTGGTTTACGCCCGCAGCGGTCTTGCGGTAAAGCACGGGATAGCGCTGTCAAACGGAGTCGGAGTAATTGACAGCGACTACACCGGGGAAATTAAGATAGGGCTTGTTAATCTGTCAGACACCAAATATACCATCAACCCAGGGGAGCGGATAGCCCAGCTGGTGATATCCCCCGTAATACCCGCGCAGCCTGTGGAGGTGGAGGAACTGGATAGCACCGAGCGCGGTTCAGGCGGGTTCGGTTCCACAGGCAGGATATAAAACTATACAGGTTTGTTAAAGGAAGGTTTACATGAGGACAAAAAACACTTTGATTTTAATTTTCCTTTTGCTTTCAGCCCTCGTATTGTCCGCGCTTATAGGAACACTGACCCAGGATATAATCTTTTTAAAATGGCTGACCTGGAGCGACAGCATAGGCTTTGATACCGTAAACCTTGATTTGTCGGTAATCAACCTCAGCCTTTCCTTCCATATGCAGATTAACGTGCTTCAGGTAATTTTCATCTCGGCAGCATTGCTCATTTACTATAAGGTACGGTGAGGTTTGAAATGCTTGAAATGGAAGAAATAATATTGGCATCCCAATCCCCCCGGCGCAGCGAAATTTTAAAGCTGATGCAAATCCCCTTTACTGCCATCCCGGCTAAAAACGAGTGCGGTGTTGACCCTTCCCTGCCCATAAGGAAAGCTGTTATGGCTGTCGCCCGCAAAAAGGCGGAGGAAGTGGCGAAACTGCACCCGGGTCGCATTGTTTTAGGGGCGGACACAGTGGTGTCCATTGACGGCGAAATCCTTGGCAAGCCGCTGGATAAGCAACACGCCTTTGAAATGCTGAGGAAACTCAGTGGCAACACCCACACGGTTTACACCGGTGTCTGGGTTTGCGGCAAAAAATTTTCCGGCGGGTTTACCGACAGCGCAAAAGTGAAATTTTACCCTCTATCCGACCGGGAAATCCTCGACTACATCGCCACTTTGGAACCCATGGATAAAGCCGGCGCTTACGGAATTCAAGGATACGGCATGCGGCTCATAAAATCCATAACAGGAGATTTTTACACCGTAATGGGTCTACCCGGCGGGAGGCTGCTCCGTTTTTTATCGAAAATTGCAAAATCCTGAAGGCATACTAAATATTCCATTTTTGAAATTAAATATTGTGAATTTACTTTTATCGGTATATAATATAAAATTAGAGTATTTATTGGATAATCCGGTATAGACGTCAAATATCCGTCTAAACTTTTTATGACGAGAGTTCCCGGAAATTAGGAAAGGAAGATAAAAGATGTTTTTCTCCCGCGATATCGGTATCGATTTAGGCACAGCCAACACCCTAGTATATGTTAAGGGCAAAGGTATAGTTATCCGCGAACCTTCGGTTGTAGCTGTAGATGTCAGGAATAATACCGTTCTGGCTGTCGGTTCGGAAGCCAAGGAAATGATCGGCCGTACTCCCGGCTCAATTTCCGCTGTCCGCCCGTTAAAGGACGGCGTTATAGCAGATTTTGACATCACTGCAGACATGCTCAGGCATTTTATTCACAAGGCAATGAACGGCGCATTTTTCAGCCGCCCCCGGGTTGTGGTATGCATCCCCTCAGGTGTTACCGAGGTTGAACGCCGCGCAGTTGACGAAGCCGTGCGGGAAGCCGGGGCAAAAGATGTTGAAACCATTGCGGAGCCCATGGCAGCCGCCATCGGCGCAGGCCTTAAAGTGGACGAAGCAGCAGGCTGCATGGTGGTAGATATCGGCGGCGGCACATCGGAAGTAGCCGTTATCTCCCTTGGCGATATTGTAACCTCCTGCTCTGTCCGCACCGCAGGCGACGATTTTGACGAGGCAATCATTTCCTATATCAAGAAAAAATACAACCTCCTTATAGGTGAGCGCACCGCGGAGGATATTAAGATCAACCTCGGTTCAGCGTATCCGGGAATTGAGGAAACCACAATGGAAGTCAAGGGCCGCAACCAGCTGGACGGGCTGCCCAAGAATATCACTGTTTCTTCTGAAGAAATCCGCGAAGCCCTTGCGGACCCAGTAAATGCAATTGTCAATGCTATCAGGTACACCCTTGAAAACACCCCGCCGGAACTGGCTGCTGATATTATCGACAACGGTATTATGCTGACCGGCGGCGGAGCGCTGCTCAGGTCCCTTGACCAGATTATCAGCAAAGAAACCGGCATGCCTGTGCATATAGCCGAAAACCCGATGGACTGCGTCGCATTGGGCACAGGAAAATGCCTTGACATGGGAATTGTAAGCAATTTCAGGAGCCGCCGTTCTCGCTAAATAAACTAAAAGCAAGCGCGCCCCGCTTCCGCCGGCTTGCGGGGGCGGGGCGCCGGCATATCAAGAACATAATGGCAGGAGGACGCTGTGAAAAACTTTTTGAAAAGCGCCGCTTTTAAAGCGGTCGCCGCAGCATCATTATTTTTGATAGGTATTATGATATACGCCGCCTCAACGGGCGGTGTTGCCTCCATACCCGAAACACTAACCGGAGCCATTGTCTCCCCCCTGCAATCTTTAGGTGCCGCCATATCCAACGGCTTTTACAGTTTTCTGGGGATTTTTTCGGATTCAAGCTCCCTTAAAAAAGAGGTTGACAAGCTGCAAAAGGAAATAAACCAGCTCAGGGAAAACCAGGTGGAGCTTGAGGAATTGCGCCGCATGAACGAGTATTACCGCCAATACCTCGAACTTAAAGAGCAGAACCCGGACTATAAATTCGCAGACTGCCGGGTAATTTCGGTAGACACCAACAACAAATACGGAAACTTCACAATTAACGTAGGCCTGCTCGGCGGCGTTAAGGTAAACCAGCCGGTCATAACCCCGGAAGGGCTTGTGGGAGTGGTTTACGAAGTGGGGATGAATTATGCCAATGTGCGCACAATCCTTGACCCCGCCACCCAGGTACCGGCTTACGTAATCCGGGTAGGAAGCGGCGGCGTTACCGGCGGTACCCTTTCCCTTGCGAAAGAAGGCAAGCTGCGGCTGAACTACCTCCCCAGAAACAACGGCATCGCCGAAGGGGATTATGTGGTCACCTCGGGAAAAGGCGAGGTATATCCCAGAAACCTTTTAATCGGTACGGTCAAAGAAGTCCATTCCGAATCGGACGGCCTGACGATGTATGCAATAATAGAGCCTTTTGCGAATATCCGGGATTTAACGAATGTTTTTGTCATCACTGAATTCAGCAACGAATAAAACAATAAAAGTGCAAGGAGGTAGGCTGTTTTGAAGACAAAGGACAAACTGGGCGCTGGACATCTGATAAACAGGATGGGCAAGCGTTATCTTAAATGGACAGCATACGGACTTGTGCTTCTTTTTATATCAATACTTCAATCTTTGCCGCGTGCCCTGCCCGAAATCGTGCATGCCCGCCCTATACTTATTATTCCGGTTGCAGTATTTATCGCCATGTTTGAGGGGCCTGTAGGGGGTGCAGCCGCAGGCATAGCCGGAGGGATTCTTTGGGATTTGTTTTCCGACCGGCTTTTCGGCCTTAACGCATTTCTTTTGCTCATCATTTGCTGCGCATGCGGCTTAATGTCGCAGCTGTTAATCCGCAACAACCTTATTTCGTCAATGCTGATGGCAGCCGCCTCCCTTTTTATACACGGGTTTATAGACTGGTGCATTTATGACCTTATGCTGGAAAACGACCAGCCCCTTAATGTGCTGCTTTGGTACACCATCCCGGGGTTTTTATACTCCCTTATCCTCTCCCCGGTTTTGTACCTGCTGGTCTACCAGATGTTCAAA
This sequence comes from Clostridiales bacterium, assembly GCA_012839705.1. Lineage (GTDB taxonomy): Bacteria > Bacillota > Clostridia > Oscillospirales > Acutalibacteraceae > Avimonas. Next base: position 8,164 of record DUMT01000069.1, on the reverse strand, counting down.
TGGCTGCGGAATGTTGAGTAAACCCAAACCCGATAACACAAAAGGAGTACGATATGCAACGCGATAACTTTTCTGTAATCAAACGCCGGGCGATTACGCTGATAGCCATAATCGCATTTATTTTCGGCGGCTATTCGATACGCCTGTTCCAGATACAGATTGTTGAAGGCGAGAAATACTCTAACCTTGCAAACAAGAGCTCCAGTATAGAGGTGCCTATTCAGGCTTCCCGCGGGGAAATTGTTGACAGGTATTTAACTCCGATGGCAATAAACCGCACCAGCTTTTCAATTATATTCGACGGCGCCTTTTTCCCAAGGGGCAACACAGAGGAGCAACAGAGAAGCCAGAACGAAATAATACTTTCCTTAACCAAACTTCTGGCGGAAGCAGGTTGCGAATGGAATGACACCCTGCCAATCACCAAAACAAAGCCATACCAATTCCTTGAGGACAAGGAAACCAGCGTCAAAAACCTTAAAGCAAAGCTGAAGATGGCTGACTACGCCACCGCTGAGCAGTGCATGAACGCCATGGTGGAGCAATATGAATTAAGCGGCTACACAGACGAACAGAAACGCATTATCGCCGGCGTCCGCTACGAGATGGATATACGCCAGTTCTCAATCAAGAACCCCTTCACCTTCTCCAGCGACGTCACCGAGGATGTTTACAACAAGATTCTGGAAAACAGCCCGGCTTACCCCGGCGTTAACGTCCAGACAACCCCCGTACGGGAATATGTCAGCAAAAACATTGCCTGCCATTTAATCGGCACCGTAGGGCCCATTTATGCGGAAGAATATGCCGAGTTAAAGGACAAAGGCTACCAGCTAAGCGATATACTGGGCAAAAGCGGTGTCGAAGCGGCTTTGGAAAGCGAGCTTCGGGGAATAAACGGCACGAACACTGTTACAAAGGACGCCAGCGGAAACGTGGTGGAGAAAAAGGAAACCAAATCCCCCGTTCCCGGCAACACCGTTGTCCTGACTCTGGACTACAACCTTCAAAAAACCACCCAGGCTGAGCTTGACAAGGCGATAAAACAACTGCGAAGCCAGTCTACCAAGCTCAAGGGAGAGGATGTCCGCAGCGGTTCGGTAGTAATGCTGGATGTTAAAACGGGTGGCGTTCTGGTATGTGCCAGCTGGCCGGATTTTGACCTGTCCACCTACAACGCTGATTACAGCAAGCTGGTTCAGGATAAGGACAAGCCCCTTTTCAACCGCGCCCTGTACGGCACCTTCCCCTGCGGTTCCACCATGAAACCCGGCGTTGCCCTTGCGGGTATTAACGAAGGTATTATCACCAGAAATTCGGTGATTGCGTTCTGCGACAGGACTTATGACTTTTATCCAAACCTGACCCTGGGATGTTTAGGGTATCACGGAAATGTCACTGTAGTCAGGGCGATTGCCGATTCCTGCAACGTATTTTTCTATGATTTGGGCCGCAGGCTTGGCATTGACAAAATGAATGAATATTCAAAAATGTTCGGCCTTGGCCAGAAAACCGGGATTGAAATCGGTGAAGCGGAAGGAATTCTGGCAGGCAGGGCGCAGCGAGAAAAAAGCGGCGGAATCTGGTACCCCGCCGATACCAGCCAGGCGGCTATCGGGCAGTCGGACAACATGTTCACCCCAATCCAGCTTGCGGCCTATGCCATGACAATGGCAAACGACGGAGTCAGGTACAAAACCCATCTTGTCAAAAGCATACGCAGTTACGATGGCACCGAGAAGGTTGTGCAGCCGGAGGTCGTGTCTAAGCTCAACCTTTCAAAAGAAGCTATCGATGCGGTTAGGGAGGGTATGATCCAAACCGGAAAAACCGGTACTGCAAGGCAGTTTGCTTCTGCCAAATACACAGTCGCCGCGAAAACAGGAACCGCCCAAAACCTGAAAACCCGCTCTGACCACGGCGTGTTTATAGCCTATGCCCCTGCGGAAAACCCCGAAGTGGCAATCGCGGTCCTGCTTGAAAACGGCACATCAAAGCCCGCCGCCAACCTTGCCAAAACCATTCTCGATGCCTATTTCGCATCAAAGGGCAAAGGCATCTCCCCCACCCCCGAAGGCGTGCTGTTGCCTTAAGATGCTTTACATTTAAATTATTTTTGAAAAATCAGCAAAGATTCTGCGCTTGTGCGGAATCTTTGCTGATTTTTTGTGTATATAACCGCCTGTTGCACAAAAAATATATATTAAATTCATCACTAAACATAGGGGTATAAAAAATGCTGGATTATCCTTCAAAAGAAGCTGTGGAAAAACTCCGCGCAGGCGGTACTGTACTCACCGAAGATTTAAATCAGAATATTTCCCTGTTTAAAAGCATGTTTAAAAACATCGGCACTTTTGTGGTTAGGGAATTCAGCAACAAAAACGACGCCAGGTTTAAGTTTTGCATTTTTTACATTGACGGAATGGTCAATTCCGAAACCATAAATGAAAATATTATAAAGCCGCTGATGCACTCCAAAATCCAGCCTGACAGCCAGAACCTGCTGGATATGCTGGCAAATCAGATTATATTAATCAACCATGTTCAGAAAAGCGGCGACATTCAGCAGATAACAGAGTCACTAAACTTCGGCGACACCATATTATTTGTGGAGGGCGAAAAGGACGCCCTTATTCTGGAAACCAAGTCCTTTACCCTGCGCTCGTTATCCGAGCCGTCAGCCGAACAGATTTTAAGCGGGCCGAGGGAAGGGTTTAACGAATCCCTTCTGGTCAATTTGTCTTTGCTTAGAAGGCGGATTAAAGACAAAGACCTTAAAATGGAATATCACAGCTTTGGTACCCGCACACACACCAGGGCGTGTATTTGTTACGTTGAAGGGATAGCCGACCCAAATATTCTTGAAGAACTCCACAAGCGTTTGCAAAACGTCAACATTGACGGCATAATCGACACCAACTATCTTAGGGAAATAATCAAAGATAAAATATTCACCCCATTCCGCACCGTGGGAGTGAGTGAACGCCCCGATGTGGTTGCGGCAAAGCTGCTGGAAGGCAGGATTGCCATACTGATTGAAGGCAGCCCCGTCGCCATTACCCTGCCATACCTGTTTGTGGAAAGCTTCCAGAGCAACGAGGATTATTACCTTAACTTCATTTATGCGTCCTTTGAAAGGTTCATCAGAATCCTGAGTTTTTTTCTTACAATAATCACACCGGGCCTTTATATATGCGCCGTAGGATACCACCACGACTTAATCCCCTTTGAGTTGTTTTTAAGCTTTACAGCCCAGCGCTCGAGTGTGCCGTTGCCCGCGTCAATAGAAGCGTTTTTGCTGCTTATCGTATTTGAGATTATCAAGGAAGCAGGAATCCGAATGCCCTCAAATATGGGACAGGCCCTCAGCATAGTAGGCGCCCTTGTTATCGGCCAGGCGGCGGTGGAAGCCCGCCTTGTGGCTGCCCCCGTGATTATTGTGGTATCGCTCACAGCAATTACCAACCTGCTAATCCCAAAACTGAGGACTCCAGCTATTGTATTCCGTTATTTTTTGTTATTGATTTCGTCAGTCATGGGATATTTCGGGTTTATTGTGGGCCTGTCTTTAATCCTGGTTCACCTTTTAAGCCTGCGCTCATTCGGCATACCATATTTAACTCCTATTGACAGGTTTTCACTTAAGCCTCAGGACTTTAAGGATGTGCTTTTCAGGGTACCCTGGTGCAAAATGAAGCAAAGGCCTGCGATGGCTGTGGATAAGATGCGCCAAAAAGAGCAGGGAGGTGGAAAAAATTAAACGAGTTGCGTTCATCTCCATAAAAATTACAACGATTTTAATAGTTACAATGACTATTCTCCTCACCCTCCCCGGCTGCTGGAACTACCGGGGCTTGAATGAGCTTGAAACGGTAGTCGGGGTTGCGGTTGATATGGGTTCCGAAAAAAATACCTATAGAATTACATTTGAAACCGTGGAGTATAAAAAGGCCGGAGGAACAGATAGCGAGTTTAGCCCAAAACTTATTGAATCCGAAGGCACCACCTTTTTTGAAGCAATAAGAAAAGCCAAGATTATGCTTGGAAACAAGCTTTATTTCAGCCATATGCAGGTAATAATCTTAAGTGAACAAATCGCTCGGGAAAGGCTTAAAGAAGTTTTAAGCTGGTACAGCCACGATTTGGAGCCCAGGGAAACCATCTATATTGTCATTTCGCGCGAAGAAAGCGCTGCCAAGCTTTTCGAGGCAAAACCCTTTTCTACAGATTTTGTTTCAACGGAAATTTTTGAAATTATTTACGAAGACCCTGACGTATATTCACAAACGATAAATCTTCCGGCTTACAGGTCCTACGACGTCCTGAACTCTCCCGGCATAAACCTTACGCTGCCGGTTTTCAGGCTCGTTAAAAATGGAAATATGGTAATGGTGTCCTCAGACGGCTCCGCTGTTTTTAAAGAAGATAAACTTACAAATTATATTACAATGGAGGACACCGGAAACCTTTTGTTCGTTTTGGATGAAGTATCCGGCGGAATTATTTCAATTGATTTTAATAAAGACGGTCAAAACGATACTTCAATGGAAATCAAAGAAAGCAAAACCAAAACAAAGGTAAAATATGATGGAAACAAGGTAAAAGTTAAGATTGACATTAAATCAGACGTAGCATTGGGAGAAACCCCAAAAAACTTTGACACTTTTAATCACAAAGAGATAAAAAAGCTGGAGGAAGAGGCAGGTAAGCACCTTTCGGGCAGAATAATGGAAACCATCAAAAAAGCTAAAGAGATGGGCTGCGATATTTTTGGCTTTGGAAACTCCATTTACAAAAACAGCCCGAAACTTTGGGAGAAACTTAAAGATAAATGGGAGATGCTTTTTAAAGATTCCGAAGTTGACATTACAGTTAAAATCTCCATCAAAAATTCCGGAGAAAGCAAATAAAAGCACAGGAGAATCATGCCGTGATTAACAAAGAATCCCTTACGACACGACAATCTATTTGCATAATTGTATTATTTGTTTTCGGCAGCAGCGCAATTGTGGGCGGCGAATACGGCGCCGAGCAGGATTCCTGGATTGCAGTAATTTTAGCTATAGTTATGGCAATCCCGCTTACACTTATGTATGCCAGAATAATGAAACTTTATCCGAACAACGACCTGTTTGATATATCTTTGAAGGTGTTCGGAAATATCGCAGGAAGGATTATAATACTTTTATTTGTGTTGTATTTTATATTGCTGAGTTCCCTTGTTTTAAGAAATTTCTCCGAGTTTATCCAGATAGGGACATTGCCGGAAACCCCGCAGCTTGCAATACTTGTACTTTTTGTGCTTGTAGCAGCTTATATTTCATCCAAAGGGATTCAGGTGCTAGGCAAGTGGTGCGCAGTCGCCCTCCCGATAACCGCATCTATTGTAGGAATGACGATCATATTCTGTATGCCTGCAATGAGACTTTCCTATATTCAGCCGGTATTTAACACCGATATAAAGACAATATTCGTAGTAGCTTTAAAAGTTTTGTCCTTCCCCTTTGCTGAAATCGTGCTGTTTTTGCCTTTGGCGTCCTCTGTCAGGAAAAAAGACAGCCCTTACAAAATCTATTTGCTGGGCCTGATTTTCGGGGGTTTAATGATTTTAGCAAGTTTTTTGCGCAACCTTCTGGTTTTAGGGGCACCACATCTTAAAAACAGTTTATTCCCCTCATATTCAGCCCTGCGGATAGTAAGGATTGGAACCTTCTTAACGAGGCTGGACGCCCTTATTACCAGCAACTTTTATCTTGGAGGGTTTTCAAAGATTTCAGCATGTATTCTAGCCTCCTCAATAGGAGTTGCAAAGCTTTTTAATGTGAAAGACTATAAATCCACCATAATCCCGATATGCATAATCGCGGTAACTGTAGCCATCATAATATACAGAAATGTTATGGAGATGTTTACCTCCATCACTATTTACAATTACTACAGCTTTTTCTTTCAATTGATTTTGCCTGCGATAATCTGGGTCGGGGCAGAAATCAAGAATCGGAAAATGAAAGCCGGTTTAAACCCGGAGAACCAGCAGGATAGCTGAAATCGCCTTTGAGCTAACCCCTTTATGCGAATCCTCAAAATAAAAGAGCGGGCTACCCGCTCTTTTATTTTACCGAAAAATCATGGGACAAATCGTCTGGTTCGCCGGAAAGAAGCTCCAGGGAAATCTCCTCCGGGCTTTTCCCCCGCATTGAAATTGAGTTTTCAAACCGGTTGGTATTCGATATGCTGCTTTTTGCTTTTTTGTCTTTTATATAATACTTTTTTCCCATTTCATCCACTCCCCAAATTTATTATTTGAAGCCGGTACCGTTAAAATTCTCCACAAAAATTGGCTTTCAAAAGATTATAAACAAAAAATAAAACCAAGCCATGATTTTCACCCCGTCAGCTTAGCTGTCATACAATAAAGTGAAAGGGCTGGTACTGAACAACGTAAAACCTCTCACATATTTCAAGATAAGCAGCCCTGATGGTTATGGGGCGAAGGGTGGGTGCAAGGGAACTGAGTAACGGTTCCCTTGCAAGGAATTTTTAGCCTTAACCAGCAAATACAAGCGAGGTGAAAGGTTTGGAAGTATTAAGGGTTGAAAACATAAGCCATAAATACCAGGCGAAAAACGGCGAAATCACCGCGATTAAAGATATAAGCTTTAGCATGAATAAAGGGGATTTCTACAGCATAGTAGGCCCAAGCGGATGCGGAAAATCCACCCTGCTCTCGATTATAGCGGGGTTGATTAAGCCCAGCTCCGGCTCAATCTACGTTAATGGGACCAGAATCGAGGGTGTATCTTCCCATATTGGATATATGCAGCAAAGGGATAACCTTCTTGACTGGAGGACCATTTACAAAAACGTTTTATTGGGGCTTGAAATTCGACACATCCTTACACCCGAAAACATTAATCGTACCGAAGAACTGCTCAAAACCTACGGGTTGTATGAGTTTAAAGACAAATACCCGTCACAGCTCTCAGGCGGAATGCGGCAAAGGGCGGCCCTTATACGCACCCTTGCCATAAACCCCGACATACTGCTTCTTGACGAGGCATTCTCCGCCCTTGATTACCAGACGAGGTTAAGCGTTACCGAAGATGTATATCAAATCCTGAAAAAAGAAAAGGTGACCACAATAATGGTCACCCACGATATACCGGAGAGCATCAGCATGGCAGACAAGGTACTGATATTGAGTGCCAGGCCTGCGGTTATACAAAAGGAACTGGATATTGAATTCGACGCCGGCAGGACACCCCTATCCTGCAGGAACGACCCGAAATTCGGACAGTACTTCAATACTATTTGGAAAGAGCTGAGTAGCTATGGATAAGGAAAACCTTTCCCCTGAAAGGCACCAGTATTTGAAAAAAATACGGCGTACAGATAAACTGGTTGTATTATCCCAGATTGGTATACTTGTTGTATTATTGGCGGCATGGGAAATAACCGGGCGGCTGGGGTTAATTGACAGCTTCATTCTCAGCCAGCCATCGAGGATAATAGACACCTTCCTTAATATGTCACAAAACGGTTTACATATCCATATAGGGATTACCATTTACGAAACCATTGTAGGGTTTGTACTGGGAGTAATCACAGGAACTCTGCTCGCCATACTTTTGTGGTGGAGCAAATTTATTTCAAGGGTTTTTGAACCCTACCTTGTTGTGTTGAACAGCCTGCCCAAGATAGCACTGGGCCCGGTAATCATCATAATTGCCGGAGCCGGTACAAGGGCAATTATATTCATGGCGCTGGCAATCTCGCTGATAGTCACCGTCCTGGAGATGCTGAACGGATTCCAGCGCACCGACAGCGAGCTTATAAAGATGGCGGAGGCTTTCGGGGCTAATAAGAAGCAGATATTCATAAAAATTGTATTCCCAAGCAATATTTCCACGCTGTTCAGTTCCCTGAAGATTAACATCGGGCTGTCTTTGGTGGGCGTTATTGCAGGGGAATTCCTGGTGTCAAAAGCCGGGCTCGGCTATCTTATCGTATACGGCGGCCAGGTATTCAAGCTTGACCTGGTTATGGCGAGCGTTATTATCCTTGCTGTTGTCGCCGCCCTGATGTATGAAGGGGTAGTTTTTCTGCAAAAAATCGTCGCCAAACGATTTGGAAGCCATTATTAAACCAATAACCCTATATG
>DUMT01000068.1 GCA_012839705.1 Clostridiales bacterium | reverse complement strand
GCAATTTCGCCGATGTTGTAGGATGATGAGGCGAGCAGCTCCTTTGCCTTGTTTATGCGCACATTTGTAAGGTAATTCTGAGGGCTAAGACCTGTTTGCCGGCGGAAAACCCGGGCAAACCAGCTTACGCTCATATTGCACTGCCTTGCGTAATCTTCTATGCTGAAAGGCATCTTATATTCGGTGTGGAAAACCTGGATTGCACGCTCAATCTGTTCATATTTGTATATATTCTGCTGCTGTGAATCCTCCATGGCAGCACGGGACATCAAGGTTAACAGCTCATAAAAATATATGTTGGCGAGCTTGTCAAAGTGGTTTTGCTTTAACTGCAGTTCCCGGATGATTTTGTCGAAAAGGTTCCGGTAAGTATCCTTCACCTTAACCCGGTGCAGGCGGGAGGAGGAAAGGCTGAGCCTGTCCAGAATCCCCGGAATGTCATTACCGGTGAAATGAATCCAGTATAAGTCCGGCGAGTCGCTTAAGTAATACTCGTAATACTGGGGTTCGCCGGGGTAGTATATGAAAACATGCCCTTCGGGTACGGTGATGGTGTTTCCCTCGTGGACAAAGCTGCCCTTGCCGTTTAAAAAGTACAGCAGCTGGTAATCCTTCCGGCCTGCCGGGCGGTTGGTGACGAACCGGGGCCGCTTTATAAGGGAGTAATGCCCGCAGCTTGTGACAGTCAGGGGGTTTTGATAGTCCACAAAATCGCTTTCGCTGTTATACAGGCTGCCGGATATAATCAACATGGCTCTACCCTCCTAAAGCTTTACTAAGATTATAAATCTTCCTCCCATCAATTGTCCAGCTAATAAGCGCGATTTGTGCATATTTTGGGCATTAAAGTTTATAGAACTATAAACTGGATTTGGTATAATAATGAAAAAATGTTCTCGAAAAAGAGGGATATATAATGATAGTTGAGCGCTATTACGAGGATTTGAACACCCTGCATGTAAATACCTTAAAGCCCAGAGCATATTATATCCCATGCCCTGATGATGGTGCCGCCCTCTCCGAAAACCCGAGAACCAGTTCATCCCGGGTTCAGTTCTTAAACGGGAACTGGAAATTCAAGTACCATACCAGTGTTTATGATGTCGAGGATAAATTCTGGGAAGAGGGATACCAGTGCGGAGGATGGGATGAAATACCCGTGCCTTCTGTCTGGCAGACCCAGGGATACGACAGGCACCAGTACACAAATATAAGATACCCTTTCCCTTATGACCCCCCGTATGTGCCCCATGACAACCCCTGCGGGATTTATATCCGCACATTTGAGGTGGATGAAAAATTCGGGGCTTACCGCAAGCACCTGAATTTTGAAGGGGTTGATTCCTGCTTTTATGTGTGGGTAAACGGGAATTTTGTGGGTTACAGCCAGGTGTCCCACTCAACCAGTGAGTTTGATATAACCGATTATGTCCGTGCCGGAGCCAACACGATTGCGGTGATGGTGCTGAAATGGTGCGACGGCAGTTATCTTGAGGACCAGGACAAGTTCAGGATGTCTGGCATTTTCCGGGATGTGTATATCCTCTACCGCCCGCAGCAGCATATCAGGGATTTCACTGTTACCACCACCTTGAAGGATTCCTATACCAAAGCCGATATTGCGGTGGATTTGGATTTTTATGATAAAAAGATCCCGGTGGAATACTCCCTTCTCAACCCTGAAGGCAATAAGGTTTCGGGTGGCAATTCGCAGGACGGCAAAATCCTGATTCACCTTGAAAACCCCGCCCTTTGGAATGCCGAACAGCCCAACCTCTACACCCTTTTGCTCAAAACTGAGGATGAGGTAATCCGGGAGAAAGTTGGTATCCGGGAAATAGCGGTTGTGGACAGCGTTGTGAAATTAAACGGGAAGAGGATTGTGTTCAGGGGCGTAAACCGGCATGACAGCGACCCTTATGTTGGCTTTGCCGTTACATACAGCCATGTAATCCGGGATTTGGAGCTGATGAAGCAGCATAATATCAACGCCATACGCACCAGCCATTATCCCAACGCCCCCTATTTTACCGAGCTGTGCGACAAATACGGCTTTTATGTCATTGACGAGGCAGACCTGGAATGCCATGGTGTAACCTCCCTTTACGGCAGTGATGCCCATTACGCAAAGATTGCCGGGGATGAGAGGTTTATGGAATCATGGGTGGACAGAGCCCGGCTGCTTTATGAGCGGGACAAAAACCGCCCCAGCGTTGTGATGTGGTCTATTGGCAATGAGTCGGGGTATGGCATTAATGCGGAAGCTGCGCTGAAATACCTTAAAAGCGTTGATAAAACAAGGCTTACCCATTATGAGAACGATTACATTTATCCTGAAGGCCATCAGCCGGATTATTCAAACCTTGATACCTACAGCCGGATGTATTCCTCCTGCGAAGAT
>DUMT01000004.1 GCA_012839705.1 Clostridiales bacterium | reverse complement strand
TCCGCCGATATCGAGTGGAACCCCAACGGCTCCCTTAACGCCATTGAAGGAATCACCTCTCCCGACGGCAGGGTATTCGGAAAAATGGGGCACAGCGAGCGTAAAGGTAATAACCTTTACAAAAATGTCCCCGGCAACAAGGACCAGCTAATTTTCGAAAGCGGAGTCAGGTATTTTAAATAATAAACACAGTTACAGCTAAGCCGCCATTTAATGGCGGCTTATTTTATACCCGTCAGATGTAAAGGCAGCAAAAACCCGCAGAAACCGGAAGTCCTGCGGGTTTACTAATACAATTTTTCATTTGGCCACAGTGGTATTAGTAGGCTTCACGCAAAAGTCAAATAAATTGTTAATGTCTTTCCCGGCTCTAATAAAAGCTATGTCCCTGCTGCCGCTGATATAGCTTTTCATTCTGAGAACCGTAAAACCTTCAAAATCATATTGGATAGAGCCGCCGTCCTTATACATTGCCGTTTTTCCCCTGCCACTTTTCACCTGTTCATCTAGGAATGAAAATATCTTCTCCTCAGTTACCGAGCCGTTTTTAAATGCGTCAACCAAATCCTGCGTACCTGAGCCTGTGATGATTTCCACTTTGTCGATGCCGTAATAAAGCACTTTCTTGGGTGGGTCAGCCTCCAGAAAATGGGCAATTTTAATTTCATCATTTTCACCGATACATTTTATTGCCACAATGCCGGAAGTGGAAATATATGCCTCGCTGGTAGCCGTTGTGCCACCTCTGTTTTGCTCCGCTGGATTTGTTGCAGAAGCCTGATTTGTTGGAATAGTTGAAATATCGGAATTGGTGCTGCTCCGATTTGCTGTATCCTCATGCTCTGCCTCTTCGGTAACTTGTGTACCCGTGCCACTGTTTTCGGTGCCAACTAACCCTTGGGTACAGCCAAACTGAAGTATCAAAAGCTCCAATACAAAAGCTAAACAGAAATACCTTTTCAAAAACACCATTCCCCTTTTAAGCAACTTTATATAAATTCAAAACGAGGGAACAGCACACAGCAGCAAATACCACTGTGTGCCATTAAACTGGAGGGTATTATGAAATCAGCTTTTTCAAAATATTTATAAACTCAAGCCTGCTCTTATCCGCTGATGTGATGCCGTATTCGCAGGCTATCTCGTAGGCGTGGCTTAAGGACGCATTGCCCTTGTATTTCGAATTGTTTATCACAAGGCAGGCTTCCGCCACAGCGGAGGCGAAATAAAAGTCGCTGGTAAGGTTCTGGCTGATTTTGCCGGAATGTTCGTACAATTGTGATACGTCGGAATCAGGGTTTTTATACCTTACCTTTACCTTAAACAGTTCTCCCTCCCCGCTGTTTTTTGAGATAATCTCATACAGGGCTGTGACGGTTTGCCCGGAACCCAAATCCCCGCCGTCCACCTTGTCATTGGAAAAATCCTCATTTGACAGCATCCGGTTCTCATACCCGATAAGGCGGTAGCTGTCCACGGTGCTTTTGTTGAATTCAACCTGGATTTTAACATCCTTGGCAACAGTGTATAACACGCTGGAAAACTGCTGGTTCAGCACCTTTTCCCCTTCTTCAAGGCAGTCGATTACATAATACCCGCCGTTGCCGTTGTCGGCTAAAACCTCAAGCCTTTCATCCCCGGACTGGATATTGTTGACGCCAAACCCCAGGACAGTTAAGAATATCCCGCTCTCCCGCTTTTTTATCACCAGATTTTTCATTTCCTTAACGCTGCTGGGGCCAATATTGAAATCGCCGTCGGTGGCAAGGAGTATTCGGTTGTTTCCGCCTTTAATGAAATAATCCTGAGCAACGCTGTATGCCCTGTTCAGCCCATCAGCGCCGGCGGTGCCCCCGCTGGCATTAAGGCTGTTTATGGCGTTTAATATCCTGCTTTTCTCGCTGCCCTTAGCACCTGCCAGCACGGTGTTCACACTCGATGAATATGTGACGATTGACACTACATCCTTTGCGCTTAAATTCTCCACCGCATTTGCAAAGGATTTCTTAAGCAGCGGCAGTTTGTCATCATCAGCCATGGAGCCGGAAACGTCAATCAGAAATACGATGTTGGAACCGTTCTGTTTTGCAAGGTCCAGCTCTTTGCCTGCAATTGTAATGAAAGCAAGCTTTGCCTTCGGGTTCCAGGAACAGTCGCCCACTGCTGTTGTAACCGCAATCGGTTTATCCCCTGTCGGTTTTGCGTAATTATACTTAAAATAGTTGATTGCTTCTTCGGTGCGGATGAAATTACCCATTCTTTGGAAATCCTGAAGGCTCATCCTTGCGATATCCCTGCGGAACATCACATATGAAGCAGTATCAACATCAATTGAAAATGTAGAAATGTTATTGTCTATTGTTCTGACAAACGGGTTTTCAGTAAATTTGCCCGTGCCTGACTTGTCAGTGCCCGGTATAATTCTTGTTGTGGCTGCACCCTTATGTTCGGTTTGCCTAGTTTGTTTTGCTTCGTTTTGTTTGGTCAGGTTCTGAGTAGCAGGGTTGGTAATTTCACCGGGAGTAACTTCGCTGACATCATTTAATGTCTCGGGAGTGCTGCCCTCAGTCCCGTGGCCGTTATCCACGTCTTTTGTATCTCCGCTGATACCGGACGTTTCCGAATCATAATTGCTCTGCGGCTTTTTAAATCCGAAAAAGACGGCATACAGCACCACCGACAAAGTCACCGCAAAACTGGCGGCAATTGCAACAATTCGGTTTATGTTTTTGGATTTGATGAGTTTTAGAAATTTATTATCCTTTTTGTCCTCAATATCGATACCGCTGTTTAACGCGGCCTTGATGGTTTTTTCCTTCAATTCCTCAGTTACGGGAATTGATTTGTGGTTATCTATATAATCTTTAAGTTGTTCCAAATTCATAGCCAAACCCCTTTCCATTGGTTATGTATCTGCCCTTGTTAAATTAACCCTTGCATTTTCGGCTATTTGTCCACTGCAGATTTTCTTAAGTTCAGCGGTTACCCTTGACAACCTTGTACGTACGGCGCCGTTTGATATATTCAGAATTGATGCGATTTCATCAAGGGAAAGTTCGTTGTAATACCTGAGGAGAATAAGCTCACGGTGCTGAGGTTTAAGGGACATGACAGCCCTGTAAAGCATTTCGTTTTCAATGTTTTCTTCGGCCGTTTCCTCCACAGACCCGCTGCAAAGGCTGGCGCAGTCAATATCTTCAAATCCTATATTCACTCTCTTTTTATAGGCGCTTTTCAGCACATCCTTGCACTGGTTGATGGTGATCCTGATAAGCCAGGTCTTAACCGAAGAGCGGAATTCAAAAGTATTCATCTTCAAATACGCCTTAATAAACACTTCCTGAAATACGTCTTCCGCAAGCTGCCTGTCATTCAAATAAAGGTACGCAGTGTTAAGCACGCAGCTTCCATATTCATCAATCAGCGCTGAGAGCCTGCTGCCCATATTGCCATCACTCATATGGAAACTCCTTTTTTTGAGATCTCACTAATTAGACGACGGATTTTTAAAAACGTTACAATATCTTGGATTAAATTTATATTACAACAAAAAACAGGGCAGCCAACAATTAAGTTTGGCTGCCCTTTAAATGCAATAAAATCTATTTCCTTTTTGAATCCAGATAATCCTGCAAAATCAGGGTTGCTGCAACGGTATCCACAACTTCCTTGCGCTTTTTCCCTCTTATATTTGTCTCATTGAGAAAGTCGATTGCGGAGGCGGTGGTAAGTCGCTCATCCCAAAGTTTCACCGGCAAACCGGTTATTGTCGCCAGCAGCTCGGCAAAACTTTCGGATAGCCTCGCGCTTTCTCCACGGGTGCCGTCCATATTCTTTGGATGCCCCACAACAATTTCTGATACTTCCTGCTCCACTGCGATTTCGGCAATCTTATCCGCCAGTTTTTCTATATTCCTTTGGGTAATGGTGCCAACAGGCGTGGCAATAAGCCCCGTCGGGTCGGAAACTGCAACCCCTGTACGCACCCTTCCCAAATCAACCGCCAGTATTTTCACGTTTACCTCCTTAAATTTTACCACTCTTTAAGTGTCCCGGTAAGCTCTGTAATGCTGCTCAGCCCCAAAGATTTTGCGAATTCCTCCAGCCCCTCAATAATTTTCACACAGGCGAAAGGGTCATGGAAATTGGCGGTGCCAACCTGCACAGCGCAGGCTCCGGCAATCATCATCTCGGCGGCGTCCTCCCATTTTGAAATGCCGCCCATTCCCACAACGGGGATGTTCACCCGCTTGTAAACCTCGCGAACCATCCGCACAGCCACAGGGAACACCGCCGGCCCGGACAATCCGCCGGTATTGTTCCGCAAAATCGGGCGGCGGGTCTTAATATCTATCCTCATTCCGGTAATGGTGTTGATAAGGGAAAGAGCGTCTGCCCCCGCGTCCTCGGCGGCTTTGGCAATATCCCCGATACTGGTGACATTGGGGGTCAGTTTAACCATAACCGGCTTTTTCGAGCGCAGCTTTACCTGCGAAGTCACCTCCGCCACGCTTTCGCAGGATGTGCCAAAGCTCACCCCGCCGTGCTTCACATTCGGGCAGGATATATTAAGCTCAATTATATCAACATCAGTACCAGACAGCTTTTCCGCCATTTCGCAGTATTCTTCAACAGTGTTGCCCGCGATATTGGCGATAACGGCGGTACCCTGCTTTTTTAGCCACGGAAGGTAAACCGAAATGAACCTGTCCACCCCTGGGTTTTGGAGCCCCACGCTGTTAAGTATTCCCCCATCGGTCTCCACAATCCTCGGCGGGGGATTTCCCTGCCGCTCCTTTAAGGTTGTGCCCTTGCAGGCAACGCCGCCCAGGCGGGAAACCGGGTAAAACTCGTTGAATTCCATCCCGTAACCGAAGGTGCCGGAAGCCGCAATTACTGGGTTCTTTAATTTTACGCCGCACAAATTCACGCTCATATCAGGCATCCCAATCCACCTCCGCAGAATCAAATACCGGGCCGTTAAGGCACACCCGGGTAAACTGGGCATCACCGTCTTTCCCCTTTGTGCCGCACACGCAGCAGAGGCAGGCGCCGACGCCGCAGCCCATCCTTTCCTCCATGGACACCTGGCAGGCAATGCCCCTGGCTTCCGCCAGCCTTGCAACGCCCTTCATCATTACTTTTGGGCCGCAGGTGTAAATAATGTCACATTCATTATTTCCCAGATGCTTCTCCAAAGCCTGGGTTGTAAACCCGTGGAACCCTGCCGAACCGTCGTCGGTGCAAAGGATGGTTTTCGCCCCTGCCGCCTCAAAATCCTCCTGCAGTATTGCGGCGGAAGCGGTCCTGAACCCTGTTATCACAGTCGCATTCCCGCCGTAAAACTTTGCAATGGGCAACAGCGGAGGGGTACCAATTCCGCCCCCGATTATTACCGCCTTTTTAGTATTGTCTACAAGGGAAAACCCGTGCCCCAATGGGCCAACCACATCAAGCGTGTCTCCGGTTTCCCGCTCTGCCAGCCACTTTGTACCTTTCCCGCGGATTTCAAACACCATTCTTAAGGTGCCTTTCTCAGGGTCAAACCCGCAAATCGAAATCGGCCGGCGAAGGAGATAATCCCCACAGATAATATTTACAAACTGCCCGGCATGCGCAGCCTTCGCAATTACGGGAAGGCTGACAGCCACATCAAAAATTCCCGGCGCAATTTCCCTTTTTTCAATTATAACGCCGGTTTCCTGGGTATATCGCAAATTAAATCCCTCCGCTCATTATCCAATAACCGCTGTGATATCCTGTTTCATCCGCAGAGCTTCGCGCCTTGCCGCCATTGCGTAATCCTCAGGGGCACAACCTTCCTTCTTCCATGCGCACATAATCCCCCGGGAAGAGTTAATCACCGCTCCGAGGCCCTCTTTGTCAAAGGCGCCTTTAATATCCCCGGCGCTGCCGCCCTGGGCGCCGTATCCCGGCACCAGGAAGAATGTGTGGGGCAGCTTGTCCCTTAGCTCTTTAAGCTGCTGCGGCCAGGTGGCCCCCACCACAGCCCCAACGCCGGAATAACCGTATTTGCCGGGAAGATTCCTCCCCCATTCCTCGCACATCCTGCCCATCATAAGATACACCGGCTCGCCGTCAATAAGCCTGTCCTGCAGCTCCCCGGAGGACGGGTTGGAGGTTTTCACAAGGACAAATATACCTTTATCAAACTTCCTGCAAACGTCAACCAGCGGCATTATTCCGTCCGAGCCCAGATACCCGTTCACCGTCAAAGCATCCGCGCCAAAAGCCTCAAACTCGCCGCTTCCCGCCTTAGTCGTGCCAAGGAAAGCGGCGGCATAAGCTTCCATGGTGCTGCCGATATCGTTGCGCTTTCCGTCGGCTATTACATACATGCCCTTTTCCTTAGCATATTTTATAGTTTCATACAAAGCCCGGACACCGTACCATCCGTACATCTCGTAATAAGCCGCCTGGGGCTTTACCGCGGGCACAATGTCACATAACCCGTCTATCAGCCCTTTGTTAAAGGTTAATAAGGCGTCGGCAGCCCCCTCCAGCGTCTCCCCGTATTTGGAAAAGGATTCTTTTACGATAAAATCCGGAATAAAGTCCAGTTTCGGGTCAAGCCCCGCCACAGTGGGGTTGCCTGTCCGTTTTATTGATTCAATGAGCCTGTCAAGGGACATCTTCTGAAAATCCTTTCTTTATATAATTTTACCGTTCCCGAAAACTATCCGCCCGCCAAGGATGGTGGCTTTAACCCGCCCCTCCAGCGTCATGCCTTTAAAGGGGGTGTTTTTGGATTTTCCGTGCAGCTCGTCCGGTTTTACAACCCACTTCTCATCAGGGTCGAACAGGACAATATCCGCCAGTGCGCCTTCCGACAGGGTCCCGCCCGGGATTCCGAGTATCCTCGCCGGCTGCGTGGACATTAAGGAAATCAGCTTTGAAATTGTGATATAACCTTTTTTCACAAGAAAGGTTATCCCTGCCGCCAGGGATGTCTCCATCCCGATGCACCCGTTTGGCGCTTTTATGAAATCCTCTTTCTCAAAAGGCGCGTGGGGGGCATGGTCGGTGGCGATTGCCGAAATGGTGCCGTCCACAATCCCTTCGATAACCGCATTTACGTCCTCCCGGGTACGCAGCGGCGGGTTCATGCGGTAGTCGGCATCCTTTGATTTTAAAATTTCATCCGTAAACACAAAATAATGGGGAGCCGTCTCCCCTGTCACCGGAATTCCGAGTTTACTTGCAGCCCGCAGCAACTCGATACTCGCCCTGGTGCTTATGTGGCAGATATGGACGGGCAACCCTGTGGAAATGGCAAGGGCAATATCCCGGGCAACGCCCACATCTTCCGCCGCCTTTGGAATCCCCTTAACACCCAGCGCCCTTGAAACTTCGCCTTCGTTCATTATCCCGCCACGGGCAAGGGATAACTCCTCGCTGTGGGAGAGCACCTTCAGCCCGTGGGTATCCGCCAATTCCATGGCTTTGAGCATAACATCCGCCGAAGGCACCGGCCTGCCGTCGTCTGAAACTGCCACAGCCCCGGCGGATTTCAGCGCCGCGAAATCCGCAAGCTCCCTGCCTTCCTGCGATTTTGTAATCGCCGCCACAGGGTAAACCCTGGCTCGGGCGTTTTTTGACCTTGCAACAATATCAGAAACTACATCCGGGTTATCGCATACCGGCATGGTATTCGGCATGCAGGCAAGGGATGTAACCCCCCCGGCAGCCGCGGCACAGCAGCCGGATTCAATATCCTCCTTATGGGTAAAGCCAGGGTCCCTCAAATGCACATGCATATCCACTAGGCCGGGGGCGCAGATTAACCCGGCAGCGTCTATAACTCTGGCATCCTCCACTTCAATAACCGGGGCTTTTTGGGCAATCACCCCGTCTGCTACAAGCAAATCCAGCCTTTCCTGGATATTATTCGCGGGATCGATTATTTCCGCTCCTTTGATGAGCAGTTTTTCCACCAGTTCACACCCTTTAAAGTTTTATTATAACATTATACCACATTTGGCAATTTACTTACAACCGCATAAATAAAAAGCTAAGCTCATCCCGAACTTAGCTTTTTTATGTAGCTTTTAGATTACAATATTACCGTTACGAATTTTACAGAATACAAATCGCACATAATATGTGTACCGGAATTTACGTCATGCAGCACAAAGTAGTTTACCCCCACATCCACAAGGACTCCGGTTCTGTCGGTATACTGGTTGCTGCCTATAATAAATTCCGCCCTGACATTTTTCCCGATAATGCTCCGAAGATACCCCGGGATATAGTCGATATTCATTACCGGTGGCGGCCCTTCCATTACCGGCGGCATTACCTGATTAGGCGTTGAAGGCTGCTGGGGCGGAGTGCCCGGGGTTATCTGGGTTTGCTGCACACGTCCCTGGTTTTCGTTGTTCCCCATCCAATTGCTGCTACGATACGGCATCTCAATACACCTCGCTGATAGTTATATATTTGTTGGTTTTTTATGTTTTTGCATACGCATTTGTGGGATTAAAAAAACAGTGGTCGCCAATCCTTGTGAACCAGTATCCTGTCCCGTTATACGGAAAAAAATTCGGGCAATCTGGCCTGAAGGGGTTCATATACCAAAGGCATTCCGAGCCGACCCCGGTATGTATATTCCCGCTTAACGCCCAGTCCGCAACCTCGTAATCTTCGGCTCTGGGGGGCAGCACCCAGACATTCTGGTAATTCGGTGCCCCTCCGATAACGGTTTTGTAGCATGAAAACTGGCACATCTGCTCAATAACCCGCCTGAGGTCACCCTGGCAAACCCTCTGGTATTCGCCGTAAGCGACATGCACACGGTTCATCACCACCGTTGCGACTGCCTGCATTCCGGATTTCCCTTCACCTTCGGCTTCGCACCTTATTAGCCTTGCAAACAACTCACGGGTATCCAAATTCACCACCTCTTTATTAATTTATTCGCTTATCAGAATTCGGCTAATAAAAGTGCTGAGTATTTTTAAAATTTAAATTTTACTAATTTTTCAAATTTTTTTGCGTATAATTCCGAAAAAGACGGACCATAATAATCTCGCGCAGGAATCGCGTTTATATATATTGAGTTGCATAAATGCGCAAAATTATGCTGCGACTCCTGCTCAGGCATGCCTTATTCAGAAAAGGAGTGAAGCGTAATGCTGGACAGACTGGCATTAATCCTTGTGATTATTGGTGCCATCAACTGGGGCAGCATCGGCTTGTTTCAGTTCGACATAGTAGCATGGGCTTTTGGGGGTCAGGACGCCGCTGTTAGCCGTGTTATTTATACAATTGTCGCGCTGGCAGGTATCTGGTGCATCTCTCTATTCTTTCGCGACCGTGAAGAAATTCTCGAACACGAATAAAAGAACCTCAAAAAACAAACCGCGGCAGCCTTTTTGGCAGCCGCGGTTTGTCTTATATTTTTTTAATTTATTTACTTGCTGATTAATTCCATTGTATCCCTGGCGATTACAAGCTCCTCGTTTGTGGGGATTACAAAAGCTCTGATTTTGGAATCCGGGGTTGTAATTTCCGCCTCCTGGCCGTGAACCTGGTTCTTCTCATAGTCAACCTTTGCGCCGAGGTATGACAGGGACTCAAGAATCTCCTGGCGAAGCTCGGGCTGGTTCTCGCCGATACCGGCGGTAAAGACTATTGCATCAACCCCGCCAAGGGCTGAAATATATCCGCCAACATATTTAATAATCTGGTAAGCCCTCATATCCCAGGCAAGTTTGGCACGCTCATTTCCCGCATTTATAGCGTCAACAATGTCCCGGTCGTCGCTGGAAACTCCTGAAATGCCGTACATACCGGATTTTTTGTTTAATACATCGTCCATTTCCTTGGTAGTCAGCCCCTCTTTTTCCATCAGGAACAACACAACCGAGGGGTCAACCGCGCCCGAACGGGTACCCATCATAAAGCCGTCCAGAGGAGTAAGGCCCATTGTGGTATCGATTACCTTTCCGTCCTTCAAAGCTGCGATTGAAGAACCATTGCCGAAATGGCAGGTTATAACCCTTGTGCCCTTGCCGTCTGGCTTGCCCAAAAGCTCCAGGCAGCGGGCGGAAACATACCTGTGGGATGTTCCGTGGAACCCATACCGGCGGACGTTGTACTTCTCATAATATTCATAGGATATCCCAAACATATATGCCTTAGGCGGCATGGTTTGATGAAAAGCGGTGTCAAAAACAGCAACCTGCGGCACATCTTTGCCGAAAGCGGCAGTGGCGGCGTTAATTCCCTGAACGTGCGCCTTGTTGTGCAGCGGGGCGAGGGCAGAAAGCTCGTCAATATCCTTAATAACCTCGTCGGTAATCAGAACCGAACGGTCGTATTTGGAACCGCCCTGAACAACCCTGTGGCCGATGGCGGAAACCTCGGAAAGGCTGTCGATAACCTTGCCCTCTCCGGAAATCAGCGCATTTTTAACCTGATCAAAGGCAGCGGTATGGTTCGGCATTTCGATAATTTTGGTAATCACCCTGCCGTCAAAGGTCTTGTGGGTGAACTTTCCGTCAATACCTATCCTTTCGCAGTTTCCTTTTGCGAGAACCTTTTCGCCATCCATATCAATCAACTGATATTTCAGAGATGAACTTCCCGCGTTGATAACCAAAATCTTCATTTTAAATTCTCTCCCATTCCCATGCAAAGCCTGATAAAAAAATCACAATTAAAAATCACAACTAGATAATAATA
>DUMT01000067.1 GCA_012839705.1 Clostridiales bacterium | reverse complement strand
TATCAGGTAAAAAATAAAACTTTTCCTTGCAATTATTTACTGGCTGTGCTACTATTGATAGGTAAAATTTATAAACATTCTTTTTATGCGCTAAGATATTGTATAATTATAAAAGCCATTGATATACTAATGTGGAGGGTTTGGAATGTCTGGTTTGGATATTGCAATTGGTGTAGTATTGATTATCTTGTCTTTGATTATTATTGCTGTAATACTTCTTCAGGAAGGGCGTCAATCAAATCTTGGGGTCATACAGGGCTCCGGAGATTCATACTTGGATAAGGGAAGAGCCCGTACTTTAGATGCGATATTGTCCAAATGGACTAAGATTATTGTATTTGTTTTCTTTATCTTAGTGTTTGCTGGAATGTTGATCACCAAGTTTGCTTAATGTTGATTTCACGCCCTGCTCAATCGAGCAGGGCGTTTTTTATATCACACTAATAAAAAGTTCTGAAAGGTGTAGTTGTATGGCCGGCAGGACAGACAAGGATTTAAGAAACAGGATAAAACAGTTGGTCGAAAACGGGAAATCAGGCATATCATACGACCGGCTGGCATCTCTAATGCGGATAAAAAAGAAAGACAGGGCAAGCTTTTTGTTTACCCTGGCGTCAATGGTACGGGATGGGGAGATTGAGCGAAACAAAAAGGGCAAATATGTCCCATCAAAGAAAAAGGTTAGGGTAGAAACCGCAAAACTGGTGGCTGTCCAGAAAGGATATGGCTTCGCTAAACCAGAAGGCGGCGGGGAGGACATATTTATTCCCGGAAAATACATGAATGGCGCCCTTCCCGGCGATACTGTAAGGGTTGAAATTGGAAAGGACAGGGACGGCAGGTCCTTTGGCTATGTGCTGAAGGTATTGAGTGAAGGCAAAAAGCTTTACACTGGCAAAATTGTTGAGGATGAAAACCTTTTGCTGGTTTTCCCCGATGCTTTTATACGCTATCCGCTGGCTGTTAAGCAGAAAAAAGAACTTGCCGCAAAACCGGGAGACAAGGTTAGCTTTGAGGTTTATTACAACCGATTCGGCGAGATGATGGCTGATGTAAAAACTGTCTATGGCAATGCTGACAGCGCTAAGGTTTGCGCCGATGCAATACTGGATGCAGCGGGGATTCCCACTGAGTTTTCCGAAGCGGCAGTAGACCTTGCGAAAACTTTGATGGAAAGGGGCGTTACACCTGAAGACCTGCAAGGCCGTGAAGATTTGCGGGATATGACAATATTCACGATTGACGGCGCTGACGCAAAGGATTTGGATGACGCCATATCCCTTGATGAGACAGAAAACGGCTGGAGGCTTGGTGTTCACATAGCGGATGTGTCCCATTATGTGAAAGAAAATTCGCCACTGGATAAAGAAGCCCGGAAGAGGGGAACCTCGGTTTATTTTGCCGACAGGGTTGTCCCAATGCTGCCAAAGGAACTGTCAAACGGCATATGTTCCCTGAATCCAAACGAGGATAAGCTGACGATGTCTGCGTTTATAGACATGGATAAAAACTGCAATTTTATTGGATTTGCCTTGCGAAAATCTGTAATACGCTCCTGCGTGAGGGGAGTGTATTCGGAAGTAAACCAGTTATTTAACGGGACTGCAGGGGATGAGCTGAAGGCAAAATATGAAAAGGTGGTCCCGACCCTGCTTAAAATGCGGGATGTCGCGAAAAAGCTTAAAGACAAAGCGATTCTACGCGGTACTATGGACCTTATCAGCTCAGAGGCGGTGTTTACTTTAGATGAAAACGGGCATCCGATAGATATAAGAAAACGCACGATGGGGGAAAGCGAAGAGCTGATTGAGCAGTTCATGATTGCCGCAAACGTGGCGGTAGCTGAATATGCCAGAAAACATGGCATCCCCTTTGTATACCGTATCCATGACCAGCCTGACGAGGAAAAGCTGGCTGTGCTGAGTGAAATAGCCGTTAGGCTCGGGTTTAAGACCCGTGAGTTCAGAAACACCTCCGATTTGCGCGCCCTAATGGAAGAGGCGAGGGAAACACCTTACGCCCGCATGATATCGGACCGCATACTCCGCTCAATGGCAAAGGCGCGGTACAGCGAAGTACAGACAGGGCATTATGGTTTGTCCCTTGCCGACTATTGCCATTTTACATCGCCTATTAGAAGGTATCCCGATTTGGCGATTCACCGGATTCTGTCCGCCCTTATCGGCAAAACCCACAAGGATGAGATAATCAAACGCTATTCCGGTTTTGTCAAGGAAGCAGCCGAATTATCCTCGGAATTTGAAATTAGGGCAATGAATGCCGAGCGGGATTGCGAAGCCTGCTACATGGCGGAATACATGGGCGGGTTTATCGGCTCGGAATTCGAAGGGATTATTTCTTCGGTATCCTCCTTCGGGCTGTTTGTGGAGCTGCCCAATTCTGTAGAGGGGCTGGTCAGGCTTGAGAGTTTGCCTGAATCGGGATTGGAATATGATGAAATCGCCTCCCTCGTTGACCGGAAGGGAAGGAAGGTCTACTCTGTTGGGGATAAAATGAAAATCAGGGTAGTGGGTACCGACGTTTCCGCCGGCCTGATAGATTTTGAACCTGTTTTATAAAAGCCTCCAACTCTCTCTAGTCGCTTTTGCACAATATCGGTTTAATTTATCAAATTATTTCAGTTTTCTTTTCTCTTTACCTTTTATAAGCAGTGTGTTATAATTCTAACAAGTCAAAAAGAGGGTATAATTACCTGTGACAGTTAATATTAAGGAGGATTATTAGATGCAATCTTTTCTTCCCATTCAGGACATATTCGCCAGAGAAATTTTAGATTCCCGCGGAAACCCCACCGTTGAGGCTGAAGTCTATGTTGAGGGCGGTTTTGTTGGCCGCGCTGCCGTTCCTTCCGGCGCTTCCACCGGCGCTTTTGAGGCATGCGAGCTTCGCGACGGTGACAAATCCCGTTACCTCGGCAAAGGTGTTGAAAAGGCAGTTGCCAATATCAACGGCGAAATCGCTGAGGCTATCTGCGGAATGAATGTTTTTGACCAGTCTGCTATCGACAAGGCTATGATTGAGCTGGATGGCACACCGAACAAATCCCGTCTTGGCGCAAATGCCATTCTGGCGGTTTCCCTTGCCTGCGCAAAAGCTGCTGCAGAAGCTCTGGGAGTCAGCCTTTACAGATATATCGGCGGCTGCAATGCTAAGATGCTGCCTGTTCCCATGATGAACATCATCAACGGCGGCAAGCACGCCGACAACAGCGTAAGCTGCCAGGAATTCATGATTATGCCTGTTGGAGCCACCTCATTCCGTGAGGCTCTGCGTATGTGCGCTGAGGTATTCCACAACCTCAAGAAGGTTCTGGCTGACCGCGGATATTCAACCGCAGTTGGCGACGAAGGCGGATTTGCCCCGAACCTGAAGAATGACGAGGAAGCAATCATCGTAATCCTCGAAGCTATCGAAAAAGCTGGCTACAAGCCCGGTGACGACTTCCGCATTGCCCTTGACCCGGCATCCACCGAGATGTATGACGAAGCCAAGAAGCAGGGCAAGGAAGGCTGCTATTACTTCTGGAAGACCGGCGTTATGAAGACCCGCGAAGAAATGGTAGACTTCTGGGTTGACTGGGTAAACAAATACCCGATTATCTCCATTGAAGACGGTATGGCCGAAGAAGACTGGGAAGGCTGGAAGATGCTTACCGAGAAACTGGGCGACCGAGTCCAGCTCGTTGGCGACGACCTCTTCGTAACCAACACCCAGAGGCTTGAAAAGGGCATCAAATCCGGTGTTGCAAACGCAATCCTTATCAAGGTTAACCAGATTGGTACCCTGACCGAAACCCTTGAGGCTATCCAGATGGCTAACCGTGCGGGCTACACCGCTGTTACCTCCCATCGTTCCGGCGAAACCGAGGACGTTACCATCGCCGACATTGCTGTTGCTACCAACTCCGGACAGATTAAGACCGGTGCCCCCTCCCGTACAGACCGCGTTGCAAAATACAACCAGCTGCTGCGTATTGAGGAAGAGCTTGGCGATATCGCTGTTTATCCCGGGCTTAACGCTTGGTTCAACCTTAAAAATAAATAATTACGTTAATTTTTTCGCCGCACCTTAATTGGTGCGGCATTTTTTTATGTTTTACATTATACGGTGATTAGGATGGTAATAATATTCCAATAATTTGCATAGAGATTTTATGAAAGGCGGGAATACCATGGAGGGTGGATTTCGCAGGGCAATTCTCAAACAGGAAGAAAGGCCGAATGACATCCTGGACGCCATCCGCGATGTTTGCATGAAAATGGAGAATGTAAACCTGAGGTTTGAGATGGAGCGGGACAGCGATTTGATTGAGGCCTGCATTTATGAAATGGAATCCTTGCGTGCCCGTTACCGCTATTTGCTTCGTATGGCAAAAGAACAAGGCTTGAGGGCTGGTCATTTTCCCCCGATAGCCTCAGAAGGAGAGAAAGTCGAATGAGCCTGTGGCTTCAAATTCTTGTGTATGCAGTGGGAATAGGGCTTGTAATAGCGGTTGTTGTGGCTTTGTTCAGGACTAAAAAACCAATCAGGTCATTCCTGGGTTCAGGGGTGCAGGGGGTATGCGCCCTGGCGGCGGTGAATATACTGGGGACATTTACCGGGGTATCCCTGGGCCTGAACGCTTTTACCGGGCTTTGCTGCGCTGTTTTAGGAATCCCGGGAGTTATTTCTATGCTTTTATTAAAGATTATTTTTAATTATTGACATTTTGTTCGCAATAAGGCAATTAGAAATCAGCGGTGAGCCAGAAAGCTCGCCGCTTTATTGATATAAACCGGTTATGCTGAAAATTTTTCTTCCATATCATGGCAGAATGTGTTATAATCCCTATAGTTTTTATCTCAAAACAAAGGAGTTATGCCCATGAACAAAAAGCCGTTTTGGAAAAGGGTAAACCGCGGATTTGTTTTTTCCATGGTTTTGCTCGCCGCTGTTATTTTTTATGTAACAGCCGAGCAGGTTATGCTGATTCCTGAACGCCAGGAAATCCGCGAACTTGCGGACAAATATATTTCTATGTGCGAACAGGTTTACAGGCTTTCCAAAGAGCAGATTAGTGAATTGGAATCCCAAAGCCCCGAGTTCGAAAAGGAAACTAAAAGGTTAAAAGATGAACTGGCTAATTATTTTGTAAAGGATTCGGGATATTTGGATGATTCTGTTGAACCAATATTGTCTCTAATCAGAATGCAGGTAACAGGCGATGAGCAAGTGACGAGAATAAACGGGGTCAAAAAGAGAAATGAGACTATAACCATAGACCAGGACGTTGCGAAATTTTCAGCTACTTATAATTACACTTTAAGTGGCAAATTTTATGACTACCGAACAGACAAAGTGGCTGATGTTGAAAATGCTACGAAAGATTTTTTTCTTCGCATATCTTTTAAAAAGGTTGACGGAAACTGGAAGATTTACCGTATAAGCGATGCTTCATGGAGCTCCGTTTTTTTTGACAGGTAAATGCTGGAGGTGAGATAATGTCTGAAGTTCTTGTGTTGGAAAATATCAGCAAGTCCTTTGGTAAAAGGCTGATAATAGATAACGTATCCCTGTCAGTCAGGGAAGGCGAAGTATTCGGTTTTCTTGGGCCTAACGGAGCGGGGAAAACCACCACAATAAAAATGATTTTAGGGCTGTTGTCCATTGACAGCGGCAGGATTTCGGTAATGGGCTATGATATTGAGAAAAATTTTGAGAAGGCAATGAAAAATGTCTGCGGCATAGTTGA
Source organism: Clostridiales bacterium (assembly GCA_012839705.1). GTDB lineage: Bacteria > Bacillota > Clostridia > Oscillospirales > Acutalibacteraceae > Avimonas. The sequence continues at coordinate 2,235 of DUMT01000067.1, read as the reverse complement.
AAACCCTGATATGTATGGCTATTTATCAGGGTATGACAACCTGCGGATTCACGCAAGGGCATGCGGGGTGCCGAATAAACGAATCGACGAGGTTGTAGAAATTGTTGGAATGCAGAACCGCATAAAAGATAAGTTCAAAACCTATTCACTGGGTATGAAGCAAAGGCTTGGTATAGCCCAGGCGCTTTTGCACAACCCGAAAATTATGATTTTGGACGAACCGACAAACGGCTTGGACCCTGCCGGAATTAAAGAAGTCAGGGACCTTCTAAAACAACTTGCCCATGAGCAGGGTATATCTGTTTTTGTCTCAAGCCATATCCTTCTTGAAATGCAGCAGATGTGCGACACCGTTGGTATTATAAACAGCGGCAGGATTTTGCGGATTGGCAATGTGGATGAGCTTACCCACAGCGCAACCCAGGGGCTTTACCGTTACAAACTCCGTCCAATGGATAAAGCGGTGCAGTTGTTGCAGGAAAATGCCCCTGACCGGATTTCGTCGATTGGAGAGGATTATATAGTCATACGTTTAAGCGAGCAGGAGATAGACATCCTCAACCGCAGATTGATGGAAAACAATATAGGGATTTACGGGCTTACCCCTGTTGAGGCATCCCTTGAGCAGATCTTTATGGAAATTACAGGAGGTGGTAACGTTGTTGTCTAGGGCCCTTGTGAGAAACGAAAGGCTGAAAATGTATAAAAGGCCCTCCACCTGGGTTTTAATGGGCATAATTGTAGTTATGACATTGTTCAACCTTATAATTTCATTAATGTTGTATTCGAGCTATGACAGCTTTAACCGTACCTGGCAGGAGCAGTACAACGACTGGATTGTAAATTTCCAGCATCAGCTTAAAGAAAACCCCGAGGACTACTATACCCAGCAGAGCCTCGAGTCCTTAAAATACCTCCTGGAAAATGAAATCCCTCCACAGGATTGGCGCACTGACGTTGTGTTTGCCTATTATGATTTAAAAGCAGGAAGAAGGGGCAATACTGAGACTAACCCGGGAAAGACGCAGATAATAATAAGAGAGGATGGATATATCCCGGATGGCGAAACAGGTGAGAACCTGCCGGATTTAACCGAGGAAGAGCGGGACGGCAGATTGGAAAAATTGCAGAAAATCCTTAAAAACAACGACTGGAGGGAATATATAAAGCTTCAGATTGATGACATTAAAAGCGGGTATAGAATCATCCCATCAAAAAATGAGCATGAAAAACAGGTTTTCATAGAAGTGTATGAATTATATTTAAAGGAAAGTATTGTTCCGGTTGCAGAGAGTATGAACCGATATTATTATAATTACGGGCAAAATTCAAATGAGAGCGAGACATGGAAAAGCAGTCAGATTGAAAGAATTAAGAATTACAAGTTGAATCTTCTGAGGGGCGAGAATGACAACGGCGAATTATTGACAAAGACCATGCGCAAGGCGATTGAGCGGGAGATAGAGATTTCCTTAACCCGCCTTCGCACCAATACCCCTGAAATCAATCCCGACTCTTTCCTCGGTTTTCTGGAGACCGCTGGTACCATGAGCGAATTGTTTGCGATTTTACTTATAATTTACGCTAGCGGAATTTTTGCATCCGAGTACACCAGCGGAACAATCAAGCTGCTGCTAATCACTCCCCACAGGCGCCAAAAAATATTCTGGTCTAAAATATATGTTTTGCTGGAACTCATCATAATCGCGGTGGCTGCGAACTTTATCTTGGCATTTTTGTTAAGCGGGGTTTTCAAATCCTTTGAAGGATTAGGGCAAATGCAGGTATTTCCGCTGTTCGGCAGCATTATCAGAATTCCGTATATTCTGTATATAATCATTAAATATGTGATGATGATTATCCCGGTGCTGGTTTATGGGACATTGGCAGTGATGCTGGCGGTTGTGACAAGAAAAAACTCTGTTGCCATTGCTGTAGCCCTTATGCTGGTATTTGGTAACGAGCTGATTATTACTATACTTGCAGCGCTCCGTAGCTTATTTGTCATACCCGGAATCAAATTTTTGCTTTTTGCCAACACGAATTTGGCCAATTACCTGAGTATTAATGGAATGTCCGGGTTGGTGGACACCACAATGACCCTTGGATTCTCCCTTGCTGTACTGCTTATTTATATGGTCTGCTTCCTTTGGGTTGCACGGGACAGCTTCTGCCGCCGGGATGTAAAATAGTTAAAAAGCCGAAACCGCATGGTTTCGGCTTTTTTGGGTATCT
>DUMT01000066.1 GCA_012839705.1 Clostridiales bacterium | reverse complement strand
TTGTTTTAACAAATTATACCCATTGGTGCCTTGAATTGTAGGGTAAATCTTTTATATTGGTGTTGAGGATTTCAAGATACCGGTTGTATGCCCTGTCAACGGCGTCGTCCCAGGACAGGTAGACATGTTTTCCGGCATTCAGCCCAACTTCGCGGATTTTATCCCTGCTTTGACAGGCGTCAATTAAAGCTTTGGCGCAGGATTCGGCGTTTTCCTCCGCCAAGAATCCTGAAAACCCGTGTTCCACGCCTTCCGCTGCGCAGCTATCCCGTATAAGCAGGGCGGGGCATTCGCAGGCGGCGGCTTCCTTTACCACAATGCCGGAGGTGTCGTAGGTGGAAGGGAACAGAAAGATGTCCGCAAGGCTGTAATATACCCGAAGCTGTTCCCGGTCATAAATGGCGCCGGTGAATATTGTCCTGTCGGATACCCCGATATCCTCCGCGTATTTACGGATATCCGGTGCGTCAAAACCGTCCCCTACCATAAAGGTGCGGAAGGGTACTCCTTTATCCCGGGCTATCTTCAAAAAGTCAAGGATGAGCTTTGTGTTTTTATACCACATCATCCTGCCGACAAAAAGGAAAACAAACTCGTCGTCTTTGATATTGTACTGCTCTTTAAGCTGGTCGGTTTTTTCTTTCGGGGATTTGCCGTAGGCGAAATCGGTGCCGTTTTCCATAACCCGGTACCCGCCCCTGTAACCGATTTTTCTAAGCGCCTGGCCGCAGCCCTCGGTCACTACCCAGACCTCGTCCGCGTTGTTGACGTTTTCCAGCACAAAACGCAGGACAATCTTTCTGAAACCTGATACCGCAACCCTTTTTTCAATATCGATGTCAAATTTTGTGTGGTAAGTCAGGACGATGGGAACTTTCCTGTCAAACCTTTTTATATTCTGAGCAAGGACAGAGGAGGCAAATGGCGCGTGAACGTGCATTAAATCAAATTGTTTTTGGCGCAGCCGAATCAGTGTTTCAATACTGAAGGGGTTCCCCGCCCGGTAACCAACCCGCTTATCCAGCGGGATGGAATGGTAGCGGAATACTTCAAAGGGGTAATTGTCAACAACATTTTTATATTTAGGCGTAACTACTGTTACATCGCAATGTTTCCTGTGCAAAACATCCGCGTAGTTTTTTACTGCCTGGGCTACTCCGTCGATTGTGGGGGGGAATGAGTCGTTAAATTGACCGACTTTAAGTCTGCTCATTGGTAATCATGCCCTTTCCTGAATTTTCATATTTATCTTACACTATAGCAGGAACCCTTTCAAGAATTTAATTCTTTTATGTCAAAAAGCTAACAATTAATTTTTTATTTCAAAATTACGATAAATCAGTTATAATTGTATTATATAAAATATGATAGAATATGCTATCGGCAGGAAGGTTGGTAATTTAAATGGCTATCTATACGGTTACTCTGCAGGACATTATAAAGGAAACCTCATTGGAGACCGAATATATGCCCCGCAAGCCGGAGGAAATATTAATATCCTCCAGCGATGTGAACAGGCCCGGGTTGCAGCTCGGCGGATATTTCGATTATTTCGACAGCGACCGTATCCAGATTCTTGGAAAGAGTGAGATAGGCTATTTGAACAGCCTGGATAAGGAGCAGCTAGCCAGGCGTATAGATGATTTTGTGTCCCGCCGGCCTCCTGCGATTATTCTGTGCCGAAGTCTGGACGTAATTCCCGAGCTTAAGGAATGCTGCATAAAATACGAAGTTCCGCTTTTGCGCTCCCATGATTCTACATCCAGCTTCATGGCATCCCTTATCGGGTATTTGAATGTTCAGCTAGCCCCCAGGATTACCCGGCATGGCGTTTTTGTCGAGGTATACGGCGAGGGAATCCTGCTGATAGGCGACAGCGGGGTTGGGAAGAGCGAAACGGCGATAGAGCTTATCAAGCGCGGCCACAGGCTTATTGCGGACGATGCTGTGGAAATAAGGCGGGTTTCTTCAAAAACCCTTGTGGGCACTTCGCCCGAAAACATCCGCCATTTCATTGAGCTTAGAGGTATAGGGATTGTAAACGCCCGAAGGATATTCGGTATGGGCTCGGTTAAAATCACCGAGAAAATTGATATGGTAATTCACCTTGAACACTGGGATACAAATAAATCATATGACAGGATGGGCCTGGAAAATGAGTATATTGAAATATTAAATATCCGGGTGCCACTGCTCACCATACCGGTAAAACCCGGCCGCAACCTTGCCATAATTATAGAGGTTGCCGCCATGAACAACCGGCAGAAGAAAATGGGATATAACGCGGCTCAGGAACTTATGCACAATCTGGGACTGGATGCCGCTGCCCCTGCTCCGCCGGAAGTAAAAATGGAATGGAAACGTTTTTAAATTTTAAGAGGAGATGCAATAAATTGTCAACCAGTGAATATCAGTTTGTAGCCGACCTGCACAACCATTCGATAGCCAGTACCCATGCCTACAGCACCATCACCGAAATGGCAAGGGAGGCGGCGAGAAAAGGGCTTGCAGCAGTCGGCTGTACCGACCATGGGGTTAAAGTATGGGATGCCCCGAAGATTTCGCATTTTTACAACCTTAATGACCTTCCCGAAAAAATCGAGGGGGTACGGGTGCTGCAGGGCGTCGAAGCCAATATAATCGATTTTGACGGGCAGCTGGATATGCCGGAGGAGCTGTTATCCAGGCTGGAGGTGGTCATTGCCTCCATGCACGGCGGCCTTATGCCCGTCGGGAATGTGGATGAATGCACCCGGGCTTATATGGCGGTTTTGGACAACCCTTATGTGGATATAATCGGGCATTCCGGGTCACCGGAGTACGCATACGATTATGAAACGGTAATCCGCTATGCCGGTGAAAAGGGCAAAGCGATTGAAATTAACGAGCATACCTTTACCGTCCGGCAGGCTTCCATCGCCAACTGCCGGAAAATTGCGGAGATTTGTAAAAAGGTAGGCACACCCATTGTGGTGGATTCCGATTCCCACTACCACGCATGGATAGGCGAGTTTCCGAATTGTGTCAGGATGTTGAAAGAGTTGGATTTCCCTCCGGAGCTGATTGTAAATTCAAGTATTGAAAACCTTAACCGGTTCTTTGCCAAAAAGAATATTGTTTTTGACTGATTTTGAGTCTATTTCCGGCAATTTATCGGTATACTGAAAAGTGAGAATTATTTACGGAGGCGAAATCCGGTGAGTCTGGAAAGATTAGCGAATTTAAGCCGCAGTATCGGCTGCGATGTAAAAGAATATGCCAATATGTCCGAGCTTACCTCCTTTCGCATCGGAGGGCCTGCAGATTTGCTGATTACAGCCGATAATCCGGAACAGGTGCTGCAGGTACGCAGGTTTTGTGCCGAACTTGGCGTGCCCCTTTTGTTTATAGGCAACGGCACAAACCTCCTAGTCAGCGACAAGGGTATCCGCGGGGCGGTGTTAAGGCTCGATGGCAAAAACGCCAAGCCTGAGATACGGGATGGATTGGTTTTGTGCCATGCGGGGGTTCCGCTGAAAACTCTTTGCAGGTTTGCAAGGGATAACGGGTTGTCGGGGCTGGAATTCGGCTACGGCATCCCGGGCACCGTTGGCGGTGCTGTTTATATGAACGCGGGGGCTTACGGCGGGCAGGTTTCCGATGTGATTGTTTGGGCTGACGCCGTATTCCCGGACGGCGAAATCAAAAGGCTTAGCCGTGATGAAATGCAGCTTGGGTACCGGAAGAGCGCATTTATGGAATCCAAGGCGATTGTGGTGGCGGCAGCCTTTAAGCTGAATCCTGACGACCCTAAGGCAATAGGTGGGCGGATGGAAGAGTTTATGCGGCTCAGGCGTGAAAAGCAGCCGCTGGAATACCCAAGCGCCGGCAGCTTTTTCAAGCGCCCCGAAGGGCATTTTGCCGGAGCCCTGATAGATAATTGCGGGCTTAGGGGATTCAGCGTTGGCGGCGCGCAGGTAAGCAGCAAGCACTGCGGTTTTATAATAAATGCCGGCAACGCCACATGCTCGGATGTTTTATCCCTTGCCGAAAAGGTGGCGGACATAGTTTACAGCAAATTCGGGGTAAAGCTTGAGCGGGAAGTGTGTTTTGTCGGCGAAGAATAGAAGAATAAACTTTTAGCTTAGGAAGTGGGTAGTTAAGGTGGATTTTATTATTGTAACAGGATTATCCGGGGCGGGGAAATCCCGGGCTATTGCGGCGCTGGAGGATATCGGCTTTTACTGCGTTGATAATATGCCGCCAAAACTGTTATCCAAATTCGCTGAACTGTGCATCCAGTCCGAAAACTTAAGCCGCGTGGCAATGGTGGTGGACGTGCGCGGCGGCACAATGTTCGGCGACCTGTTCGATGCTTTGAATTATATTAAACAGATGGGCAGCAATTATAAAATCCTGTTCCTCGACTGCGAGGACCATATACTTGCCAGAAGGTACAAGGAAACCAGAAGGCAGCACCCGCTGTCATCTTTGGGGTTTAATAATATACTGGACGCCATTGCCGCAGAAAGGGAGCTGCTGAAATCCCTGTTTGACAGGGCGGATTACCTTATAAACACCACCCATCTATCTCCCGCGCAGTTAAGGGAGAGGATTACCGAGCTGTTTTTGGGAAGCTCCACCCAGTCTTTGATGGTGCAGTGCATGTCCTTCGGGTTTAAATACGGCTATCCTTCGGAGGCTGACCTTGTGTTTGATGTAAGGTGTTTCCCGAACCCCTTTTATGAAGCGGAGCTGAAAAACAAGACGGGGCTGGATTCAAGCGTGAGGGATTATGTGCTGGGTTTTGACGAGGTGCAGGAATTCCTGAAAAAATTATACGACCTTGTGGATTTCCTGCTGCCTTTCTACTGCAACGAGGGAAAAAGCCAGCTTGTAATTGCAATCGGCTGCACGGGAGGTAAACACCGGTCTGTCACAATCGCTGAATCCCTTGCAAAGCATATTTCCGAGCAGGGCTACAGGGTTATGGCAAACCACAGGGATATAGGGAAGATGTAGGTATAGGAGGTGTATGTTGTGTCATTTTCATCCGAGGTGAAAAGCGAGCTTGCGAAACTTATTCCGGATGAAGAATGCTGCAAAACCGCCGAAGCATACGGCCTGGTTGAATGCGGACATACATTTTCTCCGGCTTCCATATCCATTAATACAGAAAACCCAGATGTATTTAACACGTACTTAACCTTTGTCAGTTCGGTATGCGGAATCGAGCCTTCCCTTGCCGAGATTTCAGTCAGGCCAAGCGGAATCCACACCATACGGATATCGGAATACAGTGACAGGATAAAAGTCCTTGAACGTTTCGGGCATTCCGCAAATGATGTTACAATAAGGCTTAACAGGGCGAATCTTGAGTGTGAGCGCTGCGCCGCGTCATACCTAAGGGGTGCCTTTTTGTCCTGCGGCGCTTTGGCTGACCCAAATGCCGATTACCATCTTGAGTTAAGCGTGCCTTATTACCGGTTGAGCATGGATATCATGGCTCTTATGAGGGAGCTGGATTTTAACGTAAAGCTTGTCAAGCGAAAAGGCAGCAATGTTTTGTATATGAAGGACAGCGAGCAGATAGAGGATTTCCTGACTCTTATTGGCGCCACCAGGGCAGCCCTTGAGATTATGGGGATTAAGGTGGTAAAGGATATCCGCAACGCCGCAAACCGGATTGCCAACTGCGAGAGTGCCAATATTGATAAGACCATCAACGCGGCGATGAAGTATTCCGACGCCATACGCAAGATTGAAAGCAGAATAGGGCTTGAAAGCCTGCCGGACGATTTGAGGGAGCTGGCGGTTTTAAGGCTCGATAATCCCGAAATGTCATTGAGGGAACTGGGGGAAATGCTGACGGTGCCTTTAAGCCGTTCCGGGGTCAACCACCGGCTTAACAAAATATTGAAAATCGCCGAAGAGCTGGGCTGATTGCAGATTAATCAGTTTTAGGAAGTTTAAAGAAGGGGGCGTCATTTTGTCCGGGTTTGTCCATTTGCATGTGCATACTGAATATAGCCTGTTAGACGGCGCCTGCCGCATAAAGGATTTGATTAAAAGGGTAAAAGATATCGGGCAGACGGCTGTGGCTATAACTGACCACGGTGCAATGTACGGGGTAATAGATTTTTACAAGGAAGCGGTAAAACAGGGGGTAAAGCCCATTATCGGCTGCGAGGTGTATGTCGCTGCCCGCACCCGGTTCGACAAGGTACACGAGATGGATGGCGCCAGCGCCCATCTTATCCTTCTGTGCAAGGACGAAGTTGGCTATAAAAACTTAATCAAACTGGTTTCCGCCTCCTGGGTAGAAGGCTTCTACAGCAAGCCGAGGGTTGACAGGGAACTGCTGGAGCAGTACCACGAAGGGCTGGTTGCGCTCTCAGCCTGCCTTGCGGGGGAGATTCCCCGCGCCCTTTTAGCCGGGGATTATGAAAATGCAAAACAGACTGCCCTATGGTACGATAACCTGTTTGGCAGGGGCAACTTCTTTTTGGAGATTCAGGACCACGGGCTAAGGGAGCAGAAAATTATTAACCCGCAGTTTATCAGGCTTTCCCGCGAAACGGGAATACCGCTGGTTGCCACCAACGACGCCCATTATCTGACCCGTGAAGACGCCGATGTCCAAAGAATACTAATCTGCATACAGACCAACACAACCATCCACGAGCCCTCCAAGCTCGCCTTTGAAACCGATGAATTTTACATAAAAACCGAAGAGGAGATGCGAAGCCTTTTCCCGGATATTAAGGAGGCGTATGAAAATACCTTAAGGATTGCTGAGATGTGCAACCTTGAGTTTAAGTTCGGGGAAACCAAGCTGCCGAAATTCAACGCCCCCGGCGGGGACAGCTTTGAGTATTTTCGCTCTGAGTGTTACAAGGGGCTGCACCGTATTTTCGGCGAAAACCCCGACAGGGAAATCGTGGACAGGCTGGAATATGAAATCAACACCATAAAGCAGATGGGGTATGTGGATTATTACCTTATTGTCAACGACTTTGTCCAGTATGCCAAAAGCCACAATATACCGGTGGGCCCGGGCAGGGGTTCCGGGGCGGCGAGCCTATGCGCTTATTGCATCGGGATTACCGGAATCGACCCGATAAAGTACAACCTGCTGTTTGAGCGGTTTTTGAACCCCGAGCGGGTCAGCATGCCGGATTTTGATATAGATTTCTGCAACGAAAAGCGCCAGCTTGTAATTGATTATGTTATCAATAAATACGGATCCGACCACGTTGCCCAGATTATAACCTTTGGAACCATGGCGGCAAGGGCGGCTATACGGGACGTTGCCAGGGCGATGGGGGTTCCATACGCCACCGCGGACAAGACCGCAAAGCTAATCCCCTGGGAGCTTGGGATTACCATCGACAAAGCCCTGCAGATTTCCCCGGAGTTAAGGGAGCTGTATGAATCCGATTCGCAGGTTCACGAGCTTATTGATATGGCTAAAAAGGTGGAGGGTATGCCCCGCCATGCTTCCACCCATGCCGCAGGCGTGGTCATCACCGACAGGCCGGTCAGCGATTATGTGCCGCTGTGCCTTAACGGTGAGCTTGTGGCAACCCAGTTCCCCATGAACATACTTGAGGAGCTTGGGCTGCTCAAAATGGATTTTCTGGGGCTGAGGAACCTCACGGTCATTGACGAGGCCCAGAAGATTATCCGGGAAACGGTCAGGGATTTTGACATCCATAACATCCCCATGGACGACCCGGAGGTTTACAGGATGATGTCCCAGGGGCAGACGGAGGGGGTCTTCCAGTTTGAATCCGCGGGCATGAAACGGGTACTGTCCAGCCTTCAGCCGGTATGCTTTGAGGATTTGATAGCGGTTATTGCCCTTTACCGCCCCGGGCCCATGGATTCAATCCCGAAGTTTATAAACAACAGGCACAATCCCGGGCAGGTGCGGTACCTGCATCCGAAATTAAAGCCTATCCTGGACGTTACAAATGGCTGTATTGTATACCAGGAGCAGGTTATGCAGATTTTCCGGGAGTTGGCGGGCTATTCCTTAGGCAGGGCGGATATTGTAAGGCGCGCCATGTCCAAGAAGAAGCATGATGTAATGGAGAGGGAGCGGCAGATTTTCATCCACGGGCTTGTAAACGAAAAGGGCGAAGTGGAAGTGGAAGGATGCGTTCGCCGAGGAGTATCTGCCGAGATTGCCGAGCAGATATTCAACGAGATGTCCTCTTTTGCCTCCTACGCTTTTAACAAGGCCCATGCTGCCGCCTATGCCCATATCGCTTACCAGACGGCATACCTTAAATGCCACTACCCGAAGGAGTATTTTGCCGCCCTTCTGACAAGCGTGCTGGATGGCAGCAGCAAGGTGGCAGCATATATAGCAGAATGCGGGCGGCTTGGGATAAAGGTTCTGCCCCCGTCGGTGAATGAGAGCGGGGCGGGCTTTACAGTTGAAGGCAACAATTTGCGGTTTGGGCTGCTGGCTGTTAAGAATTTAGGGCGCGGGCTTATTTCCGAGCTTGTGGCTGAGCGGGAGCGGAACGGCAGGTTTGAAAGCTTTTACTCCTTCTGCCAGCGCATGTCCGTCTACCGGGAGTTTAACTCCCGGGCGCTGGACAGCATTATCCGCTGCGGCGCGCTGGACGGGCTTGGCGCCAACAGGCGGCAGATGCTGGAGTCGGCGGAAACTGTCCTTGACCAGCTCGAACAGCAAAACCGGGTAAACCTCACAGGGCAAATTGGATTTTTTGATATGCTGGAAAAGGATATGGGTCAGCCCACTTTGCCTGAAAGGGAGGAATTCCCGTATTCCGAGCTTTTAGCCATGGAAAAGGAAGTTACGGGGCTGTATATATCCGGCCACCCATTGCTGCCTTACGTTTCCCTTTATGAGGCAGGCAGGGTCAACAGGCTGGATGATATCATAAATTCTATTGAGGAAAACTCCGGCGACTATAAAGAAGGCGATGATATTACAATTCTCGGAATGTTTGATAATATTAAGAAGAAAACTACAAAGAATAATTCCATAATGGCATATGCCGATATTGAGGATTTGTATGGCTCAATGGAGGCTCTCATCTTTCCCCGCATCCTTGCGGAGTATGCCCAGTATATTACGGGCGGCACAGCGGTGCTGGTGGGCGGCAGATTGAGTATCAGGGAGGACGAGCCTGCCAAAATCATTGTGGAGGAAGTCAGCCCTGCCCCGGACCCTACAAAACCAGAACTGGTTCAGGTAAAGAAAAGCCCCAAAAACCAAAAAAAGCAAAAGGCTCCGCCGGGTTTGTATCTCCGGGTTTCTTCTGCCAAGGGGGAGGATTACCGCAGGGCATGCCTTGTAACCAATGTCTTTGACGGCACGGTGCCGGTGTATATCAGGTTCCAGGACACAGGTAAACTGCTGAGGGTTCCGCAGAATATGTTTGTCGAACCAAACGAGGTTATGCTGGAAGAACTTAGGAGAATTCTGGGGAAAGACAATGTTGTATATATTGAGTGAAAATTAAATGGCTAAAATTTGTTGAATATTCTGTCTGGTATGACCTTGAACTTTTTTAAAATATTGTTGTATAATAACCAAGTGAGTATTAGTTAAGCAGGAATTGAGGAGGATACCGATGTCTGTCAGGAAGATAGCAGTTTTGACCAGCGGCGGGGATGCCCCTGGAATGAATGCCGCAGTCCGCGCAGTGGCGCGCACTGCATTAAGCAAAGGTGTTGAAGTTTTCGGTGTATACCGTGGTTATAACGGGCTTATTCTCGGGGATATTTTTCCCATGAATTTAAGGAGCGTTTCAGATATAATCCATCAGGGCGGTACTATGTTGTTTACAGCCCGATGCCCGGAATTCCGTACCGAAGAAGGCATGCAGAAAGCCATCGAAACTTGCCGCAAGAACGGTATAGATGGCGTTGTGGTAATCGGAGGTGACGGTTCATTCCGTGGTGCCCAGGATTTGACACAGAGGGGCCTGCCGTGCGTCGGTATTCCCGGTACCATAGATAATGATATTGCCTGCTGTGAATATACAATCGGCTATGACACAGCCATGAATACATGTATCCAAATGGTGGACAAGATCCGCGATACCGCCCAGTCCCACGACCGCTGCAGCGTAGTGGAAGTTATGGGCCGCCATGCAGGATACCTTGCCCTTAATGTGGGTATTGCCGTTGGTGCTACATCCATTATTGTGCCGGAAGTGCCCTTTGATTTTGAAAGGGATATAATTCAGAGGATGAAGAAGGCTAATGAAACCGGCAAAAAGCACTTTATCATTGTTGTTGCCGAAGGCGTAGGCGGCGTTATGGAACTGGCTGCAAGGATTGAGAAGGAAACCGGCATTGAAAGCCGTGCAACCATTCTTGGCCACGTTCAGCGCGGCGGTTCACCCACAGTCAGGGACAGGGTTCTGGCAAGCGAGATGGGTTACTACGCTGTTGAACTGCTGCTCCAGGGCAAGAGCAACCGGGTTGTTGCAATCCAAAACGACAGGATAGTTGATTTCGATATTGAAGAAGCCCTTCGCATGAAAAAGCCCTTTGATTTTGAGCTTTACAATATCGCCCACCAGATTTCCATATAAGACTGACAACCAGCATGCCATTTGAAGCGGTTTCCACTTTGAATGGCATGTTTAATTATATCCAGAATATCCAGATGGCAAGTTTAAGAGAGGAAATTACTGAATGGATAAAGTTTTGGTGTATAGTGTCACTCCGCCTTTAAGCGGTGACAAAAGGGCTGCTGCAATAATAGCTGCCGCCGGGAGCTTTACCCGCATGGAAGGAATACAAAAACAGCTTGTCCTGCTGGATGGGACACCTGCTATAGCGCATACCATAAAGGCTTTTCAGGAAGCTGAAAATATACGGGAGATTGTTGTTGTCGCCAGAACCCAGGATTTTTCGGAGATTATTAATATATGCAGGCAATACACTTTTGATAAGGTCAGTACGGTGGTTTCGGGAGGGGGCACCAGGCAGCAGTCGGTGTTCAATGGAATCAACTGCGCGCAGGCTGACACAAAATTCTTCGCCATACACGACGGCGCCCGGCCATTGGTGACTTCCCGGACAATTGACAGGGTCGTTGAATCGGCCTGGAATACCGGCGCCGCCATTGCGGCTGTGCCCTGCAAGGACACGGTTAAGATGTCCGACAATTCCGGGTTTGTGGCTGGCACTCCGGACAGAAAAAACCTCTGGATAGCCCAAACCCCCCAGGTTTTTGAAAGGGAGCTGTATTTAAGGGCGGCAAAAGCAGCTGCCCAAAACGGTGAAGATTTTACCGATGACAGCCAGCTGGTTGAAAGGCTGGGCGTTAATGTTTGCCTGGTTGAATCTGAGTATGAGAATATTAAAATCACCACCCCCGGAGATATTGCCGTCGCGCATAGCATTATAGAATTCAGAAAGAAAAGCTGACAAAGGATTGATAAAATGCGTATTGGTCATGGTTATGACGTGCACCGCCTGGTATCCGGCAGGCGGCTGGTAATAGGCGGTGTTGAGATACC
>DUMT01000065.1 GCA_012839705.1 Clostridiales bacterium | reverse complement strand
GGGAGCACCCGGGAATAATACCGCCCGCCCAATGCCAGCCATCCGCCGCGGATAAGTGCCATCACTGCCGACAGGATGTTGCCGGATATGGGGCAAAGCAGACCGGTGAGGGCAAGGACCTGCCCTGTATGCCAGCCGAAAAACGGGGAAATCAGCAGGCAGAAAATGGAAGCCGCCGGGGTGATGGAACGGCGGAGGTTGTCCACCATCTTCCATTTGTCAAGCCTGCTAAGCGGGAGCTCTTTGTTAAATATAAGGGGCATATTCTGCCAATCGCCCCGTATCCAGCGGTGGAGCCTGTCCAGCCATGTACCCATTGCGGAGGGCGTGCCATCGGTCATCTCCACATCGGATACCAGCCCTGTGCGGAGAATGCATCCTTCAATGATGTCGTGGCTTAAAATCTGCTCTTTTGGCAAATCCAGTTTTTCAAGCAGCGAAAAGGCATCTACATTAATTAAGCCTTTTCCCGTAAAAATGGCGGAGGAAAAGCAGTCCATATAAAAATCGCTGGCGGTGGTGTCGTAGGGCGTGATTCCACCGATACCTGAGGTAGCGCGGGAAAAGGCGGTATTGTTTGCCGACAGAAGCTCTGTGCCAATCCGGGGGATTAAAATCCCATACCCCTTTACGACCCTATTCCTGTCCCAGTCAATCTGCGGCTGTACGAGGGGGTGGAGGGCGGTGCCCACAAGTTCCGCGGCGGTATCCAGCAGCATTCCGGTATCGGCGTCAAGGGCAAGGATGTATTTTGCCTGCCGGAGTTTTTCCAAATCCCCCTCAAAGGCAAGGAAAGTTGGTGGGGCGCCCTTTATAACCCTTACAAGCTCTGTTATTGCCCCCCGCTTCCTTTCGTACCCGGTGTAGGCGTTCATGGTGGGGCTGTACCTTCTGGGGCGTACCGCCAGGACAAAATTATTGCCGTATTTTCTGTTAAGCCGCACAATTTCCCTTCTCATTGCGGCGATGTCAGCGCTGTCTTTAGCAAGGGTGGGGTAGTCCGCCTGCTTTAAGTCCGCCAGCAGGCAAACCTGAACAGCGCCCTGCCCGTTGGTGTTATACAGCCTAAACAGGTGCTCCGCCGTTTTTTTGGCGTTTTTCGCTCCGGGGAGCAGGGTGGATACCGTTATAACCGTCCTGCCTTCCTCCGGGATTACCCCGCCCAATTCAATCCTTGGCAGGCGGACTGGGGCAATGCCTTTTAGGAAAATTTGCTGCAGGAGAGGCTTAAACAGCTCTATTAAGGGCAGATAGAAAACAAGGGCAAGGGCGGGAATGTTTACAACGGCGGCAAGCAGGATGGAGAAAAAGGCGGGGATTAAAAGGGTGCTTATCAGGAAAGCCCGCCCGCGGTTGTATTTGCCGCGGTTATTCATAAAGGCGGTAAGGGCGGCGCCCACATGCCTTTCCCGGGGGCCTTCCCCTTTCTTGGCCTGTTCTATCATATCGGCGGCGGTTGCGGCTTCGCTCCTGCCGGTTTTTATAGCGGCGAGGGCTGTCAGCCGGCGGTATTCCGCCCGGGATTTTTCATCCATTTTGGGGTATATCCCCACAGGGTCGTCGTTTAAAATCCGCTCTACTATGCTGTGCCTTTCTGTTAAGTCTGCGAAATCCAAGCCCACCGCCTGCCTAAGCCCAGTAACTGCGATTGAAATCAGCCGTTCGGCTTCGCTTCCCTCTTTTCCGCAGGCTTCGGCGGCGGTTAAAATCAGGGCAGCCCTGAGGCATAAGGGTAGCTGCTCCAGCTCAAAGACGGTAAGGGGCCGCACTTTCTGGAGGGTTTCCACCAGCTCGTCGAATTCCTTAGCATCAGGCACGCCGGTTTTCTGGACAAGCTTTTTTAGCAGCAGGCAGGTGGCGGGCCAGTTGTCAACGCTGGGCTGAGCGTCGGCGTATTTCAGGGAGGTTAGAAGGCTTGCCCCCTCCCTCATCAGAAGATAGTAATTGTCGTTCAGCCATTCGCAAAATCCGTCCCGTTCTTCGCCGGGCCGGTTGTTTTTTGCCCCGTATTTATGCCCTGCCTGCCTTAATGTACGCAGCGCTTTTTTGATTTGCCTTCTTAAAGGCCGCAAGCTGCCCGGCGGATGGGGCTCCGCGATGAATTCATGGGCGAGTGCCCTGAAAAAAGCGCTATTGTCACTCGGGATTTCGTTGTTGTGAATTTTGGGCGTTAACTCCGACATAACCGATTCATGCCTTTCTGTGCATATTTAATGCCAGGTTTGGGCTATGGACAATGATTCAAATTTTAGGTTTCCCACACATGACATAAACATACACAGAAATTGCATTAATTTAACAAAAAGGGCGGGCACAGAAAAAGCGAACCACATAAAAAAATCGCCATCCGGCTAGGATGGCGATTTTTTAATCCAATCCGGCTAGGATGGCGATTTTTTATGACAATACGGTTTTTGATGAGTTGTTTTTATCTGTCAGGCAGACATAGCACCTGCCGGTTGCGAGATTCAGCGTTGTACCGTCTGCTTCTGTAAACTGGAGCCTGTCCTTTGTGCGGTTCCAGCGGATTTGGCGGCTTGTGCCACCGCTGACAAGGACGCCCGTCCCGCTAATCAGCCTGAACCCGATTGTCCTTTCGTTTTCGCTGTACTTTTCGTCATACATAATGATTACATTAGCTGCCGAAAGGGTAACCCCGCTTTCGGATTTATGGGGAACGCCTTTTTCCAGGGTCCCGTTGGATTTTAAATACAGCCCGGTTTCAGAATCGTAGGTAAAGCTGACGGTTTGTGCGCCGGACATATGTATTTGAACCTTTTGGCCAAGACCGGAGCCCTTTACGGAATTGTTAAAGTTGAAGGGGGATGGTTTTGTGGGACTGGCTGAAAGTTTGAGGGAATTAATTTTGGCGCTGAGCTTGCTGCCGGAGGTGAGCAGGCTGTATTCCTGGCCTTTGGTATTCCTAAGGGTTGCGTCACGCCAAAAGGCGGAGCTGCTGGAGCCGTTTAAGGCATTGATGCTGTTCACATCAGCGGTCTTAAGAAGGTCAAGCCCGGTGCTGCTTCCCCCTGCATGGCAGTAAATTGCGCCGATGGACTCAGCGATTTTGATAAAGGGAGTGCGAGCGCTGCGTATAGGGCCAAGCTTGTCGGGAATACGGGAGGCTCCGGAGAACACTGCCATAATCCTGGTAATGCCCCCTTCGGTTTCGGCTTCAAAATACGCATCGGCTTTCTCAATCCCAAGCTGGGGGCGGGATTTGTCGTTGTTGCCAATCATTATAGCTACCGGCCTTGTCCCTTCGCCGGGTTTGATATCCGCAATCCCGGTAAGGGGGTTTGTGTCCATTGGCGGTTTGGTGGTGCCGGTGGTTGAAGTTGCTTTTGTGGCTGAAGCATCGGTGGATACGTCGCTGTCAACTACCGTTGTATTTCCGCATGCCGAAAGCAGAACCATAATCGCACAGGCGGCAAGAATCACAGGTCGAAATATCCCACTCTTAATCATAAAAATCCTTATCCTTTCACGGCAGATTAAATCGGAAATCATCAGTTTAGAAATTATAAAACAATTAAACCGAAAAATCAATGAATTGCTCCAAATAATTCTTT